>NZ_CP012712.1:527500-900000 GCF_001295365.1 Parageobacillus thermoglucosidasius | reverse complement strand
ATGTATTAGGCACGCCGCCAGCGTTCGTCCTGAGCCAGGATCAAACTCTCCAAAAAGAAAGTAGATTGGCTTCAGCTTCAGCGCCAGCACCTTTCGATGCCAGTCGCCTCCGCTTTTCTATGTGGACGCTTCGTTTTGTTCAGTTTTCAAGGAACATTCATAAAATAATGTGGAGCGGGTGATGGGAATCGAACCCACGACATCAGCTTGGAAGGCTGAGGTTTTACCACTAAACTACACCCGCATATTTTATTTGCGTTAATAAATCGGGAAGACAGGATTCGAACCTGCGACCCCATGGTCCCAAACCATGTGCTCTACCAAGCTGAGCTACTTCCCGAATGGCGCGCTCGAGAGGACTCGAACCCCTAACCTTCTGATCCGTAGTCAGATGCTCTATCCAGTTGAGCTACGAGCGCAATAATTAAATTGCAAAACAATTTTTATGCGGTCGAGAGGACTTGAACCTCCACGGGGTTGCCCCCACTAGGCCCTCAACCTAGCGCGTCTGCCATTCCGCCACGACCGCGTATGGATTAAAGTGCGGGTGGAGGGACTTGAACCCCCACGCCGTAAGGCGCCAGATCCTAAGTCTGGTGCGTCTGCCAATTCCGCCACACCCGCAAAAATGAGCCATGGAGGATTCGAACCTCCGACCCTCTGATTAAAAGTCAGATGCTCTACCTGCTGAGCTAATGGCTCATGGCTGGGCTAGCTGGATTCGAACCAGCGCATCACGGAGTCAAAGTCCGTTGCCTTACCGCTTGGCTATAGCCCAATGTATTATGTTCAGATGGCGGTCCCGACGGGACTCGAACCCGCGATCTCCTGCGTGACAGGCAGGCGTGTTAACCACTACACTACGGGACCATCAATAAAATGGGGTTGGTGCTTTCATCCCCAACACCCATTTGCAGTGACCCGTACGGGATTCGAACCCGTGTTACCGCCGTGAAAGGGCGGTGTCTTAACCACTTGACCAACGGGCCACGGATAAAATATATCGGAAAGTGGCGGAGAAGGCGGGATTTGAACCCGCGCGCCGCAAAGACGCGACCTAACGGTTTAGCAAACCGTCCCCTTCAGCCACTTGGGTACTTCTCCAAAGGCTCCGCAAGTAGGATTCGAACCTACGACCTACCGGTTAACAGCCGGTTGCTCTACCGCTGAGCTATTGCGGAATGCAACTTTATAAAATTTAACAATTTGCATAACCGACATTCATTATTATATTGAGCGAATAGGCAGTTGTCAATAGCTTTCAACTTTCATTTATCATCCATCGCCTTTCAGCGACGGCTTTTATAATTTAGCATATATAAAGATTAGCTGTCAACACTTTTTAAACAAAAATTTTCGAATCAGTCCCTGAATTGGTGCAAAAGATCAGAAAAACGAAGAGCCAAGTCTGCTGAACTAAGGCTTTAACGCAACAATAAGCCCCTGCTTTTTACGTTTACCTGCAAAAAACTTCTTTCACGGCAATGTAAAGCTTCGACAAAGCCCTTTCATTTCATCGATCTTTCTCATTATCCAGCATTAGTTTTCCATGGCAGCGCCCGCAAACATATTTGTCTGTATTAATCCGCTTTTTCCGTCTATATTTTATGCCGCAATCGGAACAAACATACACGTACACCTTTTTCGTTCTTTGGCGCGCTTGCTGGGGCAAGGGGCGACAATAGCGGGGAGCCTGAACTTGCCGCAGTAAATCGCGAAAGTCTTTGTCGCGGTGGCGGTATCCTTTTCCTTCTAAATGAAGGTGATAATGGCACAATTCATGCTTAATGATGGCAATCAGCTCTTCTTCCCCGAACGCTTCGTAATATTTTTTGTTCAATTCGATGTTGTGAGTTTGCAGTATGTAACGCCCTCCTGTCGTTCGCAGGCGCGGATTGAATGTTGCGGTATGCTTAAACGGCTTCTGAAAAAATTGCAAAGATATTCTTTCGACAAGACGTTGCAAATCACTTTGTTCCATTTTCGTTACTCCTTACTTTTTAGAACAGGACAGACTAACGATACATACATTATATATGAACCTTTTTGTTGCGGGAGGTCAACCGTCATGCCAACATGGTTCAAAAATCAAATGAGACGGGCCTATTATGAAAAAAATCGCTACCAAATCAAATTGCTAAATCAATGCTGGTTTTTTTATCAGAAAAAACACTGCTCATGAAGGCAGTGTTTTTTCCGATTCTTCCGGCGGAATCATGGATAAGGAAATTCTTCCTTTATCAACATCAACGTTGTCAACCCATACTTTAACGACATCACCTACGGATACAACATCAAGCGGATGGCGTACATATTGCTTGCTTAATTTTGAAATGTGGACAAGCCCGTCTTGCTTTACTCCAATATCCACAAACGCCCCGAAATCGACGACATTGCGCACCGTGCCTTCTAGCTCCATTCCCTTTTTTAAATCTTCCATTTTTAAAATGTCTTTTCGCAGCAACGGCTTCGGCAGCTCGTCACGGGGATCGCGTTCCGGACGGACTAAAGCGTCAATAATGTCCCGCAATGTCAATTCTCCGATGCCAAGCTCAGCAGCCGTGTCAGGAATAGAAAGAGATTGCAATGCTTGGCGAAGTTCCTCGCTTCCTATATGCTCGGTGGTAAAGCCAAGTTGGTGCAGCAGTTTTTTCACTTCTTCGTACCGCTCTGGATGGATCGGCGTACGGTCGAGCGGTTCGTCTCCGTCCACAATGCGTAAAAAGCCGATGCATTGTTCGTATGTTTTAGCGCCAAGGCGCGGTATCGCTTTCAATTCCTCACGGTTTTTAAACTTTCCTTGTTCCTCGCGGCGTTTCACGATATTTTCCGATACTGTTTTCGTAAGGCCGGATACGTATTGCAATAACGAAACAGAGGCGGTGTTGACGTTAACACCGACTTGGTTGACAACTGTTTCCACGACAAACCGCAGCGATTCTGCTAATTTTTTTTGCGAAACGTCGTGCTGATATTGGCCGACCCCTACTGATTTTGGATCAATTTTCACCAGTTCCGCAAGCGGGTCTTGTACGCGCCGCGCGATGGAAACCGCGCTCCGCTCCTCTACCTGCAAATCCGGAAACTCTTGGCGGGCAAGGTCAGAAGCAGAATAGACGCTCGCTCCCGCTTCATTGACAATAAGGTAAAAAATTTCTCTATCCACTTGCTTTAATGTATCTGCCACGAATTGCTCCGTTTCCCTTGACGCCGTCCCGTTCCCAATGGCAATCATCTCGACATTATACTCTTCGATCATACGGATCAATTTTTCCTTCGCTTCCTCGATCCGCGGCTGCGGCGGATGAGGGTAAATAACATCGATTTTCAGCAATTTTCCTGTTTCATCAACAACCGCCAACTTGCATCCTGTTCGATAAGCAGGGTCGATGCCAAGGACGATCTTTCCTTTTAACGGCGGCTGAAGCAATAGTTTGCGCAAGTTTTCCGCAAAAATGTGAATCGCCCGTTCTTCCGCTTTTTCGGTCAACTCATTGCGAATATCGCGCTCGATGGACGGCTCTATAAGCCGTTTATAGCCGTCCTCAATCGCCTCGGCAAGAAGAATAGCGGCAGGAGACTGGCGATCTGTAATAATGCGTTTTTGCAAATATGCTATAATATCCTCTACCGGAGGCTGAATGGAGACGCGCAACACCCCTTCTTTTTCGCCGCGATTGAGCGCCAGCACACGATGGGGAACGATTTTGTGCACCGGCTCTTCATACTCGTAATACATTTCATATACTTTTTTCTCATCATTTTCAAGCTCTTTCACGGTCGATACGATGACACCTTTTTTCCACGTCTGCTGGCGGATCCATTGGCGAAACTGGGCGTCATCTGATACTTTTTCGGCAATGATATCCTTCGCTCCTTGAAGTGCCTCTTCGGCAGTAAGCACTTCCTTGTCCGGATTCACAAACTCCAATGCTTTTTCTTCCGGCCGCGGCGCCGCCGGGCACGTCCACAACCATTCCGCAAGCGGCTCTAACCCTTTTTCCTTTGCGATGGTTGCTTTTGTGCGCCGTTTTTGTCTGTAAGGGCGGTACAAATCTTCCACTTGCTGCAGTTTCGTAGCATGGATAATTGCATTTTTCAGCTCGTCCGTCAGCTTGCCTTGCTCATCAATAAGGCGGAGAACTTCTTCCTTGCGCTGTTCTAAGTTTTGCAAGTAATTCCATTTCTCCAAAATGTTGCGAATTTGCACCTCATCCAAGGCGCCCGTCATCTCTTTGCGATAGCGGGCAATAAACGGCACTGTATTTCCTTCCTCAGAAAGGGAAATCACGTTGCTGACCTGTTTGGCGGACAATTGTAATTCTTTCGCTATTAAGTCTATTAATGCTTCTCTGTTTAACAACCCCTTGACCCCTCCATATGCGAAAAATAAAAATAGCTACAATGATGCAGCTATTTTTGCAGGAATCGTTATAAAATAGTCGGACAGATCGATCGCTTGCGACCTGCCCTTTTTGCACATAGCAGACAACCCACCACTTTTTATGAAACGGAAGCGATAGGTGGTACCGTGCACTCGCTTGAACGGCCAATTTATATCTGGGCGCTGCTGCTAAAAATCTATGAGTCCTAAACTAATTTGCAGCGCTTCATCCACCTTATCCATCATTTCATCGTCCAAGTGAGTAATTTTGTCTGTCAGCCGCTGCTTATCAATCGTCCGAATTTGCTCTAGCAGAATAACAGAATCCCGCTCAAACCCGTAACGCTTCGCGTCAATTTCAACATGTGTCGGCAGCTTTGCTTTTTGGATTTGCGCTGTTATCGCCGCCACAATCACCGTCGGACTAAACCGATTTCCAATGTCATTTTGAATGACTAATACCGGACGAACGCCTCCTTGTTCCGAGCCAACTACCGGGGAAAGGTCCGCAAAATAAACGTCGCCACGCTTAACAATCAAAGCATTACCCCCCGCTAACTAAACGCTCAACGGTGTGGTCGGCTTCATATTCTGCAAGAAACGCCTCTGAAGCAATGGATAAATTGATTTTCGCCATTTCCATATAACCGCGTCTCATCGCCTCGCGGATTTGCCGTTTTTTTCGCTCGCGAATGTACATTTTAGTTGCTTGATAAATGAGATCATTACGGTTGCCGTTCTCTTGTTTAACAAGCACATCCAATTCCGTTACTAGTGCTTGAGGTAAACGAACGACGATTTCCGTTGTTGCGCTAGATTCCGACACGAATACACACCTCCACAAACTGCAGCCGATTCATCGCTTCCATTTCATAATACCATTAAATAAACACAGTGCAAAGTCATTTCTCTGTTTTCTGGTCATTATCTTCTGAAAAATTTTTCAGTTTATGCATAAACAAGATTTCTCACTTCCATTATACTCTTATTTCGGAAAAAAATACGGGGAACACGATAACTGATTGTACAAGGAATTTCATAATTAATCGTATCCAAGTATTGTGCAACATCATCAACAGAAATATATTTATCACCTTGCCGGCCAATCAAGGTCACTTTCGTTCCGACTGGCAGCTGCTTTGGCAGGCGGACCATCAGCTGATCCATGCAAATTCTTCCAATAATCGGCGCTTTTTCTCCATTAACAAGCACATGAAAGTTTTGCAGCTTACGCAACCAACCATCCGCATATCCAATTGGAACTGTGCCGACCCATTGCTCCGTTTCTGCCGTATATGTCGCGCCATAGCTTACCTTTTCTCCCGGCTTCAGCTTTTTCACATGAACAAGGCGGCTATGCAATGAAAAGGCTTCCTTTAATGTATATGGCAAATATTGTTTTATTTCCGGTGAAGGAGATAGTCCATACATCGAAATGCCAAAGCGCACCATATTAAACACTTTATCCGGAAACCGCAACGTCGTCGCGCTGTTCCCGCAATGAATAAGAGGCGGTTTATATGGAAGCCATTCGAGCATCCGTAAAAAATTATCGTATTGAAAAGAAAAATAGCCCGTGTTGATTTCATCGGCTGTGGCAAAATGAGTATAAACGCCTTCTAGCGAAAAATACGGATGGCGGTCAATTTGTTCAATGAGGCGCTTCGTTTCTGTTTCCTCTTTCACCCCGAGCCGCCCCATTCCCGTATCCATTTTTAAATGAAACAAAACAGGCGCCGTTTCACTGTAAAAATCTGCCGCTTGTTCAATCCATTCTGCCTGGAACACGGTGAGCGTAATCCGGTGTTTTGCAGCGATATTAATATCGCTAGGCCGGGAAGCTCCCAGCACGAGAATCGGAGCGTCAATTCCGCCTTTTCGCAATGCGAGCGCTTCATCCAAAAACGCTACTGCCAAATAAGAGGCCCCTGCCTCGAGCGCAGTTTTTGCCACTTGCACATCACCGTGGCCGTAAGCGTTCGCCTTCACCACCGCCATGATGCGGACATCGTTTGGCAAAAAATTTTTCAGTTGTGAAACGTTATAGTAAATCGCGTCTAAATCAATTTCTGCCCAAGTATCGCGGTAAAACATACTGGTCATCTCTCACTGCACTTCCTCGTCTATCAAAATGGATGGTTTGTTGATTATTCTCGAATAAGATGAATTGCATCTTTTTTTAGTTTACCACTTCAAAGACAATGAAGGGAATATGCATCGATTGGATTTTTTATACAGCAAAAAACAGGCCCGGCAATTTGCGGACCTGCACAATGTCATTATTTCGCCGTTTTTCCTTGGACAGAGCGGGCAATCATCACCAGTTCATCCGGCGTTAAATCCGAAGAAGCAAGCGTAAAGTCGATCCCTTTATACGACCAAGTAAGAGTCTGGTCCGTCAGCGCGCCGATCGCAAACCCTAAATCGACCGGTTCGCCATTGACAAGCGTCGGGGTGCTCGTCGCCGGCAGCACTTCTGCTTTCTCTTCGATTAAGGTGAACGATTTTTCGCCCCCAAATGTCATAATAATCCGTTTTCCGTTTTCAGAAGCAACTTCTTTTTCCTCTACCTGTTTTACTCCTTCTGGCAAATTGGCCGGATACATAACTTCAAGCGCTTGGTTTTCCGCTTTTGCCATCGTCGGCACTTCCAAGCGGGCGCCGGTCATGTTTTTGGACGTATCAAACGCATCAGCATCAAATTTTTTATTAAACTCTACTTTTGAAAATCGCACGGTTAATAAAGCGTTCCGATCTGTATCCATTACTTTGACAGATACCGGAGATAAATCTTTTTTGTTTAACGTAATTTCCTGTTTTGGAATCATGCTGCTGTTCGGATAGTTTGTTTTCGTTTCAAATACGTAATGCTTTTTCGTTGCTTTAAAACTTGCTTTTGAATCGCTTAAAATGTCTTTCACTAATGATTCGTACAAATAGGCTTGACTGCTGTTTTTCGGCCAATCGCTTTGAAAACGGAAGCTTTTGTTTAATGCCGGAGTAAAAACAAAAACACCTTCATCGTTGCGCAAAATCATCTGGCTTTGGTTTTTATCGGCATTTTTCAAGCTGACCCGATAGTATGAAGGATGCTTATACCAAATTTCGACGTCGTAAACTTGCGGCTTATCGCCAGTTTGAAACGTCATTTTCGCTTCTGCTTGATAGCTTGTCATCTCATCCATCTTTTTATCAAGTGCTTTCACCACATCTTCTTGCGATTTTGCCCCGCAACCAGCTAAAGCGATCAGCAGTATGGCGCAAAGAAACACGCTAAACACGTTGCCCCTCATCGTTTCAACCCCTTTGCCTCATATCAATTTCCATTTGTCCATTACAATATATGAGGCAAGCAAAGGGAATATGCAGACTAGCTATGACAAGCGTTCAATAATGACTTGAGCGATCGCATAATCACGGCTATGGGAGATCGAAACATGGACGCGGCAGTTCTCCTCCATATCGGAAACAACGATCGGCTTTCCCTGATCATCGTGCATAATTTGAATATCATGGAACGATACATTTTTTCCGATCCCTGTTCCGACCGCCTTTGCATATGCTTCTTTTGCCGCAAATCTCCCCGCGGCAAACTCCACTTTGCGCTTCGGCGGTAATTGGAAAAAAATCACTTTTTCGTTCTCCGTTAAAATCCGATCGATAAATTTTTCATTTTTCGCTATTAGCTGTTCGATCCGTTTCAACTCTACAATATCGATGCCAATTCCGATAATCATTCCTCTTCTATCCTTTCTACTTCGTACATACATTTTAACAAACCAATAAAGGAGCGAAGGTTATGTTTGTGCGTATGGAAAACGCCCATGCCTTTTTTCGGTTTTATCCTGTCGTTACCATTCTTGTTGTCCTTCATATAGTGATTTGGTTCATGTTTTTTTTACGCATTCCCATAGCTGAGCCGTTATGGGAAAAAATGATCGGCTTTAACGCCGCCATCAAAAAAGGGGAATCTTGGCGGTTCGTAACCCCGCTCATTTTGCACGTACGGTTTGAACATATGGTTATTAACTCGATTTCCCTTATTTTATTCGGCCCCGCCTTAGAAAACATGTTAGGAAAAGGCAAATTTTTGATTCTTTATATAGGAAGCGGGATATTTGCCAATGTTGCCACCTTTTTTCTTCTGCCGGCAATGTACAGCCACGCCGGAGCTTCCGGCTCAATTTTCGGCTTGTTCGGCATGTACGGATATTTGGCCACATTTCGCCGCGATATCATCGAAGCACAGCACGCCCGTCTTCTTTTCGCCGTATTATGTGTTAGTCTATTTATCGCATTTACCGCTCCTGATGCAAACATGGCCGCCCACCTGTTCGGCTTTTTAGGAGGGGGGATTATTGCCCCGTTCATTTCTTCCCATCTGCATCGGCAGCGGCCTTTTCTCATTCGCTAACACTGCTGTCCAAGATTTCGCAAAAGCAAGAACGGTTGCCAAATATAAAATTCACATATCGATTCATTCGATTTCAGGAAACGGGCTGCCATCACTGACAAGCCGAAATAATGCTTCATCTTTTTGTGCCGCCTCAGTCAAACAGTCATGCTGCTTTACCGTTCTTTTTATTCATGTAAAAAGAACAGAATAAGCTGGGCACCAAATCATCGATGCACGCGAACCTCTTTATCGCTTTTTAGAGACCAGATATGTTCATGATTATCAGCGGGGAGAATAATTGCCGCACATTGGCGATATGATCCCTTTCTTCTTCCCATAATTAGAAAAATGCCGGGAAAGGCCAAAAACAAATAGAATTCTTAATTCTCACATAAGTATATTGTAAAAAACTGTATCATTATTTTCTAACATAACCCATTCGTTGCAGCACGCTTGCGATGAGCTCCAATTATGAGTAACTTTTCTTTGTCTCGTTATACTCTCCAACCAATGTGGGAAACACAGCGTGTGCATGCCTGTGTCGGCACTTAAATAAAAAAAACGGCGCTTATTGCGCCGTTTTTTAACGAGCGACACGCCGTTTTTTTGAACGCTCCCGCTGGCTTCCTGAACGGTTTGCGCGCTTTTTCTCCCGTTTTACCGGAAGCGGTGGCTCCTCGGTTAATTGCACTGGCGTCGTATCCGGCTCTTTTGTCAGCATTTTTATGCACGCAGCGACAAGCGATACGGAGTCGTGCTCTTCCAGTAATTCTTCCGCTGCCCGTTTATAAAAAGAAAGATTTTCAGTTTCGACCGTTGCGATGAGCTTTTCCACCGCGATACGCTGTTGCCCTTCCAGCGCTTCATCCAGCGTCGGCGGTTTCATCCGCTCCATCTTCCGTTTCGTCGTGCGCTCAATATTATGAAGCTGCCCAATTTCCCGCGGCGTAACGAACGTCATCGCCACGCCGGTTTTCCCAGCGCGGCCAGTGCGGCCGATACGGTGAACATAGCTTTCCGGGTCTTGCGGAATATCAAAATTATAGACATGCGTCACACCGGAAATATCCAATCCGCGCGCCGCCACGTCAGTAGCGACTAAAATCTCGATCGAGCCTTCTTTAAATTTGCGGAGAACGGATAACCGTTTCGCTTGGCTCAAATCTCCATGGATTCCTTCAGCGGCGTATCCGCGTAAATTGAGCGCTTCCGCCAATTCATCGACGCGCCGTTTTGTACGTCCGAAAACAATGGCCAATTCCGGCGCCTGAATGTCTAATAAACGGGTCAAAATATCAAATTTCTTCTTTTCTTGCACTTCCAAATAATATTGCTGAATGTTTGGAACCGTCATTTCCTTCGCTTTGACTTTCACAATTTGCGGCTCATTCATAAACCGCTCAGCGATGCGGCGGATTGGCTCCGGCATCGTCGCGGAAAACAACAATGTTTGTCGCTTCTCAGGGACATTGCTTAAAATCGCCTCAATATCGTCGATAAACCCCATATTCAGCATTTCATCCGCTTCATCGAGCACGACGGTATGCACGTTTTCTAGGTGAAGCGTCTTACGGTTAATATGATCAATAATTCGCCCGGGAGTTCCGACAATGATATGCGGGCGTTTTTTCAGCGCGCGAATTTGCCGCCCAATATCTTGCCCGCCGTAAATCGGCAGCACGCGGACGCGCTTGACTGCGCCAATTTTATAAAGTTCTTCCGATACTTGAATCGCCAGCTCTCGCGTCGGCGCTACGACAAGGCCTTGAATCGCCTCGTTTGTTACATCGACTTTTTCGATGAGCGGAATGCCAAAAGCAGCCGTTTTTCCAGTGCCGGTTTGCGCCTGTCCAATGACATCTTTATTTTGCAGGCTTAACGGAATCGTTTCCGCTTGAATCGGGGTCGTTTCTTCAAACCCCATCCGGCGAATCGCCTTCATCAATTCGTTGCTTAATCCTAATTCGTAAAATGTTGTCAATGTTATTCAAACTCCTTTAAATTCCTTACGATCCAAAATGAATCGAATAAAATATTTGACAGTTATCATACCATTTTCATCTGTCATTTTCAATAATCACCATTTTCTAACAAAAAATTTTCTACCTCCATAAATAATATATGCCGGTCGGGACCATAGCAGACGTGATGGTAAGAATCGGGCAAAAATAACAGCTTCTTCTTTTCCGAACCAATCTGCTCGTATAAATAACGGGCGCTTTTCGGCGGAACGATCCCATCTTTTTCTCCCTGCACAATCAATGCAGGAACGCGGACACGAGGCAAAAGCGGCCGGACTTCGTTCACTAACTTCCGGAATTCTAATATCGCCGTCAGCGGCGTCGCAAAAATTTTATTTTTATAGCGGATAAAAAGCGGATTTTCGCGAAAACTCCGCCACCCGTCGCGAATGATTTCATGGATGTCTTTTATTAATTGGCGCGGATTGACATAGTAAAACGCGGCGCTTAATAGCACGAGTTTGTCAATCTTATACTTTTCCGCCAAATATACCGCGATAACTCCGCCCATCGAAAAGCCGACCACATAAACCGTTTCGCATCTTTCCATCAGCGCTTGCAATTCTTCTTCCGCCGAGCGAAACCACTGATCATAAGTAATCCCTTTTAGCTGGAGACGCTGGCCATGTCCGGGAAGTGTCGGAGTTTTAATCATCCAGTCCGTCCGTTTGCGCAAATATTCCGCGAGCGGGGCAACTTCACCAGGGCTTCCCGTAAATCCATGAATACATAGACATCCGATCATTGCCATCACCATTACGGAAAATTGAAAAGCGGCGTTCCAATACGCCGCTTTTATTTTTCGCTGTTGTTTTCATTTTACACAATAATATCGTCATTGCAAATCAGGAAGCAGCTCTTCCAGCTTCATACCGCGCGACGCCTTCAGCAAAATCACATCTCCCGGGGAAACAACCGCAAGCAAATCTTTCGCCAATGCCCGCTTATCTTCATAAGCGTTCACGCGCCCGTCAGGAAAGAACGGCTGCGCCGCAAGCGCAATATGGCGTGCCAATTTCCCATACGTAAATACATAATCAACGATTTCCGGCCGCAGCATTGCACCAATTTCCTGATGAAATTCCACTTCCCGATCGCCAAGCTCCAGCATGTCTCCCAACACAGCCATTTTTTTCTTATATCCTGTCAACTCTTGAAGCAATTGCAAAGCTGCTTTCATCGATGTCGGATTGGCGTTGTAAGCATCATTAATAACCGTCCAGCCCTTTTCCGTTTCGATGACTTCCATGCGCATGCGCGTTACTTGCAATCGCGAAAGCGCCTCTTGCACGTTCTCCCAGCTTACGTCAAAAAAGCGGGCTACAGCGAGCGCAGCCAATGCGTTATATACATGATGCTTCCCTAAAATCGGCAGAAAAAAAGATCGATTTGCCGCTTGACGGATGGTAAACATCATGCCATTTGCCTGCAAATGGACCGACTCCGGATAATAATCATTTTTATTTCCTTGCCCGAACGTCAACACATGCTCCGGCAGCGGCAAATGGGCAACCCGGCTTGCCAGCAATGGCTCGTCTCCGTTATAAACGAAAAGGCCGTTCTTTTTTAAGCCGGACAAAATTTCTAATTTTGCTTGCGCGATCCCTTCACGCGAACCTAATTCCTGCAAATGGGACTCGCCAATATTTGTTATAATCGCTGCATCTGGCTCGGCGATGTTGGACAATAATTCAATTTCGCCAAAATTGCTCATTCCCATTTCGACGACGGCCATTTCTACGTCTTCTTCCAGACGAAGGAGCGTCAATGGCACGCCAATATGGTTGTTTAAATTTCCTTCCGTTTTTTGCACTTTATAGGTAGTGGCCAACAATGCGGCAACGATATCTTTTGTCGTTGTTTTGCCATTGCTCCCGGTAATGCCAATGACTTTTGCTGAAAGCTGCTTGCGGTACCGATGCGCAAGACGCTGGAGCGCGCGCAACGTGTCATCCACGACAATCACTGGCACGTCTGCCGGCGGAGATCCTTCCGTTTCCGACCAAAGGACAGCGCTCGCTCCTTTATCCAGCGCGTCTTGGACAAATGTGTGCCCGTCAAATTTTGCTCCTTTCAGCGGAACATATAAATTTCCTTTTTGAATGGTTCGCGTATCCGTTGAAACCCCATGAACCATGATGTCCAAAAACTTATCCGCAAGCCCGCGGCCATCCACCATCGCCTGTATATCGCGCAATGTACGAGTGATCATCTTTTTTCACCTTCATTTTTATTTCTCAAACGTGTACGTGATCGTTTGCTTTTCTTCATGCCGTTCGATCGCCAACTGTACGAGGCGCTCAATCAGTTCCGGATAGGAGATGCCGCTATGTTTCCATAACAAAGGAAACATGCTATACGGCGTAAACCCAGGCATTGTATTAATTTCATTAATGTAGACTTCGCCGTCTTCCCCTAAGAAAAAGTCGGCCCGCACGAGCCCCGAAAGATCAAGCGCCTTAAACGCGGTAATCGCCATTTGTTTTATTGTTTCGTACTGCTCGCTTGTCACATCTGCCGGAATAATTAATTCTGTATTGCCGTCCTCATACTTCGCTTGATAATCGTAAAATTCTTTTTTCGGCACGATTTCTCCGACAACGGAACAAATCGGATCATCGTTACCGATGACGCCAATTTCGATTTCGCGGCCAACAATCGCTTCCTCAACAATAATTTTGCGGTCATACTTAAATGCCTCGGCAAAAGCCGCTTGCAAATCAGCGCGCCGTTTGCACTTCGTAATTCCGACGCTTGATCCGGCATTCGCCGGTTTGACGAAACAAGGGTAGCCAAGCGCTTGTTCCACCTTGTCATACGCCGCTTCTTCATTTTTACTCCATTCCCGCTTCGTAAACGACACGTATTTCGCTTGGCGCAATCCCGCTTGCGCGAACAAGTTTTTCATCACCACTTTGTCCATGCCAACCGCAGAGGCAAGCACTCCGTTTCCGACGTAAGGAATATTAAGCAGCTCAAGCAGCCCTTGCACCGTACCATCTTCCCCGTTCGGCCCGTGCAGCAGCGGAAAAATGACATCGACAGCCGCTTCCTCCTGCTTTTTCCCATCTGCAGCTGTCGGCGTTTGGTTCAACGCCACCGGTATAATGGCTTTCGCCTCAGACTGAAACTGCAATTGTTTTATTTCCGTGACTTGTCCGGTCAACCGCTCGCCTTTGATCCACTGCCCTTCTGTCGTAATATAAATTGGGATGACGTCAAATTTCGTTTTATCAATGGCATTCATCACTGCCATCGCTGTTGATAAAGATACGTTATGTTCAGGCGATTTTCCGCCATATAAAATCCCTACTCTCGTTTTCATTGAAGTTCCTCCTCTTTGTTTACCATAGTTTTTATTTTAACATGTTTCAAGCACAATCGTATGGTAATTTTATATGAGCAATGCAGGCTGTCTTGCCACTTGGAAAATAGCAAAAACACCATCTAACCAGTCTGTTAGATGGCGAAATTGCTATTTCCATAAAGCACGGTATTGTCTTTGATGCATCGCGACAATCTCTTTTAACGCGTCTTGCGCTGTTTTTTCGATCTGGGAAAAATATTCATTCACCCGGCGATAAAAACGGTTTTTTTCTATTTCGTCCGTTAATACATGCACGATTTTGCGCTCGTAATAACAATGGCCCGTCAAATTATAAATTAGTCCGCGTTTTTCAAGATATTGCAAATTAATTTGTTCTTGGCCAGGCAAATAACTAACGGTGAAAAGAGGCAATTGCTTATGCAGCACTTCACTGACCGTAACGCCGCCCGGCTTTGTAATGACCGCATCCACTTCGTTATACAAGCGGTTCATTTCTTGCGGGCTTGATATGTATGAAAAAGGGCGGATATGTGGATGCTTCCATCTCGCGATTTCATCATATAACTTTTTGTTTGTTCCACATAATACCGAATAACGGAACAAGCGGGAGTATTCCATTTTCTTAAAAAAATCGATAATATTGCCTAGCCCTTGGTTGCCTCCCGCCAGCAACAAATGAAACGGGCGCCTTTTCCCTTTCGCTTCGGAATGTTTGGCCATAAATGCTTCATGAACAGGAATGCCTGTCACGATAATCCGCTTTTCATCAATATGATATTTCGTCATTAGTTCCCGTTTTGCATCCGCATGCGGAACAAAATGATAGTCAATATCCCGTTTCCCCCACACGCTATTGATAAAAAAGTCTGTATACACGTTGATTACTGGCGTTTGAGTCGCCCTTTTCCGCTTTAGTCGTTGCAAAATGCGCGATGGGAACGAATGAGTGCAAATGATAAGCGTTGGTCTCTCCTTCTCCAACAATTTTTTCATTTTATTCTCAAAATAAGGCAGCCATGGTTCAAGCGAAACGAATTCCAGCCAATGAAAATCAGGGTACATAAATGTCTTATAAACGCGGTGATAGGAAGCTGGATGAGAGCGAATCCACCGTAAATACATTTCCGAAACAATTTTTTCCATAAATTCATTGCAATAGCTTAAAAAATCTATTTTTTTGCAGTGTACATCTTGAAACTGCCTTTGCAGGAAATCGATCAACGTATCCGCGACTTTATGATGCCCCGTACTCATTTGGAACAACGGTAATACAAGAATTTTCATCATCGTTGGCTCCCTTTAATTTTCAAAAGATTTTTTGCGAAATCGTTGCGCGACCCACATCCCAGACAAAAATAGCAAAAATGCAGCAATTCCGAACATTGGAAAATAAATGAGCGGAATTTTCACATGCCGGCCGAGCAGCATCCCAACAACGATAATCGGGATCGTCCATATCGCCGCGCCAACGGAGGCATGCAATAAAAAGGAACGGAAAGGAAAGCGGATCACGCCAGCCATATATGGGGAAACTTGCCGAACGCCCGGAACATAATAGCCGAACAAAATGACCCACTTTCCGTGCCGGTGAAACAACCTTTTTGTTCGCTCCCATTTTTCTTCTTTTATTCCGATATACTTTCCATACCTTTTAATAAATGGCGCCCCGAAAAAGCGGCCAAGGCCGTAGGCAATGACCATCCCCGCCACCACGCCGCACCAGCTTGCCATAAAACAGTATTGCCATAACAACTGCTGCTTGGCAATAAAAATCCCGAGAAAAAAGAGCAAACTCTCTTCTGGCGCGGGAATGCCGACAACACCAAAAAACAGAAACAGAAAAATAATTGCATATCCATATGAGTGCACATATGAAAACAAAACCCCTGTATCCATTCCATCCCCCATTATTTATTATATTGATGAAATTTGTTTATTAGTTTGCGCGTTCAGCAAATCTGTAATCGTCACCCAGCGCATCTTTTTTGCTTTTTCTTCTTTCAACAACCATTCCAGCGCCGCCAGCATTTGTTCCGGCGCCAGTTCGTCAGCTCCAAACGTTGTTCCGCTATCATGGAGAACGATAATCGCTCCATCTTCCACGCTGTTTTTCAGCCGCTTATGCAATTCCAACGCTCCAACCTTCACATTCCAGTCGCCAAGAATAGCCGTCCACATCACCGTCGGATATTTTTTTTGCAAAAACGGGGTAAATAAATTAAAATGTCCCCATGGCGGGCGATAATAAATCGGCCGCGTTCCTGTAATTTGTTCGATAATATTTGCCGATTTTCGCAACCCTTTTCCTAAAAACGGCGGAAAAATGAACCAATTGCTAATATGGCGATAGTTATGCATCCCGATTTCATGCCCTTCATCATGCATTCTCTTCACGATAGAAGGGTATTGCTTCGCTTTTTTTCCGACAACAAAAAAGGTCGCCTTCACTTGATATTTTTTTAATAAATCTAGCAATCTCGGCGTGTAATACGGGTCAGGACCGTCATCGAACGTTAATGCGATCATTCCTGGTGAAGCGCCTTTGCGGTAAACGCGAAAATTCGCTTTTCGAATCAGCACGGTTGGAACGATGCCGTACAATATGATCATTGCTCCAACAACTAAAACGATCCATAATAGCATCGTTTTCACCCCTTATTTGTACTTTACCAATACTCTCTTTTTTTGAAAACAGAAAATTGCAATCTATTCATTTTATATAAAAAATTCCAATTTTATATTTCTCAGCAAAGATCATAATATATTACAGGACTATTGATCATACCGCACTTTTAAATAAAAATTGCTATAAAAAAGCGGAATGGGACGTAACATGGCCTTGATAGCGCTTCATTCACGCGAAGTTTTCATGTTTCTGCACCCGAAGCCCTAAGTTATTTGCTATAATACAATACGAAATTCCGCAATAATGGTTTCTAAAAAATGTTAAGTGGCATGATACCTAAAAAGACAGGTGATGATGTTGAATAAAAAAATTATTCTTACCGGCGGCGGAACAGCGGGGCATGTGATGGTCAATTTAGCGCTCATTCCAAAGCTAAAAGAACAAGGCTGGGACATCGCGTATATCGGTTCCCATCAAGGCATTGAGCGCGAACTTATTTCCAAAGTGGAAGGTGTGCCTTATTTTCCGATTTCGACAGGAAAATTGCGCCGCTACTTTGACTGGAACAACTTTAAAGATCCATTTAAAGTCCTCAAAGGCACGCTGCAAGCGTACCGCATCATAAAAAAAGAAAAGCCGAGCCTCGTATTTTCGAAAGGCGGATTCGTTTCCGTCCCTGTCATTATCGGCGCGTGGCTGAATGGCGTTCCCGCCATCATCCATGAATCGGATATCACTCCGGGACTTGCCAATAAAATCGCGATGCCATTTGCGACAAAAATTTGCGTTACATTTCCAGAAACGCTTCGCCATGTTAAAGAAGAAAAAGGGATTTATATCGGCGCGGTTGTACGCGAACAATTAAAACAGGGAAACGCCGACAAAGGGCGGGCGCTTTGCCAATTCGAAAAAGGGAAACCTGTTCTGCTCGCCATGGGCGGAAGCTTAGGCTCGAAGCGGATTAATGACGCGCTGCGCGCCAATTTGCCAAAACTGCTCGTCGATTTTCAAATCGTCCACATTTGCGGGAAAGGCAATATCGATGCCAAACTGGCGAACGAAAAAGGATACAAGCAGTTTGAATACGTGGATGAAGAGCTCCCGCATTTGATGGCGATGGCGGATATCATCTTATCGCGCGCCGGCGCCAACTCGATTTTCGAATTTCTCGCCTTGCGCAAGCCGATGCTGCTTATTCCTCTTTCCAAAGAAGCGAGCCGCGGCGACCAAATTTTAAACGCCCGCTCGTTCGAAAAATCAGGCTACGCCGCAGTGCTGATGGAAGAAGACTTAACGAACGAATCGCTGCGAAACGCCATTTATCATCTTTACGAAAACAAAGACCGCTACCGGAAAAACATGGAACAGTCCGACGCGGGAGACGCGCTACAAAAGTTGCTGTCGCTGATTGAGGAAACGAGGAAAAATTAAACAAAAAGGACATGGCATCCGCACAACACACAGATGCCATATAAAATCCAATAGGTTACATTCACCTTGAAAATTGGCCAAACCTCCTTGAATATGTTGGGCAAATTGTTATAATGACGTAAAAAGCATATTCATTTCGATGACGAAGAGAGTAGTTATATAGAAAGCGGCAGCGAGTCAGGGACGGTGGAAGCCTGACAGAAACTAGCACTGCAAAGATGCCCGTCTCACCTCCTGTCGGCTAGCAGGACGGTGCTCCGATCCATAGATAGTTTCCATATAAACCACATTGGTTAAACGCTCGTTTCTATAAAGAGGCGAGCGTTTTTATCTTTCTTACATCTTCGTTCTACTGTTGTTATGGAGGGATAAGTTTTTTGAAAGGGTCATGCAAGTTAAATTAACGAGCAATAAAAATACTAGTGTTATATATATCCCATTTTCATAATTTAAGAAGGATGTTGAAAAGAGTATAAGTGTAACAAAGAAATTAACAAAAGAGTATCGAAACTCCTTTATTTTTTAGCATTATTGATTAAACATCCATACGCAATAAAAAAGATGCCCTACAAGGCATCTGTTTTCCAATAAAAACAGAAGATAAACCTTATATCTTCCATTTCAAAATTTGTAAATATATAGTATAATAGGAAAGCAATAGTACGGGAGAACTCAAGGGTGGGGCGGCATTGTACCCCTTTATGTGCAGAAAGGGGGTGATGCCGATGACGGTATTTGAAGCGTTAATGTTTGCGATTGCTTTCGCAAGTCTTATCGTTTCAATACTGTCTTACAGCCAAAAGAAATAATCCACCCTTGAGTTAACGGCCATGGGTGGATTATTTCCGCCTACTGCCGATCCCCCTTGTAGGGAACCGTTCTATTGCAGGACCGAGGGTGTTGCAGCACCCTTGGTCTTATTATTATAAGAACCTTTTGTGTATATTATACACGATTAGGGTTGTGAAATGAAGACTTATGTTTGATGCTGATGCACGGATATTTTTATTTTTCCTCTAACGTGCAAAATTAAGTCCCAGAAATTGTATAAAAAGAAAATGACAAAAAACGGCCTCGTTTTCCAGTGATCCAAGTTCACTGAGCGGAGAGTGGAATTTTACACAATAATTAGGGCTTGATCGCTATTTTTTTTAAAATTTACGATATGGCCAAACGCGGGCAGCACCATGCCTACGCTGTGGTCGATAGCTTGCCGTTGGAGTTGTGCCATGCCGCGAGAATGTATCGTGTCAAACGGTTTCAAGGAATCTCTGATATCGGGCATTGTGCTTCGAAAAAGCAATGATACTACAGGTTTAAGCTGCACCTTCAAGTGACCGATCAAGGCCTGCCGATGGGATATGTGGTGACGGAAGCACCCTGCCATGATCGAATCGCAGCCGAAAGCGTCATGCCCCAAATTCCGCATCCCTATAACCTCAGGGACAAAGGGTTCATTAGCCGTGACTTGCAAAAAAGGCTGTACGAAGAATACCAAATGGCGCTTTGGACCCCGTCTCGAAAAAACCAGAAACATCGTCCTCCTGAGACATGGGAGCAGTGGATCAAACAAAAACGCAAAGTGATCGAGACGATGTTCTCGGTTCTGGTTGACCAATACCGGATCACAGAGATTCGAGCGAATTCCATGATCGGATTTGAAGTAGCGCTCGATGGAATATTGTTAGCCTATTCCTAGTTACACTTGGGCTAGTTGAGCGCTAAAGCGCAACTAGCACCACGGGTAATTATAATCATCACTTAAGATGATGGATTGTTTATGTGCATTATGCATTCGCTATGCGTTTGTGAACATGCTCTTAATGCATTGCAAAAACAGTCTAGCTACTTTTCATTTTTAAAAGATAGTGTCCATCCGTTTCTTTATTGATATAGTATTTTGCCATCCATTCTCCTTTGATTGGTTTCACCTTCAGCGTTTTAGCAAAAGGAGTCCCCGCCTTCACTTCCCCTTTTTCAACCAGTTTGCCGTTAGGGTTATATAGTGCATACTTCAAGCTTCCTTCCCGCAAATCAATACGATGTTCGATGAGCAGTTGATCAAATTTGTTTTTGTTGACATTAATTGTCGCTTCAAACACATGGTATTGTTGTTCGTACTCCTCTGGGAGAAATGTTCCCTCGGCTGATGATTCAAAATTTTGCTTATTATAGAAAAAAACATAATACCATCCGCCAAGTATAATCGCTGTCATAATGACCGCAATGACAGGCCAAATTCCTCTTTTACTCATTGTCTTTCCCCTTTCGTGTCTGATTGGATTTGTCCATCGACAATTCGAACGATTCGTTTCGTATACGAAGCAACTTTTTCATCATGTGTGATGACAATAATGCATTTCCCTTCTTCGTTCATTTGGCAAAGAAGTTCCATCAGCCTCGCTCCGTTTTCTTGATCCAATGCACCTGTTGGTTCATCTGCGAGCACGATATCGGTTTCTGCCGCCATTGCGCGTGCAATGGCCACTCGCTGCTTTTGCCCTCCTGACAACTTCGAGACATTCTTTTTTCTTAAATCGGCAATGCCAAGTTTCTCTAAATAATAATCCACTTTTTCTTTTATCTCCTTTTTACTTATATCCCGCTTAAACAGCGGAAGAGCGACATTCTCAAAAACGGTGAAGTTATGCATGAGAGCAAAATGCTGAAAGACAAAACTGATCGTTCTGTTTCGAATTTGGCTGAGTTCTTTATCACGCAATGTTGTTACATTAATTCCATCGAGACGATAAATGCCTTCCGTTGGCACATCCACACAGCCAATAATATTTAACAACGTAGATTTTCCTGATCCGGAAGGACCCATAATAGAAACGAATTCACCATTATGCACCGTTAAATCAATGCCTTTTAACGCAACGGTTGTGTACTCATCTTTCCCGTACTTTTTCGAAATCTTCTCCAACTCAATGAGAGCCATCGTTACTCTCTCCCTTCCACCAACTCCCGTAATTCCAGCTTTTTAATGTTCCATAATGGAATAATCGCTGAAAATAGTATAATGAATATAGCGATGATCGCTACTTTCCCATACAACCACCATGTAAAGGCCTCTAACCGGATGTTATAGCCTAAAAAATCATTATTGACTTCGGTCAAATAGCTGACGATTACACCGATGACGGCGGAAATTCCTATAAGGAAAAACAGTTCCATGATCAGCATGAACGAAATATCTCGTTTGCTCGCCCCTGTCACCATCATCACACCGAATTCATATTTTCGTGCACGAATCGATGAAATTGTTACAGAAATCACACCGATCAAGGTCACTATGAGAAAAAATGTTCCGATAGCTAAAGCATAATGATTGCTTTTACGGGTATTCTCTTGATAGGCATCAACATCTTTTCTAACAGTTTGCAAAACAGGAGAAATCCCTAATTCTTTTCCTTTTTTCATAATGGCTACTTTAACGTCCTTAAATTGTTTTTCAGAATGAAGCTGGATGAACGTATTATGTAATCGCACGGCAACACTGATCGGTCGGCCCTCTCTTTGCTCTGGAAAAAAAGGAGCGACAAAAAAATGATCCAAGTTGTCAGCGGGACTGACAAAATAGTCATTTCCCGACAGCCATCTACTTCCCTTTTCAAGTATCCCGACTACTTCATACGTCACTTTAATGGTTTTTTCTCCTGCACCGGCTTCAGCTTTAAAACGGTCCCCGATGCGAAAAACATCACGATAATCGTATCCCACTAAAACAGGGATCACATCGTTGTTTTCTTTTTGGAAATCTGCTTCTTCTAACATTCTTCCCTTTATAACGACAAACTTTGTGAACAGGCGATATATATCATAATCGAAATAAATAATGCCTGAACTCTCAATATCATCTTCTCTTCTTGTCCCCGCATACAATTGCTTATTCCGCTGCTGATATTTTTGCCATTTGGGAAAATCTTGAGGTACGATGCTAGTTGTGTTAAATGATCCGTATCCTTGGATTTCTGGTAAACTTTTTATGTATGTTTCTAATTGCCGAAACCGCTCCGCAAACCACTGAGTATCATCCCCATCCGGCATCGTCAACTTCACTGTCTTATACTCATCCATCTTAGAGATGGAAAAAAGCTGTTTTTCTTGATAGTTGAGCGTATCTATGGTAATTAGCGCATGGTTAATCATCCAAAATGAGACGACAAGCTGGAGTGCCATCAACAAGATTGATAGTTTTCTTTTTACAATGGATGAAAAAGCAATCCTCGTATATTTCATCGTTCTACCGCCTTTATCTTCTATTCATCACATCAACAGGTTGTATTTTAATCGCTTTTATCGCCGGAATAATAATAGTTAGCACGGCTGAAAACACAACAAATAGAACCGCTGTAGATAGATGGGTGATGGAAATATCGATAGGATAATCAATCCATTGTTCAATAACACGGTTGAATACCAGCTGTATCGTATATCCAATAATAACGGATGTACTGGAAATCAAACACATCTCCCAGAAAAGCATGGAAACAATATCATAATTACTATAACCAAACGCCTTTTTGATACCAATTTCATACGTTCTTTCTTGAATCCAATAAGAAGTAAGATTAATGGCATTCACAATGGCTAACAAATAAATCATTACCATCAACGAGAGTCGTTCACTTAGCTCAACATGGAACATTGTCTTACTCATGTAAGGCGAAACGTCCATTTGTGTTTCAGGAAATAACTGTTCCATATTGTTTCGAATAATTTTTTCATCCGGATACGTATCCTTAACCGGGTTATGAATGGTAAAATGCAGCTGTTTCGTACTTGTTAATTTATTAATTGTATCAGCAGGAAGAGACGTCATTGGAATAACCACTTGATAATCAATCGCCCTTGTCTTTTTTCCTTTAACACCAATGATTCCAATTACTTTGTATTTGTCACGACCTGCCATGAGATATTGCTCGCTGCCTTCGATAATAACGTCTTCCATTCTTTCTTTCCCAACAAGCGCTACTTTTTCTCCTCTTTTTATCTCTTTGATCGTAAAATACCGCCCTTGCGTTAAAGGAAAACGTTCTACCACTTCTTTTGTCCAATATTCCGGCGTAACCGCCATCATAGCATCACGATGGGGCAATATGACATCTTCCAAAATAACCCCTGTTTGTGGATCGATACTTTCAAATAGTTCCAAGATGTGCTGCCAATTTGGTTCTTTGGCAAAGGTAATGTCTACGCTTACGGCATGCCGCGGTTGGTAACGCGCCTGTTCTTGCTCAAGAAGCTGAGAATAGTTAATACTGGAAATTCCTACTGAAATCATCAACACCGACAACGACAAACCTAACACAATAAAAAAAGTGGTAATGGGATGTGCTTTTAATTGATTTTTGATAGAATAGAAAATCACAGATACACCTTCTCTCATAGAAGCTAAGGCACTAGTAATAATTTAGATAGTCATTCAAAAAAAGAGCGAGCAAACATAAATGAGTAAATATACTCGTTTATGTTTGCCTAAAATTCCTATTAATCGTCTCTCAACGAACGAACAACAAGCTCTTTGTTTGTGCTTACATCATTAATAGAGTGTCTGCTTTGATACACATCAACTCCTGTCCAAGAATATGTTACCTGTGCCCATTTTTTATCTTCCTGATATTT
Organism: Parageobacillus thermoglucosidasius; assembly: GCF_001295365.1. Taxonomy (GTDB): domain Bacteria; phylum Bacillota; class Bacilli; order Bacillales; family Anoxybacillaceae; genus Parageobacillus; species Parageobacillus thermoglucosidasius. Next base: position 876,186 of record NZ_CP012712.1, on the reverse strand, counting down.
ATAACCTTGCATCTTACCATTTTTCCACATTTCTAATCTTACAGCTACTTTATAGCCACTCTTAGGATTTACAAATTTTGTTTCAGCTACTGCATTATCATTATCAAACCAGTTCCAATCGACATCCAGTTTATAACGAGCCTCTAGGTCTTTATACGTTAAAGTACCTGTTTGGGTTGCCGCATACACGTTAGCCCCTGCCAACAAAGTTAGACCTATTCCTAAAGACATAGCAATTGTTTTTAGGTTTTTATTCAATTTCATCACTCCCCCTAAACTTTAAAAATGAACGGCCGGCCGACTTCACCCTTACTGTATCAAAATGAACAAGAAAAAACATCCGTATTTTCCGCAAATTTGATTGCGGAAAATGCGGATGTTTAAGGATGTCCATGAGGTTAAAAAATCGATGGCATCTTTTTAGAGTACATCGAGCATCATAAAGAAAAGTTTTTCAGTGCTGCTGAGGCATGTGCTTGAGAAGCAACAAGTAACGGAAGCTTAATTTGTTAGGCATTCGTTTTAGGGAAAGTTTTTACTGCTTTTCCCCATTCCTTGTTCTTCAATAAGCTTGAAACAGCGCAAGCAGCTCTATATTGCTATTGAGGTTTCCTGTCTGCTCTCTGAATGAAGACAAGTGTTGTACATACAAGCATGATAACGGTTATCGATAAAATCACAAATTTCCTTAATAAAAACGGATCCCAAACGGGCGGCTGGAATAAAAAGATGTGCGGTCACGGCATAAATTCTCCTAACGTTACCACTTCTAAAACCGTATAAATGATAATATTTTATCGAGCCATGAACCATAAAAAAGCAGCAAACTAATACCAAATTTGCTCTCAGGTACTTGGGTATTAGTTTGCGAATAATGAGGCTATAATAGTTAACTCTTACTACCGCTTCGCCAGATTGGAAGTCAGTCTCTCTTTCCCATTTCAACAGAAAATTTATCCTTTTCCCTATGGTAGGAATTACTTCACTTTTTCAAGTTTAAAATGGTTGATTCTGTAAACTTCATCACAAAGAACATCAATATCCTCTTGATTATGGCTGGTAAGCAAAATAGTTCTCCCTTCTTGCTTGAATTTTCGGAGTAAATTGCGGATATTTTCAACGCTTTCAGCATCTAAAGCATTAAATGGTTCATCTAAAATAAGTGTTTGTTGATCTTCCATAATGGCTTGAGCAAGGGCAAGCTTTTGTTTCATTCCAAGTGAGTAATGTTTTACCTTTTGTGTCGATTCTGGATTTAATCCAACCATCTTCATCGTTTTCTTTATTTTGTCATCATTAATTTTGTTTCTAATTAGGGCTAATGCTTTTAAATTATCAAACCCTGTCTTTCCCGCTATATATCCAGGTCGATCAATGATAATTCCAAAATTATTCGGAAACCGTTTATTAGTACCCAACTCTTCCCCATCCACGATCACACTACCGCGATCAGGAAATATAAATCCGCATATTAGTTTGAATAATACTGACTTGCCAGAACCGTTAGGACCAATAATTCCATAAATTTTCCCCTTTTCCACTGCAAAATTCATATTTTCAAAAATCGTTACCCCTTTAAAAGATTTACTGACTTGATTCAGTTGTATATGTGGCAACTTTCTCACTCCCCTTTTTATAAATCAATGTCTTTTTTATGAAAAATATACAACACAAAAATTATTCCCAAAATATTCCATAAAGATAGAACCACACTTATACGATAAATAGAGTGATCGCTTAATATATAGCCAATACTATTCAATCCAGATGGAATGATTAACCAATTATTAAGACCTGGAAACATAAAGATCGAAAGTATACAAATAGCCAATAGACTATAAAAAATTTCTTTGCTTAGCCAAGAAATAATAAACACAAATAACACATAGAAGAGAACTTGTAGATAACCATTGACAAAAAAATGATAAAATACCTCGAATATCGTAATAGAGTTATCAACAGAAATATAGAAATCAAAAGAAAAACGTTTCAAAGAAGAGAGCAATAAAGAAAATAATGCCAATATTAACAAATAGAATGCAATATATATCATTATTTTGCGATACCATTCCCAAAACCACTTACTTATAGAGCGATAACGCAAAAGCTTATAATAACCAATTTCCGACAATTCCCTTTGTAAATACAATTGTATTAAATAGATAAAACCAAAATATATAACCCAATAAGACAAAAATGACTTTAAACTAAATGTTTGGTTTGAACCGCCTATAAACATGAAAATAAATTGATCCCAAATGGTTTTTCCTAACTTTTCTCGCATACCGGACCATAATGCTATGACAATCAGTGCAAAAAAAATGATATAGCCCCAGTTATATCGCAATTTACTAAATATTTTCGTATTTAAATCTATTCGATTTACACTCCATACAACCAACGTCGCCAATCCTATTACAATTGCGAACGGTCCCCATATATTACCGAACTGTGCAGCCCCCGAATGTAAAATGAGGTAATTGCACAAATTGAATAAATAAGCATGACTAGGAAGAAGTTTAAATGACACTCCACTATATACCCATATGAAAACCGCAATGAATATGACAATACCTTTTCTTTGTGATTTTACATAAATGATGGCTAGAATAAGGTGGATACAAATCAAACTTAGAATGAGTAACGAAAGATGTAATAACAATGCTAAAAAGGGTGTATCTATAAATTTTTGCAATATTTGCGTTTCACTTAGAGAATCATCAAGCTTACTAAACGGACTCCAACCTGCAAAAGAAGGAGCGCCGATTAATAAAAGCCCACTCACTGCTCCCCAAACCATCGTTGCTATACTGAGGCTTTGAACAAATTTATTTAATGTTTGATACACCCAACTTCGATAAGAACCTAATCGTATAAGAATCGTGTACTCAAAATCAGACATGATAATCGAAATAGAACGGTATAGTAAAACAGGTAAAATGAAATACAAAATAAGATAAATATCACTGAGAAAGCTATGCAACAAGTCCCACTTGTTCAACGATAATTTTGTTTGAACTGAAAAATAATATATTTGTTCTTTGCTTCTTGATCCATATATGTAAATAATCATTCCAAAGATAATCCATTTGAATGTAAATAGTTCATCGATGAAATCTTTCCATTTACTTCTTAATATCCTAGTCATAGTGTTTGTATAGATTCTCCTTTAAATAAAATCCTAATATGATAATGACAATACATAATATTGTAAATGGGACGAATACCGTCCACAAAGGTTGTTGTGAGATACTAAAAGGAAAAATAGTATAAGTGGGTGAAAATTGCTCATATCCAAGAATTTGTGTAATAAAGTTGCCTAACAAATAATACATAAATGGAATGGAAAGCGCAACAAAAGGTTTCTCTAAGATCATAACTAGCAATAATCCCATTGTCGCATACATCATTCCATTCAGTCCTACCCATAGCGAGTAAATAATTCCATATGGCAATGTTCCAAGAAAAAGCAATTGCTCAAACGTCGTATAAGGAATAGGATTGCTATCTGCAGGATATAAATGAACGATTCCCAAACCAGGTTCAATATACATAGAAAATATAAAAGGGACGAATACCATCAAAAAGGCTATCAAAAAAGATAGAATCGCATTGACTACTAATTTGCTAAATAAGTAAGTAGCCAAAGGGATACGAATACGCACATATGGAATAAAATGGTTTTTTCGTTCGCCTACGAAGTAAATCGCATACACAAGAACCATTATGATAGGAAAAAGCAGCGGAACAAAATTAGAATTTAATCGTAGAAAAAGATCTAATTGTCTATAATAAACATAATTCTCTTTAATCAATAAAAATTGAATGGTGGGAAGAACCAATATCAATGCCGCCCAAATCACACATTGACGCCAGGTGACGGCTCTCATCAATTCTACTTTCACCTGATGACTTAACATTTTTGACATCCTTTCCTGCTCTTAGTTTTAGTTTTGAAGAGAATGGCTCGGTCCATTCTCATTGTGAATTAATTGCTTCTCCAACTCTCCCTTTACCCTTACGTCTACAATTGAGTAAGATCCGAGCTGAACTCAACTCGGGCATCCTTACCTGATTTGATCGAATTAGGCAATTTGAATGGACCCCCAACGGTTGCGATACGAACCCAAGGCCCAGTTCCTCCGCTATAAGAATGCGCTCTTGCATCCAATGGTTTTCCAAGTATAGATACTTTCAAATCAGCTGATGCACCGGTAGTAGATTTGGTTTGTTGAGGAGTAAACGCATTACCGTTTAACTTTGGGACAATTACGTCATACTCGCCATACATTGTTCCAGCCTGAGCCAAACCTCCTGCAGCGAGAAGCCCTGCTGCTAAGGTAAGTACTGCAAATTTCTTTTTCATTTTTTAACATTCCTCCTCGTAATTTTAGATGATAACCGGCCGACTTCACCCTTACTGTATCAAAATGAACAAGAAAAAACATCCGTATTTTCCGCAAATTTGCTTTGGAAAATATGGATGTGTAAGAAATATCGGTTAGGTTCCATATTAAGCATTTTGGCGTATATTATTCACAATATGTTTTTCATTCCTTAATTATCTTGAAGTGCTTGTCGCTTCTTAACAATAAAAAATCCCATACAAATCATGGGGTTGTGTGGCATATGGCTCAGTAAACATGTTTTCCTTCACCATGCCGTTTAGCATAATCATTCCTTCATTGGGTTCATCTAAAGCGCCAAGTATGTTCAGCAATGTACTTTTCCCAGATCCGCTTGTTCCCATAACGGCGAGCAGTTCACCTCTGTATAAATGAAACGACACATTCTTTAACGCCTGAACTTTGTGCCCTGTCCCTTCATATGTTTTACATAAATTTTTGACAGATAAAACAATATCGCTGTTTTCCATATCGCACCTCCACTTTGCTGCTTACATTTTCATTTATTACTTCTTTATTGTTTTCTGCAACTAAAAGTTAAGCGAAACGCAAGATTTTTTTCAGCACCCCAAGCCTTTTTATAAGTTCATATACGAATGTTTCAGTCGATAACTAGTTCCTGTAAATGTTAAGAGATAGCTGTGATGAACAAGGCGGTCAATGATAGCCGTAGTCAATCGTTCATCATGGAATACGCTATTCCATTTACTGAATTCCAAGTTGGTGTTAATAATGACACTTCTCTTTTCGTAACATCCTGCAATGACTTGGAGAAGGAGCTGCGCTCCTTCTTTGCTTACAGGGATGTAGCCCCATTCATCACAGATCAGTAAATCGATTTTTTCGAGCTGATTCATCATCTTGTGGAGCTTTCCTGTATTCTTTGCTTCAATCAGCTCATTGACCAACGCGGCTATTCGATAAAATTTCACGCTTTTCCCTTGGTTACAGGCTTCTACACCAATCGCTGTCGCTAAATGCGTCTTGCCTGTGCCTACACCTCCATATAAAACTAGATTCTCTTTTCGCTCGATAAACTTCGTTGATTTGAGCTCTTCGACGGATAACTGCTTTGGAAACTCGATATGATCAAACGTGTATCCTTGAAATGTTTTCACCACATCAAAATTGGCTTGTTTGAGTAAGCGATTTTTCCGTGTCACCCGTCGATGTTCTACTTCCAGTGCTAATAGTTGTACGAGAAATTCTTCATGGGTATTTGCTTCAATTATGGAATAGTACTCGGCAATGCGACTCCCTAACTTTAATTCTTTACAATAGGCTTCAATCACCTGTTTCATCGTGAAATGCCTCCTAACAGCTTATCGTATCGCTCCAAGTTGACTTCAAATACCACCTTTTGACTCAGTTCCGATGGAACGGAAATCTCAACTGGTTCCGGGATTTGTCCCGTTAGACGATACCAAGTCGTAAGAATGCTGTCAGGATCATGGCACCCATTTTGTAACGTTTGCGTTAAAGCTTCTGTCGCAGTACTCAGGTCTTCTTCTTGTTTTAACATCTGTGCTAATAAACGTATGGCCTTCTTTTTCTCTGTCGTATACGCCAAATACTCCTTCCATGGATCTGGCAGTTCTTTATAAAACGCTAAGTTTTGTAACGATCTTGGCCGTCTGGCCATTAATTCTAAATACGGAATCCACTTCATGGATTCTAAACCTTCTCCATACAAGCGAGGATGTTCCATGACGATGTCATATTCATCATTCAAAACGATGACACGATTATAGGTAATCTTTAACCATACTTCTTTTTGCGCAAATTCCGGAGATGTCGAGTAGAGATTTTTCGCATAACGAACTTTGCCATACTTATCCGCTTTCGCTCTCTCTAAACAGTAGACATCAAACGATGTCTTCGGTAACCGTCCGAATGCTTTCTTGTCCTCCTCAAACCATTCTTGAATCGATTTTCCTTTCCGATAATGCGTTCGGTCCATGTCTTGATCACAACGGTAAAGTAAAGTTCGATTATATTCTTCGATATCCGGAATAACAGGAACGGGAACAAAGAAGTTCCGCCGGATATATCCCACTTTGTTTTCGACATGACCTTTCTCATGCCCACTATTTGGATTACAAAACTCATATGAAAGTTATAATGCAACGCAAACTTCTGAAATAATTCGGTGAGTGTGCGTTTTCCATTCCGATGAATACTTGTCACTGCCGCAGACAGATTATCAAACCAGATTCGTTTCGGTACACCTCCGATGTACTCAAATATTTGCTTTAATCCTTGTAGAAGACATTCTTGGTTCTGCCACGGTACCACCTGTGCGTAACTGGCATTGCTGTATGGAAAAGAGAGTGTGAGAAAAAATCCTTCCTGTTCGACTCCTTTCTCGTCTTGGTACGTAAAACTTCCAAAATCGGCCTGTGCCTCTCCCGGTGAGTGCTCTAACGGAAGATAACCTTCACCATCTTGATACATTTCTTGTTTTTTCTTCGCTACGTAATACTGCACCGCCCTCAAGGATACGGAAAATTCCTCCCCGTACATTTCAAGCAGCCGACGATATACCCTAGTTCCTGTATGCCTTTGTTTTCGAGGCACCTTTCGGTCTTCCTCTAACCGCTCATCAATCTGTGCTTTATATGGATCTAACTTTGACTGTTTTGGCTTCCTTGGAGTTGGAAGTGGATGGACATCTTCTTTATTGGCATATTTTTTGATTGTTTGAAAGCTATGTCCCGTCTCTTTGGCAATGGCTCGCAGGGACATCCCTTTATATTCATACAAATATTTGATATGATGTTGTTGAATCATTGTAAGCATCCTTTCTTCCCCTTCTAACTGTACTTTTTGTCCAATTAGAAGGTTAGTGGTGGGAGAGGGGTGCTGACAATGATTTTTTTATTTTGCAAACTGCTAAACTTTTATCTTGCATAATGCGCTACTTTTATTTTGCATTAAACACCTCCCCAACTTCTTTCCAATCGACTTGCATTTGTTCGCCAGGAAGCGTTTCATAACGAACGGTGTATTTCTTTTTCGCCGTCTCTCGGAAAGGTTTCATATAGTCTTTTAAAATCGTCTTTCCTCCCGTATAGCCCTGTTGTCGAATTTCGAAAAACAACTTTTCGCTATTAAACACCCCATCCTCTAACATTCGTTTTTGAAAATACGGCTTAAATGGATCTAACTTGCTTTTTCTTTGTTTTCGCTTGGATTTGGAAGGAGGATTGGGGGAGTGAATATATTCTCGGACGGTTTTCCGATCGATCCCCAATTTCCTCGCAATTTCGGAAATACTCATTCCCCTTTCATACATCTCTTTGATCATAAAAAATCCCCCTCTCGTAATCATGAACCATAGCTCCTCTCGTTGACACTATGGTTCTATTGTAAGTGGGGAATTTTATTCCGGCTATATTGGGGATTTTATCATCGGCTTTAACAAACGACACAAAAAACAAGAATTAAACATATTATTAAGGCTATCGGAGGATTTAAAAAAGAGTTAAACAGTTGAAACAAAAATAAGAAAAGAAATCCAATTAAAAAATATTTAATCGCAGTTTCCTTCTTTTATAGATACTTTCCACATGAATTTAGAATGCTTGGTAGTTTAAAGTCCTTCAAACACTTTCTCCATTTCATCTATCACGCGCCCCATTATTTGGTCACTACGATTATAAGAAATAACCTTTATCGTGTGTCCGGGGGACTAATGAGTAAAAACCCTATTTTTAGTATATATTTCACGTAGAAACTAATGATATTCATGCCATTGTATTGTCCTTAGATCATCATATTGTTCATCTTTAGAAAAACCATAGTAATATTTTGGCTTTTTATCGGCAGAAAGAGCTATTGGGTTGATATCTCTTTCATTAAACTTCCCTTCCCAGTAAAAAATCTCGATATTCCCTAGATGCATTGGACGCAAAAATCTTTCTCCGTCCGGACCAGCTTCAACATATTTAATGTCATTTGTATTTGTTTTAAAAGCCAACATAAGCATATTAATGGTTTGATCATTTATCTTGGCGTAGCCAACTGTTTCAATATCATTTTTTAAATTTGATTGATAATTAAATGCTATCTCACTTTTCCAGAATGGTCCAAAAGGCTTAGATATGACAGTTTTATAGGATTGATCGTTATCCTGAAAAATATATATTTTGTTTTCACGAGCGCTTATTTCTTTTAGTAATACAGCATTCTTATGTATATAATTGTTTTTCTTAGCAGCATTTAAAGGAGTAAGATATAAATCCAAAAAAAATACAGTACATGCAAATACAAAAACTAATATAAAAAAGACGATACCTATAAGCTTTTTAACAGGTTTTCTTTTGTTCATAAAGATCCCTTCCTGATAGAATATTTGACCCTGACATACATGCATAAATTTATTCTCTATTTCAAAATTTCAAATCGATTTGATGCTGTTGTTTTGCTTTCCAAAATTAATCATGTTCATTTTTCTTTTACACGTCATAGATGATATAGAATTTGATGTCTTTTACCTTTTATTTAAAAGTTGGTATGTCTTTAAAACATAATAAAAATCTCTTAAATGAAATGTCTCCTTATTGTTTTTTATACTCTCTATACTTCTATTTAAGTGATCATTAATATTTATATCTACATAATTTCCGTTTTGACTAATAATAGTAAGAATCCACATAATATAAGGATCATTTAAATTGTTTTTGATATCTTTTTGGAATTTTTTCCCAAAAATTTTAATGTCTTTTTGTGAGATTCTTTGAGATATACTAAGGGTTCCTAATAAAAAAAGATGATCTTTGAAATTAAGATTATTAAGATTATCCTGTATATTAATCTTTAATTTAGGTATTCCAACGTTAATAAGCTTCATAACATAGGATACATATAATGCATGTTCATAATTTTTATTCTTGATTAAGTCTTTATATTTATTTTGAATACTCTCAATAGCTTCTTCAGGTATTTTAATATTGTATGTTTTAAGAGTTTCAATAATATGTGCAATTGTCTTACCATCTAAGATATCCCAGTTAATTTTCCTAATAATTAATTTCAATAAATCCTTAGTTTCTTTTTCGTTTTTAGTTTTATACCCATAGTAGTCACTTATTTGTTTAACCATATTTGTACTCTCTATTGAGAACTCTTTTTGTATAATTTTTGAATAACCTCCATCAATGCCTTGGTGATCTTCTAACATCTCCTTTAGAATTTTACTTTTCCTTACATCTTTATTAAAATGTTCAAGGAATTTTAAAGCTAAATAAGTTCCCTGCTCATCACTAGGTCCCTCTAGTGCAGCATTCCATCCACCATCATTATTTTGATTTGCATATAGTAAAGAAAATATTTTATCTGGCGGTTTATTGTAGTCTAATTTATAATAATTTAACAAATCAATTATTTCTAGTGATGTATTCAATTCAAATAAATCCAATTTAGTTTTAGAAAATGTTTCATTAACGTATTTAACCATTATTTTTTTATCTGATTCAGGAATCTGATGATTATGGTTAAACTTTAATAAAAGAATATTTTTGAAATAAATCAATCTGGCGTTGCTTAAAGAATTATCCAGTTTAATATTTGCTATCCAATCTTCTTTTATTTTTGTTTTATCCAATTGTAAAAAATCTTCAATCTGGCTAGCCATATATGTAGATATTAAATAATCTTTCAGTTTCTCATTCCCATAAGTATCAAAAGAATAGTATCCGTCTCTGTAAAGCTTGACAAACATTTTTTCTAAAAGTGCATTTATTTTTTTATTTTTGAACTCCCCTAAATTTTCCAAAATATTTACTGTATAATATAAATTGTCCATCATAATATTTTTATCTTCAATATCTGCTAAGTTATTTTCTAACATTATTATTGTTTTTCTTTTATTTGTAAAGCTATTAACACCTAGTAATTTCAATGACTCCATAATATAATATGTGGAGTAAATATTCCCTCCATAGTAAATAAAAGGAATGCTGTATCCCCCTTCATACATACGCAGTTTCCCTTCATAAATAAGAAACTGTGTTCTTATGTCTTGTAAGTCTAAATTTCCTGTTTCGTTTCTATTCTTAATTGTTTGGTTAGTAGTTTCACTTATACAGCCAAATAAAATGATTATTATAATAAAGATCAGACTTATATTTTTGAACATTAACTTCATAATTTATTCTCCTTGTATACTTTATATATATACTTATAAAAAGACTGGTGTTAGTATAGTTTCATGGACACATCTTAGTTAAAATTTTTTATAACTGCTATAATAAAAACGAAGGGATGTGTCCTCTATGGGTAAATTTTAATGAAGATTTCAAAAAAATGGTTGTTGAACTTTATCACTCAGGAAGTGCAGTTAAGGATTTAAGTAGCGAACATGGCGCTTCAGATATAACGATTTATAAATGGATTAAAAAATATTCTCCTGTTCATTTAGAAGATGGCTCAACTTTAACTCCAGATGATTATGCGAAGTTACAAAAACAACTCCGGCGTTTACAGGAGGAAAATGAAATATAAAAAAAGCTATGGCCATATTCGCGAAAGGATAAATCCCCATGAAATAATCGAAGTGATTGATGAATGAAAAGACCAGTATACTGTCAAAACCCTTTGTGATGCATTAGAATTCCTGAGAAGTTCGTATTATGATTCTAAAAATAAGCAGGAGTCCAATCGTGCTCGTGAAAATAAAGAATTAACCGAGAAAATTAAAGAAATTCATTTGAAAAGCTCTAAACGTTATGGAGCCCCGAAGATTCATGAGGCACTTAAAAAAGCTAGTTATGTAGTCAGTGAAAAAAGAGTACAGCGTTTGATGAAAAAAGCCGGGATCCGTTCAATTATTACAAAAAAATAACGTCCTCATTGCAGTAGTAAAGGCGTAGTCGTTGATCACCCAAATATATTAAATCAAGATTTTTCAACAACCACCATTAATGAAAATGGGCAGCTGACATCACCTATATTCATACCATCAAAGATGGGTGGTGTTATTTGGCATCGGTCATGGATCTCCATTCCAAAAAAATTATCGGTTATTCCTTTTCACGGAATATGACGACAGAGCTGGTCATGAAAGCTTTTGATAATGCGTACTCAACACAACAACCAAAAGAAGGATTAATCCTTCATTAGACTTAGGCTCCCAATATACGAGTGAGGAATTCCAACAATATCAGCAATCAAAAGGAATGAAGCATTCCTTTAGCAAAAAAGGCTATCCATATGATAATACCTGCATGGAATCCTTTCATGCTATTTTGAAAAAAGAAGAAATCTAGCAAGTACGATACTTAGATTATCGTTCTGCTCAATTATCTTTAAATATATTGAGGGCTGGTACAATCGTCAAAGAATCCATGGAAGTTTAAGTTATTTGACCCCTCAAGAAGTAGAGGATCAAATCAAAGGGCAGCATGAACCACTACATTTTTATCGAGCGCTCTGCTTTATATGGAGAGGTGGGCGTGGTAGGCTATTTAGCCTTGCGAAATATGACCTCCCTTTCGCCCTTCGCAAGATACCACGCCCACAGATGCTCCATGTCAAGCGTCAAAATACAACCAACTATTTTGGTGCGATAACCAAAATTTCCCTTTAACTAAATTATGTCCGAAATATTGACCTAGATCCAGACCTTGTTCTATATGAACAAGATCTTTTTACTAATCATAGATATTAGTCTATAGTAGCTACTGCTGTTGTACGATAGTCATATCCTTGTGGGCTCCGTACAGTAGTTGTGGTATCTAAAGTTGCTTTGCCAAGAGATATCCAGCTAGATGCACTACCATTATTAAAAGTCACAGCATGAACATTAGTACCATATCTTTTTTCACCATTATATGTTGCTACTTTTGAATCGCTAGTAACAGAAAAACCTGCTGGCCAAGATATTGATACAGCTACACCGGAATAAGCTAATTTTTGGTCAATTTTAATCCATTGTGCCGTTCCAGATCCAGTCCATTTACCAATACCCGATCCTGCCACGCTTGTCCAATGTACTTTTCCATTATTCCAATGGTATCCCTGAACCTGTGACATGGAAGTAGCATAAACATTTTTAGAATCTTTTTGATCATAACGGAAAGCATCACTACACTCCTTAGTACATATACTAGCTCCAAGAGTAGTAATTCCTCCATTATTACTGGTATTAGAAATTAATTCTTTTTCACCTTCTTCTTTATATTTTTCCAATAATTCAGCAACAATCTTCTCTGTATCTTCTCCTGAGATTGTAATAATGTCTTCAGTTACTTTTTCAACAGTAGCATTTGTATACTTTTTCTTAATAGAGTCTAATGAAGTCGTTCCATCCTTAGCAAAGGCAAAGTTTGTTCCACCTAATAATAGAGATAAGCCTAAAACTCCAGATAAGATTTTTTTCAATACCATTTCCTCCTCATTCATTATCTTATCAAGCCGGCCGACTTCACCCTTACTGTATCAAAATGAACAAGAAAAAACATCCGTATTTTCCGCAAATTTGATTGCGGAAAATACCTATTTTTTCAAAAAATAATGACATAAATTGTAATATAGTGTAAAATTTTGATGAAAATATTGGTTGGCGGTAGATATTATGAACCAAAACTTATGGAATGTTCTTCAAACACTACTAGAAAAAGATTCCATTTGAACAACGGAACTTGCGTTAGCAAGGAGAAGTTAAACCCAGAAGTCTTCTCATCATTAGTGGAGTCTCTGCAAGATGGATGGAGATCAACAGGTATCAGATAAATATTGTCGGAAGAAGCGAAATAAAGACTTTTTGCAAAATCATTTGTCCACTAACTGCATGTTTCACCCATGAGTGGCAAAACGCTTGTAATGGACAATGGAGAGACTTGCATTTGGTCATAGAGTATTATTTGTCCCTTGTAAGACTAGTTTGCGAACAAAGCGAGATTCATCATCAAAACATATTGGGGATCCATTGCAACGAACATCGGTATTGCCAGTCAGCTAAAAATGAGCATTGGTGCTGTTTTTTTCGTGCGTGCTCCCAATTGTTCCATGTAGGCTTAAAGTTGGTTCATCATCCGTTCTTGCTGTTGAATCATTTGCTTTTGTTGCTGGGCGATGGATTTTGCCAGATTTATTGGCAAAGCCCTTGAACCAACTCAGTTCTTGTTGGTATACCGCTGCAATTAGTCCCCGGTTCATGTTCCCATTCTTCTCCCATCCCTACATCACTCCTGTCTTCATTTGGAGAACAACGGTAAGGGGTAAACAGAATATAGGCAAATTTATAGCAATAAACTGAGTAGTTAACTCATAAATTATCATTCATAGTAATAAAAGCATACTTCGATTGGTTAAGAAGCAGTGCCATATCCCGCTTTATCGTCACTGCCAATAATCGGATCATACCAAACATAAAAATTATAAGTTCGGTAATTTATTCAAATTCTTTGTTCATTTTCAAAAGTTCGATGATTCCTTTGCTTGTATATTTTTTAAGGATAATATGGACGATGACGCGATTGATAAGAAGCAGAATGAGTAACAAAAAAATGACAAGAAAAATTAGATAACCAATAGAGTGAAGCGGAACCAACAGCAATCCTACCAATATTGTATACGAAATGATAACTGCAATAACCTTAAAAAAGATATGGTTGATATTATATGAATATATTTCTTGAACGCTCTCATTACTATACCCATACTGTTTCAAAATCCCCATATCTCTTTGTTGGACTTTGAGATATGAGTTGAAAGAGAGGATAACATGTGTAGCAGTGATCAAAAGAATAACCAGAGCCAATAAAGAAGCAAGGATCGCCGTATTTTTCATAGATCCAGTGAAATTATCAAACGCTTTAAAAGTGTATCTTGTGTTATAACCAAGATCGTTCAATAATCTGGCTGCCGCTTCGACATCCGTAATCTTATCGACATAAATATACATATTTTTGAGCACTTGAATGCCGAACGGATTGTCCTGATCATATTTTTTCACGAATTCATCCCAGCGCACGTGAAATGCGATTTCAATCATTTTTTCAAATGTATGACTACCAACATATAAAATGCCTGTATCTGAGATTACCTCATCGCCTTCATATAATGTAAATGGATTCCTTTCAAAGACGCCGCCTTGATTGGCCACAGGAAAATCGACATTCTGCTGGCTGCTGAATCCCCCCTCTTGAACGTCGATCACTGGAATTTTCAGAACTGATCTTTGTTTGATTGTTTTCCTTGCACATGTCGTATTTACTTCCAAATGGCAATTTCCAAGCAAACGGGCAGCCCCTTCGTCTAAACCATATATAAAGTATGTATTGCCATTCTCATCTTGAACCCCAAAACTGAGTTGATATAGTTTGTATAATTGAAATTTCACATTTGGCAGATGTTTTGAGATTGCCTCTTTGACCTTGTCTTCATCTTGAAACGTTAAAAACTGTATCTGCGTGTTCCCTTCTCTTTTGCTAGTGATCTCGATCATATGTGTATTGTCGTTCCGAATAAAGTCTTTATCCACTTGTAAATATTGATTAATGAAAAAAACCGATGCTGTTGAAATTAAAACGAGCGACAAGATAAACAATCCAATCGATATTTTTAAATATGAGCTGGATTTCTTTAAAATGAGCTTGGAAATCTGCCTTGCTATTTTTTTATTCATATTGCAAACTCCCGTTCACTAATTTTAAATGAATGCTATTACTCGGCATCTGATCATTCTCATGGCTCACAATAATAATCAGTTTATTCCTAAAAGCATGAGTAATTGCATCCAAAATGCTCTTCCTGTTCTTAGCGTCTAGCTTCGACGTCGGTTCGTCCATGAGTACAATATCTGGATTCGACATAAACACATTGGCCAATTGAACACGCCGTTTTTCTCCACCTGACAGCATGGAAACCTTTCGATCTATTAAATCAATGATGTGAAAACTCCTTAAGACATCATGCGCTGTTTTTTCGAATCCGGCAGCATCAGGATGAAGTACAGCATATTTGATATACAAGTTCTCTTGAACAGTTAAATTGGAAAACAACATATCATCTTGAAAGAGGTATTCGATTTTTAAATCCCCCGCCCTCTCTACCTCACCTTCATCTGCATGAATATATCCGGCTATGATGTTCAATAATGTTGTTTTTCCTGAACCGCTTTCACCGCGAATAACATATATATTTCCGTCTTTGAATTCAAAATGGACATGATTCAAGACCTTTTTCCCGTTAAAGTTTTTCGTCACATTTGTAAGCTTCAGCATGATCATAGGCACTCCTTTGCTCCGCTGTACACCCTATTTTATGCTCATTGAATCGTAATTCGTTTGATATCCCTTTGGCCGTAAACGATGATCTCATTTTTCTCAATCGAAAAATCGATCACATCCGTCGCAGACCCTATGTGTTTCTTCGTTTGCGTGTCGATCACGTCCAGTATCAAAGTCGCATCACGATTAGGGTAAATTTGGATTAACATTTGACTGTCTTGATCGAAATAATTCAGGATTTTTTTAGTAAAAACATTGTTACCATGATATATTTTTTCTTTATCCGTTCGATACAGCTGATCATTGAGACAATACAACTCACCGGCTTCTAGGCCAGTTTCGAGTAATTGCGGCATATTGTTTCGATCAGACAAGTCTAGCACGTACAATGAATAGGAGTCTGTAGGTTTATCATAAGCAGTGTAATAAAGCTGATTATGTATGATGACCCCATAAGATATCAGCCCTTTTGCATTAGGATAATCGATCAACTGATGTTCTCCTGCATCCAAACGAACAATAGAGCGCTTTATTTCTGCACCATTTTTGTCGCAGTATAGCATGATAAAAAAGAATCTTTTTCCATCCGTAGCCAAAGGGAAAATGGCTTGCTGATCCTCTAGACGATAGATTTCTTTTATTTGATTTTGATGAATACGCAAAATTGAAAAGTCTTTAGCGTGACTATCCCCTGCAGTGTAGTAGTTGCTTTTTGTATTAAACTCGTATACAACGTAATTTGGTCTATTCGTTTGTTGCTCTATCGTTTTCGTTGCCAGATTGTATGCCAATAACTTTTGAGTAAACCTGTTATATAGAATCATGCAGCTGTCTTTCGATTGACACTTGGGCAAGGTTACGCCCTGCCCCGACAAAGACGAACTATTGTTTTCTGAATTATTATTTTCATTTACGATACTACAGCCAGAAACAAAATAAAATACTATGCCCATTATGAGCATAACTACTCTTTTCATTCATTCACCTCACGAGCAGATAATCTTTGATTATATCAAGCGTGCTTAATACAATCATCAGATTGCATGCTATTAGAACTAACGGCTACAACATGCTCTAGATATATAATTATGAGCCGGCAGCAGTCTAATTATCTCTCCGATCACACCGACTCGCCGGCCCGTAATATTTCTGACCTTATTCTAATTTACTATTCTCATAGCAAAGTGTAGCGCTTGTACCTAAACTTTTTTATTAAACCCCAGCAGAGATGTAATAGGTTCTAGGATCTCCTTTTAGTTTTACATATGCTGTATTGATTGTTGCAATAGTGCCACTTCTATAATCCTTCTCAGGGGCTATAACAATGTTTGAACGCCAAGAAGAACTTTTTGCTCCGTTGGTATTTGTCCAATATTTTACTTTTGTTTGGACAGTTTGCCATGATGATGAAGCACCAGCACTAGCACCATCTCCAGAAACCCCCATGGTAATAGAAGCGGAATTTCTTAAAGATGCAGTACTGTACCACTCAGTCTTAATCATTTCTACAGTGACATTACCACTATAAACTGCTGAAACTTGCCAGTCCCATTGTATAGTATTCCCTGAATACGTTGCTGAAGTTGATCGCCAAACATTAGAAGTTAATGTCCCTTGCCCGCCAGGAATTGTATAATCTTTTGCTTGAGAAACAGCAAACACCTTTGAATTCGAAATAGACAGAGAAAAACTTAAAACAGAAATAAGAAGCACAACAAACAAGCCTTTCAACCATCCTGAACCAATTCTCAGAAAAAACATAAATACCCCCCTTAATTTTAAAATGACAGCCGGCTTCACCCCCACTATATCAAAATAAACTTGAAAAAACATCCGTATTTTCCGCAAATTTGATTGCGGAAAATACCTATTTTTTAGAAAACCATGACAAAAGTTGTAATATAGTGTAAAATTTTGATAGAAATATTGGTTGGAGGTAGATATTATGAACCAAAACTTATGGAATGTTCTTCAGACACTACTACAGAAAGATTCCATCGGAACAACAGAACTTGCGTTAGCAAGGGAGAATTTAAGCCCAGAAGTCTTCTCAGCATTAGTGAAGTATCTGCAAGATGGATTGAAGGCAAAAGGAAATCCGTGGGTGTAAGGTTGAATGAATATTATCGGAAGAAACGAAATAAAGACTTTTTTGCAAAATCACTTGTCCACTAATTGCATGTTAGAACAAGAGATCATTCAATATATTTTCCATATGCTGCACCGCAAAGGAAAAATATTTAATCATGATGAAACCTATTTTTCATGGGGAGAATTTTATACGTACGTATCCTCATTCCGTTTTGATGAGGATACGTGCACACAATCTGTTATCGCTCACGCTGCGGCCATTGAGCTTCTTATTTTAGCGACAGACATTTTTGATGAGATTTCCGATCATGATCAAAGTGATGAGATAATCAGCCAGTTATCTATAGGCGAAACGGTCACCATTGCCAATGCGATTATGATGGAAGCGTTTCGACTCATTCTTCACAACTCTAAGACAGATGTGTATGAAAAGTTTGCTATTATCATCCATGAGTTACAAAACGCTTGTAATGGACAATGGAGAGACTTGCATTTTGTCATTTCTGAACATGTTCCGACAGAAGAAGAGTATTTTCATCTCATCCAACAAAAGTCTTCGTCCTTAGTAAAACTAGTTTGTGAACTCAGCGATATCTATAACCAAAACATATGGGGACCCATTGCAACTGACATCGGCATCGCTGGCCAACTGAAAAATGACGCAAAAGATATTCTTTCTGATGATAAGAGTGATTTAATAAACCAAAAGGCCACTCTTCCTTTCATTAAAGCTGTTGAATATAGCTTCGAAAAAGATAATGGATGGCTGCTAAAGAAACTTCATCAACTAAAAGCAAATGATCACAACTCCCTATTAAAGCAGGAGATTAAGAACTATATACGTAAAACCGGGGCAATCGATTACTGCTTCATTCTTTCCAAAGTCTATATGAATAAAGCAGTGGACCAGCTTGCTGCCCATTTTCCGGAAAAACAAGTTCAAGTGAATCTGTTAAAAAGTTATCTTGAAAGCTAGGGATAATATGAACAAAAAAGTTTCTCCCTTTATCATGCCACTCATTTTTGTCCTTATTATTTGTTATACTCTATTGAAAATGTACAATGAGCACTTTTCGTTCCAGCATTATTTCACGATGTTCATTGGAATGGCGTTTTTGTTTATTGGCATCTATAGCTATCTGCAAAAACCGAACTCGATCGTTGTTCAACATTTTTTAGTGTTAATGTTTATAAGCGGACTGGCTATTGCTTTGTCAACGCCTTCTAGCTGGGATATAAAACCGGCAAAAGAATTGGAAGTAATTGCTGTCTCTTTTGCTCCCTATATTCTTATGAAATTTTTTGAGCATTTCCCTTCATCAACAAAACCGACATTTTTTCATCAAGTACGGATGATCACATTATTGATTGCCATTTTCGCAACGCTCATTTATTTCTTCATAGGCATTCACCGCCATGCCATCGTCAGCAAGATCGTTCGACCATGCATTGTCGTGAACATGGTTCTATCGTTACTATCTTGTATTGTTATTTTTTATTTACATCTTCAATCCAATTCCGATAAAATAAAAAATCAAATGTATCTTTTAATCGCTGGTCTGATTCTATCGTTTGCTCCTGTTGTCATTTTTAGCTTAATTCCAGATGTATTTTTTTCTTTTTCGGGCGTTCCTTTTCATTATAGTCTTAGCAGCATCATCGTCTTTCCTATGACACTGTCATATCTATTAACAAAGCAAGAAATCGTTGATTTTCGAGAAATCTTTCGAAAAATTAGTTTCCAATTATCGGTTATTATTTTGAGTTTAGTTGTATTTAACCTATTATTGTCTATGTTTTACAATATCCACTTAAAGTCAGCAATTTTAATAAACACCTTACTCGTATGCACCTTCGTTGTTTACGACCTGATCCACAAAGGGTTGGAGCCTTTAAAAATGAAAAAATGGGATCTTAAGAATCAAGAAATACAAAAAGAAAAATTGCTCATCCTTCAGCAATTACTGAACGGGAAGCATTTGGAATATTGCGCAAAGCTCATTGCTGATTTAATACACAAAACGATCGATGTCAGCGGAGTATGCATGATATGGAACAACGATAACATCCCTATGATTTTGCATAAAACAGGAGTTTTTCTTCATTTTGATAATACGGAGCTACTGACTTATGTGGATGAGAGCTACGATTCTATGAAATTTAATATAAATGGGAGAAACGTTTTTGCTTATCCCATGAACGTTGGTACTACCAATATGGGATGGATCATCGTCGGAGAGAAAAATAATGCGACTATCATGGAAAAAGAAGAAGAACAATTAATCGAAAAGATTCAAATCAATGCCACAGAATTATTCACTAGCGCTAAAACATTACAGCAAATCGAAAAACAGTTAAAGGAAACAATGGAAGAAACCAAGACTTATGAACAATTTCATTTGCTGTTGCTTAATGAACAAGAAGAGGAAAAAAAGAAATTATCTGTTTTTCTCCATGATGAGGTGTTGCAAAATTTAATCCTGCTTTTTAATAAACTTGAATTGCTAAGCAAAAATAAAAAAATGGATAACGGAGTTTTCGAAGACATCAAAGAGTCGCTCCGTAACAGTATTTTTGAAATAAGGGAAATGTGCCATGAGCTATATCCGGTTATAGTAGAAGATTTGGGATTGGAAAAAAGTCTCTATTTACTAAAAAGAAAATGTCAAACGAACCATAATGTTACCATTGAGATTGATTATAATACGAATCTGAGAGTCATTCCCGCTTCCCTCTCTATTCAAGTGTTTCGAATGATCAAAGAATTGGTTTACAACGCCATCAAGCATTCTTCGTCAAAAGAGGTTTTCGTTTCTGTTATAGAAATGAATCATTTCCTAAACATAAAAGTAAAAGATCATGGTATTGGATTTAAGGTGCCGAATCGTTTATCAGAGTTATCGCAACACAATCATTTAGGATTGATTACGATTCAAAAACGAGTCCATCAGTTAAAAGGCACACTTGACATACAATCTGAACCGGGGAACGGGACTTGCATTTCGATAACTCTGCCAATAGATGGGGATGGAACAAATGAAAATCAAAGTATTACTAGTAGACGATCATTTATTAGTGATGCTCGGGATTCAACAATTGTTAGAAAAAGAAGCTGATTTAGAGGTTGTAAATACGATTTGTCATCCCGCCCGCTTAGAGGAGGAAATCATCAAGCACACCCCGGATGTCATTGTCATGGATATAAGAATGAAAAACGATAACGGGATTGAATGGACGAAGAAAATCACGGAAACATATCCAACATGTAAAGTCGTTATCTTATCAGGGTATGACTATGACGAATACATTCACGCTGCTTATGAAGCTGGAGCTTATGCGTTTGTGACAAAAGAAAATTCCGCCTTTGAATTGGCCAATGCGATTAGGCAAAGTCACTTAGGAATCAAATCTTTTCCAGCTGACCGATTATCCAATTATCATCCCCTTCTCACAAAAGTAGAATTAAAAATTCTCCAATTCATTTCCGAGGATCGGACAAACGCAGAAATTAGCGAGCTGTTAAACATCAGCAAAAGAACGGTCGAGCATCATGTATCTTCCATTCTGCGAAAACTGGATGTCGACTCACGGGTCGGAGCGGTTGTCAAAGCGATGAAACTAGGAATATTGGAATAAAAACAGCCCGATGGAATGCGTCCATCGGGCAAACAGCTCATCTAGAAATACACGATGTAAATAACAAGCGCCAAGACGATACGATAAACGGCAAACGGCACGAGGCGGATTTGGTTAATAAGCCTTAAGAAAAAGCGAATCGAAACAAGCGCGAACACAAACGCGCTTATAAAGCCAGCGATGAAAAACGGCAAAGCGTCCATCGTAAAATACTGCCAGTTTTTCAGTAAAGACAGCACACTCGCTCCCAACATAATCGGGACGGCCATAATGAACGTAAAATCGGCGGCCGCCCGGTGGCTCATTCCTACCAGCACCCCGCCGGAAATCGTCGAACCGGAACGGGAGAATCCTGGCCATAACGACAAACATTGAACAAGACCAACAATAAACGCCTGCTTATATGTTATTTGGTCGACCGTTTGCGCTTTCGGCGCTTTTTTGGCAAATATATCAGCAGCGATCATTAATAACGCCCCAAGCACTAATCCTATCAGCACGGTTGCAGTCGAAAATAAGTGCTCATCAATATAATCCTCAAATAACACCCCTAATACGCCTGCCGGAATAAGTCCGACAATCACTTGCATTAGTTTCAGGCGCGGCTGCCCATCGCGATGGCGTCCGCGCAGCCCAAGCAAGTCGATAAAGCGTTCTTTAAACACAACAACGACCGCCAAAATCGAGCCGAGCTGGATGACGACTTTAAACGTGTTTGCCGCGTATTTTCCTAAAAACTCCTGCGATTTCAGCCACATATCATCGACGATAATCATATGGCCCGTGGAAGACACAGGGGCAAATTCCGTTAATCCTTCGACCATTCCTAAAATGATTGCTTTCAAGATCATGATAATATCCATTGCGAGCATTCCTTTCCCTTCACAATATCGTCTTTTCTCTGCAAAAATCAATGCCGCCTTTATAAGAATACGAGAAATCCTTTTTATCGTCGACCCTATTTTTCAGAAATGGCAATGGCGTTTTTTTGGCGATGAGCCGAGACCATGGCGAAAGAGAAAGCTGAAAATAGTAAATTTGTACACTAATTTCTTCGCATAAGAACACAGCCAAAAGTGGGATGTTTTCCGGCAGCCACGTCCATCAATGTATCAAAACTTAAAGCTTGCGCTGATCCATGCGTGGAGTTTTCCATCGAGATGGATTGTCCGATTTTGCCCGCTGGCGGCTTTATTGTATATGGAATTCAACAGTTTCATTGCAACTTTTTTCAAAAAATATATGTTACAATTGCCCGGCTTCCGCCGCCAAAAAAAGACAGGCATTTCCCTGCGTTGGTTAGCCATTCCGCACATCCACGTTTTCAAGCAGACGGCGGCGGACCTCCGCCGGGCACACCCGTTCGCGTCCAACCGACTCATAAATGATCCCCGCCTCGCGCGCGCTGTCCAGACTGTAACAATTCCGCCCATCTAAGACAAGCGGCGTTTTCATCAAAGCAGCATATTGCCGGATGTCAAATTGCCGGATTTCTTGCCATTCCGTGAAAATAAAACAAATATCCGCGTTTGTTATCGCTTCGGCGATCGTCGAACAATACACAACTTCCTTTTGGAATACGCGCTTTGCGTTTTCCATCCCGGCAGGATCCCATACCCGGACATTCGCTCCTTCTTCGAGAAGTACCGCGATATTGGCAAGGGAAGGCGCTTCTCTTATATCATCCGTTCCCGGCTTAAACGTAAGGCCCAGCACCGCCACTTCCAATCCGCAGAAATGGTTCACGTACGTTCTTGCCTTTTCGATTAATTTGACTTTTTGCTTTTCATTTACTTCCATCGCCGCTTGCACCGTTTTCAATTCATAATCGCAACCGGCCGCAAGCCAATGCAATGCTTTGGTGTCTTTCGGGAAACACGAGCCGCCATAACCAATGCCAGCGCGCAAAAACTGGCTCCCAATCCGCGGATCCATTCCCATTCCTGCTGTGACGTCTTCGATATTGGCGCCAACCATTTCGCATACATTCGCGATTTCATTAATATAGGATATTTTTAAGGCAAGAAAAACGTTGGCTGCGTATTTCACCATTTCTGCGCTTTTCCGGTCTGTCACGACATAAGGAAGAGCAAACGGATCATACACCTCTTTCATCACCTTCTCCGCCTGCGGCGATTCCACTCCTAATACAATTCTCGACGCGTACAGCATATCTTTGACCGCCGTCCCTTGTGATAAAAACTCGGGATTCGCAACAACTTCAATGTGAACCGGATTTTTCCGATTCTCCTCTATCCAACGTTCCACTTGATCCCCTGTGCCAACAGGAACAGTCGATTTCACCGCCACCACGCAATCTTTTTCCGCCGCCTCTGCGATCTGCTTTGCCGCTTCCCGCACATACCGCAAATTCACAGATCCATCCGGCTCTTCCGGAGTGCCGACAGCGATGATAATCACATCGGCCCATCGGTACGCCGCCGCGCCATCAGTCGTAAACAACAGCCGCTCGCGGTTTTTCTTCAGCAATTCCTCCAATCCAGGCTCATAGATCGGCGATTTTCCGCTTTGAAGCAACGCCACTTTTCCAGCATCAACATCCACGCACGCGACTTTATGCCCTTTTTCCGCCAGGCACGCCGCTGTGACTAGTCCAACATATCCCGCACCAGCTACAGCAATATCCATAACTTTATCACACCTTTTGATCGTTAACTCCGCTCCGCAAACACGATGATATCAGGAGAAATCTAGTATATGGCAATCCATAACAAACATTCGCATTTCCCTAAGATATTCTCAATTATGAAGTTATTATAACTGATAATGAACCTCTTTTGCATTTTTCATCGTATATGTCAGTGCAGATCCATCACATATGTGAGCGCCCCAAAGGAAGTATTTCCTCATCTTCACGTAAATGAAGCATGTTATAAAAGCGGTCTGCCACATAAAGAAATAAAGGGCAATTGAGGAGCACATAATGATTGGAGGAAATCCGGAATACGCTTGCCCTGAGAGGCAACACAAAAAACAGCAATACGAATAGGCAAATCATGCTAGTGAACAACCTGAATTTCCGCGTTAATTTGCCCGCCGCGGTCGGCAAACACAAGTCGCAACTCGTTTTACCATCTTTCGTTTCTTCTGCAAGCACCTTATTTTTATTGTACACCGGCAATGCGACCGCATCCGCAATCATCATCCACTTTCGGCTTGAAATGGCTGAACAACTGTTTTAACATGAAATCTATTTTCAATCAAAGTATCCTTCTGTAATTTTTTAAGGAAGAGCGATTTTCTTTTCTATTAAAATCGAATGGTCTTTTCCCACGATATTACCGTATTCCGTCGCTTCGCTTTTAAATAATAAAACAGGCTTCGGAAAAATAACAAAATAAATAATTGCGCATACGTAAAATAAAGAATAAAGCCAATGAATAAATTTAGCGGCGAAAACGTTCTTTCCGCAGCCTGGGCGCTAAACAGCTGCACTGTGTAGATTAAATAAGAAACATACCATATCATCAACATTGGCAGCGGAATGGTTAAGCTCACATATCCAAAAATACCTGCAATAAATAAGCAATCCGAAACCATCAGAAACATTAAAAATAGGACATATACAAGCAGCTGCTGAAGCGTGTGGACAAGCATCCTTCCTTTATAATAATCAAAGGAAGAAAGCATTTTTTCAATCACATAAAGATTTCCTTGCAGCCATCGTGTTCGCTGCCGGATAAGAACATCCAGTTTCTCCGGCTCCTGTTCCCACGTCACCGATTCCGGAACAATCGGAAGCAATCCCCCTGCCCTTGTAATTCGCAGTGTCAATTCAGCGTCTTCCGCCAATGCGTATACATCGTAATTTCCCACTTCTTCGATCACCGAACGCTTCACCAACATATTGGTTCCTGTCAATGACCCCGTCCGGAATAAAAACCATCTCCCCGCTTGCATTAATAGCTGAAACACTTGAAATTCTAGCGATATCATACGAGTTAGCCAATTTTTTTGCTCATTTACCGTTCTGACATAACCAACCGCCCCCGCTGCTCCAACCGTAGTCTCGGCTGCCTCTACAAGCAAGGTTAGCGCCTGGGGTTCCGGCTGATTATCTGCATCATACACGGCAAAATATTCGGAACCGGAGATTTCCAGCCCATAATTTAACACTCTCGACTTTCCTTTTGGAAATCCTTGCGGAACACGAATGTGATGAACATGCTTAAATCTTTCCGCAAACGCGTCGGCGATCATTCCCGTATCATCTTCTGAATTGTCATTTAAAACATAGATGTGCAACTCTCCAGGATATTGTAATTTCACCATTGCTTCTAACGTTTTCCCGATGACTTTTCCTTCATTATGGGCCGGAATCAACACATCTACACTTGGGTAGCGGTCCAACATTATTCGTTTCTTTCGTTTCAAGCGATAATACAGGCCAAATACCGTCAAAACGGAATAGTACAACAGAACAATCGAAAACACGGAGGAAATAACGATAAACAAGATGTTCATGAAGAAACTCCCCCCTCCGTTATGGAACCAATTTCTTTGATTTCTTTCACAATCTCTTCTTCTTGAATACGGATCGTCTCTCTCACTTTCAAAAAATAGCGATCCATTGCAATCCTCATTCCTTTTTCATCCGTATTTTGCAATAAAACGACAAACGTCATATCATCCCATTTTCCCACCAAATCATATCTTTCGCGGAATGTCTGAACTGCCAAAGCGGTCAATTGATCAAGCAAAGCATTGCAAACAGAAACAGGAAAAGATTCCAACGAAAAGTAAATTTCATATCCCTTCTCTCCGCGCCGTTCCATTGCCTTATTGACAAGAGCCCTTCTCTCTTCAAACTCTTGCCTCGTCAATACTTTTGAAGAACCAACGTACTTCATAAATACAGCCACTTGTTCTTTGAGATGATGATTTTCCTCTTCCAATCCCTTCAGCCAATACAGACATACATACATCATGACCATATGAAACATCATAACGATATGATGAAAGATAGCCCGCAGCTGAATGTCCGCGTCCCATCCGCTGATTAATGCCGTGATTAGTTCAGCCAGCGCTGTGGCTAAAATATAAGCAATAAGCAAAACAAATCCCTGCCTGCGGGACAAAACAGCAAAAAAGAAAATGGCCAACACATACTGAATCACCACTGCAAGGACTTGATCTTTTGGAAATATATAGTTTATACTAACCGGAAAAAGCAAACAGATGCCGATATAAAGCCAACTAAATTTTTGTCTCATCGTTCCTCCCATTTTCATATGATCATTCCGCAACTCCTGCTAAATAATATAGAAAGTCACCAAAAGCAGAATGTCCTTTAGGATTACTTTTGTTCCATCATCCATTTCCTACATTGTTATTTTACTATAGCTATCGTCATCATTCTTTTATCATTATCTGGAATAAATGTTAACTTTTTATAAAAATATTCTGTCTATGATGTTCCTTACAACAAGGACACGAATCTATATAAATGTAACTTAGAAATTCAACCTCCGTATAATATTGGTTCATTTGGTTGATACTGCTCCTAAGAAACCGAACGGAAAAGGAGCAGAGCATAACCGATGAAACGATTGAAAATCACAGATGACCATGGATTCACAGCTCGGAAATTACGAAAAGAAGAACGAAAAATCAAAGATGCTTCTTTGCGTCAACGAGTGACCGCCGTCCGATTGATCATGGAAGGCTATCTCGGGAAAGAAGTGGCAGAGATGTTGAACCTCCATCGTCAATCCGTGTCTACCTACGTCCAGTTATTTAATGAAGGTGGATTGGAGAAGTTACTCGATAAAAAAACTCCTCCCGGGAAGTCTCCGTATCTGACAGAAGAACAACAGAAGAAGTTAAAACACATGATTTTACACAGCACTCCTTTCGAACAAGGATTGGGGATGGCTACTTCTTGGGATACTCGTATCATTCCAT
This sequence comes from Parageobacillus thermoglucosidasius, assembly GCF_001295365.1. Lineage (GTDB taxonomy): Bacteria > Bacillota > Bacilli > Bacillales > Anoxybacillaceae > Parageobacillus > Parageobacillus thermoglucosidasius. The sequence continues at coordinate 848,894 of NZ_CP012712.1, read as the reverse complement.
CCTACCTTCAAAATCAATACGGGATTTCCATGACAAGGGTAGGGGTGAATAAAATGCTTCACCGCCTTGGACTCTCCTACACTCGTCCCACCTATACCTTGGCGAAAGGAGACGAACAGAAGCAACGGGCATTTGTGCAAGAGATGGAGATGATAAAAAAACTGATGACCGGCGATATGGTTGTGTTGTATGCGGACGAAACACATATTCGTTCCTATCAAGCATTGAGAGCCACGTGGGCTGAAGTAGGAAAACAAAAGCAAATCCCTACCTATGGGCACCATGCCAGTGTCACGTTATTTGGTGCGGTAAATGTCCTCGATGGAAAGGTCGTCGTGCAACAGGCATCCGCTTGTAACACGGGTTCCTTTCTTGAAGTTGTCCAGCGCATTTTACAAACGTATCAGGGGAAATACGTTCTTTTGGTCTTAGATAATGCCCGGATTCATCATGCGAAACAAGTGCAAAAATTTTTGCGTAAACACGAAGAGCCAATCATGTTTTTCTTTTTACCACCCTATTCCCCTCATTTAAATCCGATTGAGCGTCTTTGGAAATGGTTGAAAGAGTCTGTCATTGCCAACCGATTTCACAAAGATCTTCATGCCATTGAGCAGTCAGTGAACAGTTTTTTAGAGTACATTGACAATCACTGCGAAGAAGTTCTACAGCGCTTAGGGTGTGCTTGCTTGAGAAGTCGAAATGTTAAGTTACATTTATATAAATATTGGATGTATTTATGTTATTTCTCGCATATGCATGGTGTTATTAAACTATAATGTCCCTTTCTTTCATTAACAACGATTACGCAAGTATTGGGGAAATAACAAACGCTGTTTCGTTATTATACGATACTGCAATGGCATCTTTCGATTCTAACAAACAAAAAAAGAGCCGTTCACTTCTAGACATAGCAAACTCTGACAAAAACAATATGGAGTTAATCCTTTTGTTTACAAAACATATCAATGAGATGAAGCTGTCCCCAGCCATAATAAATATATCATTTTTTCGAAACTTGCTTTTTGTCTTAACGTCTTACTTGTATCAGAGCATGCTCATTAAGCTGCTGAAAGAGTTCGAATGTTTATCTTTCCATAAAACGTGCGAAAAGTCCTTTCCGTGCAAGTCTTTCTGTTTCTCCCATTTCCATTTGCCATCGTCTTGAAACCATTCGAAATAGTATCCACAAACGACCACCGCTAAAAGAAAAGGAGCCAGGGCCATTTAAACCCTAGCTCCCTTGCTTGGCTGCTTTTATACTTATTTGCCTTTAAGACAATTTCTCCTTCACCCACACAAACTGATACGGAAGCAACCGGAACGATCTGTTTATTTTTTCTCCCGTCCATAAATCTTCCCCGCTTACTCCTAAATCGACAGCAATTTCGGCTGGTGTCACGTTGACAACAAAATATATCGAGTCGCCAGTCTGTTCGTTCGTTCTTTTTACGGCAAATACGTGATCGCCTAGTTCGATCACTTGCTGCGGGGCGTACGGGGAAAATGCCGATTGTGTGCGGCGGATGGCGATCATTCGTTTCAATCCACGGAAAATCGCGCAGCGCCGAGAATTCGTTTGTAGTTCACGAACAATTTGGCTGTACTCCAGTTTTTCGCGATTTATCCGGCGCGGAATTCCCGATTGTTCCAGCCCTTTATAATCATTGCGCGAACCGAGTAAAGAGTGATAATAAATCGCCGGAACACCAATGACCGATAACAAAATCGCATGAGCTGCAAGCATTTTTTGAACTTGCTGCTGCTCGGTCACATCGACACCTTTGTTAATAAGCGCATCAAAATAATTAATATTCAGCTCATACACCGATTGGCTGCCATCCGTGTTCGTTTTATAGGACACTTTCCCACCGTTTTGTAATACTTTGTCCACAAGCAGTTGTTTCTCTTCTTCCGTCAAAATCCCTTCTGTCGGACGCATGCCGATTCCGTCGTGGCTCGCTAAAAAGTTAAAATACGTAGCGCTGTCGGAAACTTTATCAATCGTTTTCGCCCACTCTGTCAACTTGCGAGAATGATGGACCGTAAACGTATATAACACGAGCGGCGGCAAAGAAAATTGGTAAACCATATGCGCCTCGTTCATCCCATTACCAAAATAACGAATATTTTCATCATGCGGCACGTTCGTTTCTGTAATGATATTCGTGTTCGGCTGAAAATAGTCGAGAAGAAGGCGCCATAACTGAATAATTGCATGCGTTTGCGGCAAGTGCATGCAGCTTGTACCAGATTCCTTCCAAATGAAGCCGATCGCATCTAACCGGATGCTCGTGCCGTGTCTATGCGCATACTCAAGCAAAATATCGGTCATTTCTAATAGCACAGGGAAATGCCGGAAATTCAAATCTATTTGATCTTCGCTAAATGTTGTCCAAGCCGTTTTCACCCGATGAATCCCTTGATACTCATGGAACAACGGTGTCGTGCGCGGACGAATGACGTTGCTTGTATCAAAAGACGGATCTTTCGGAATAAAATAATGCTCATATTTTGGATCGTCCGCTAAATACCGCTGAAACCATTCGCTCGATTTCGAAATATGATTAGCGACAAAGTCAAACATGAGACGATAATCCGCCGCCATCGCTTCAATTTGTTCCCAACCGCCAAGTTTCGGATGAATTTTCCGATAATCTGTCACTGAAAAACCGTCATCGGATGTATATGGAAACATCGGAAGCAAGTGGACATCTGTAATGATGTCGCCTACTTGCTCCTTCAAAAATCGATGCAGTGTCTCTAACGCTGGTTTCCCTTTTTCAAAAATGCTGTCACCATACGTGATTAAATAAACATTCTTCTCTGACAGCGGCTCGTTTTTTCGCCATTGTTTTGCTTCCCAACGCTCGATGAAAGAGCGGAATGCCACTGCATATTCCTCTTTGTATTCCTGTCCATATATTTCTTTCAACTTTTGTTCTACTTGTGCCATTACATCACATTTTTTCATTGTCTCTCATCACCTTTAACTTCAATGTAATATATCCTTTCGCATCTATGCGGCAGCTTTCAGCCACTTCGCATATCTCTTCTTCCGCTAAATTCGTCTTCACAATGGATAGGACGTACGGGCTTTTTACTGTAAATGTTTGCGGCTCCGATGTCGGATTAAAGACGCGCACAACAACCGATGAATCATCATACGCCTGTTTACAAACACTCATAAAGATAGCATTGTTATCGATTTCCAATAATGAAAATTGTTCTGGCGCTCGCTCGATCGGATACGGAATTTCAAAGCGGTCAAGCCGCTCTTCCAACGTGTTCAACGTTTGCAGCTGATAGGACGCAAAATGGCCGCGGTAAGCGTCGATGAGCGCAAAAATTCGTTTCGGGTCCCGTTTTTCCTTCGCCACGTAAATCGCATATTCAAAATCAAGTTTCTTTTTCAACTGCGCATCTGGCGTATAAACGACTTGGTTATTGATTCCCGAAGCCCGGCCTGGCCGCCATAACAAATCATCTCTTCCTAACAATCCGACACTGCGAAATAGCGTTAAGGCGAATTCTTTCGTTCCGCTTAACACTTCATACTCTTTTATCCCTTTTGTAATCACGGCAAATACGAAATGATCATCATGCACTCCTGCCACGTTCTCCAACGGATAAATCGGTACTGGTGCTTCAGCGAAGTTTCGCTCCCTCCAATTTGCTAAATACGGATTGTCGACCGAACGTTCGACTAAGCTGAATCCTTGGTCGGCAAACGATGTTCTCGGATTAGCCACCGGCGTTTTTAACAACACGCGAAGACGATGGTCTTCCATCTTGTTTTCCACCTCATGGCGGACTCGCACAAACGCTTCCCCTTTACGCAGCTCGAGCGTAGTCATTACCGTTAGTTCACTTGATTTCATGTTAGTTTTTCGCTCCGTAAGGTTCGCAGGAGCTTTAACGGTATGTTGGACGACCATTGTTTCCGTCAAACAACCTTTTTCTACCGAAAGGAGCTCGGCCTTCTCCAAATAAATCGGTTCATCCCCTTCCAACGGCGAATAATCGTACGAATCTCCCGCATCGCCCGTATTTTCCAACCGGAAAAAGTGCCGAATCGTTTCACCAGACCGTTTATCGGTTAACGTCAACATCCCTTGTTCATACGACACAGTAAAACAGTCATTTTCAATCCATTCCTCTTCCACGCGTACACGTTTTTCTAAACCGGTCTGTCCTTCGATAATTTCATACGTACAATATCCGAGTGGCGGGGCGTTTTCTACATGAAGCTGGATTTCCGTCCGATAATATCCAGGAAGCGCGACTTCTTTTTCCCCTTCAGCCGTAACAACAATCTTTTTCCCTCCCGACAAATGCCGCTGCGCGGTCATTTCTGCTTGAACTGGTTTTCCGTCTGTCGTCATGATTTGGAAATTCGGGCTTTTGGTAAAAATAACTCCTTTCACTACACCGGAAAACGTTCGCGGCTGTGTATGGAAGAAAACGTATATGTTTTCTTTTTCAAGCTTGTTGCTAATGGCGCGTGCGATTTGCTTTTTCACGACATTCATTAAGCCGTCTGCCATACGATTAATCTTTTTCAAACGGAAAAGAATCGCTTCATTCGTCTCATCCGAGTTGCATCCCCCGATGCTGTCATGGGCGTGCACATCAAATAATTGTTTCCACATTTGATCAAGCCAAGCTTTCGGGTAGTTTAACCCTAACGTTTGGCCGATGACTGCAAGCGGCTCGAGCACGTGCAGCAGTTTATGCTCGACGATGGCGTTCATCTGCTTTATATCATATCGTTGCGAACGAATCGTATGATGAATACGCGATTGCTGCGTGGCGAGCAATTCTCCTTCAATAACGTTATGAAACGATTCATCCGCCCATGTTTCTTTCATAAACGTTTCATAATCGGACAAAACATACTCCCGCTCTGGATCGATGTCATTCAACTCCGCCACCGTTTCCGGAAAATGCTCACGGACAAGCACTTGGTCACCGCCTGCTGGCAATAGAAGATGATCGCAATGCCTATTCATTTCCTCTAATTTTTCAATCATCGGCAATAACTGTTTTTGCACATATTCACGGTCAGAAGACAAAAATTTGCCAGGGCCGTACCCAAGATAAATATGATTCGCCTTTACCGATTGGCCGTCAGGAGACTTCCAAATAAAATTCACATCTCCGTGCAACTTGTCCGTATAAATCCCCCGCTGCAAAATGCTAAACTGCAGGCCAAAACCGCGGAAAATGGATGGCAAATAAGCGTTTTGCCCGAAAATATCTGGTAAATATCCAATTTCCATACTATGGCCCATTTCTTTCGCAATCTTCGTTCCGTAAAGCAAATTGCGGATGATCGATTCTTTGTGCACAAGGAGCGAATCGGTTTGCGTATACCAAGGGCCAACAAAGAGACGCTTCATTTTAATGAGCTTTTGGAGCCGTTCTTTATTTTCCGGACGAACTTTTATATATTCCTCGACGATCGAGGATTGACCGTCAAACACATACGCCGTATACGATTCATCCCGTTCTAGAACGTTTAACAGATGATCAAGATTTTCCGAAAGAAGAATGTCCGAATCTTCAATAGAAAAATACCATTCCCGATCCCAATGAGAATGAGGCACAACATAGACGCGTTTTTTCTTCACGAGTTAAGTACCCCCTTGATGTAATGAAGTAAACAAAACAGGAGGAAGAAAATATGGTTACGGGCACATGAACCCATAACCATATTTTTTTGTCTATAATTATTGCGATTGTTCGCTTCTTCTCAGTAAAGCAAAACGGATGAAAATGTTGGTAAACGCGATAAACAAGGAGCCGACGGCCAAACCGACTAAATATGCCCATAAGTTGTCGACGAGCGGCCATCCCCAAAACGCAGGAAGCGGAAGCCATTGAACTGCACCCAAATATACTGCTGTGCATGCACCCAAAATCGCACCAATTATATTAATCGGAATCGTAATAAGTGGGTTGCGCAGCATAAACGGAATCGCGCCTTCACTAATGGCGATAAAGCCAAGAAGCAAGGACGTGTTCCCCGCAATGCGCAAATTTTCATCAAACACCCGTCTGCCAACGACATATTTATCAAGAATCGTCGCCAACCCTAAACCGATTGGCGGAATGACGATCGCCAAAACGCGCGGTGTTAGCGGGAAAATATGATCAGCTGCTAATCCTATCGCAATCGCCCCTGCTGCTTTGTTAATCGGTCCGCCCAAATCAAAAGCGGTTGCCGCTGCGATGATCGCTGAAAGAATGAGTTCACCCGAGTCTTGTGCCGATTCAATCAAGTTGCGAAGCAATTCGTTCAAACCGCCGAAAACAGGATCAACAACGTAAAAATTTAAGAAAAAGATAGCTAACACGCTGATTGCCGGAATAATGAGCATTGGTTTCATTGCCTGGAAGTTTTTGCTTAATTTAATACGTTCATTTAAAAATCTTGAAATATAACCAGCAACTAACCCAAGAATTAATGCACCGAAAAACCCGGACGGCACCCCGTTTTCAATGCCCCAAAACGTATAGTGCAGCCCAGCGGCGAACGCACCGCCGATAAATCCTGAAACAAGACCAACACGATCAGCAATCGCATACGCGACAAAAGCGGCAAACACAGGATACATAAATTTAAAAATCATGCCGCCGAATTTATCTAAATGGTGGAGGATGACGAGCAACTCGTTCGAATGTGCAGCGTATTTGACATCGCTAATTTCGTTCACTAAACCGAACGGCATAGCCCCAAGCTTCGCAATCCCCATCATCAGCCCAGCAGCGACGATGACAGGAATCATGTAAGAAATTCCCGTAAGAACGGCTTGAGCCATTTCTGACCAAATTCCGCCTTTTTTGTCGCTACTTGTTTGCATTCCTTCATCGTTCGGCGTTTCTACCACCCCATCCGGCTGGTGAAGAACTTTTTCAATTAATCCTTTGGCGTTTTTTAACGGATCTGCCACTCTCGTCTGTACATACGGTTTTCCCGCAAAACGCCCGACCTTTTTCGGCGCGACATCAGTTGCAAAAATAACTCCGTCAGCTTTTCCGATGATATCTGCTGTAAACTCGTCTTGAATTCCGTTGGCCCCTTGCTTTTCCGTCAATACGCGAATTCCCAGTTCACGCCCCGCCTTTTCCAACGCTTCTGCGGCCATGTACGTATGGGCGATACCTGTTGCACAAGCCGTTACAGCCAACACTGTTTTTTCATAAGCAGCACCGCCATGCGCGGAAGACTGTTTCGCTTGATCCAACGCTTCCATAAATTCTTTCGCGGTTTTCGCTTTCATCAATCGGTCTAAATAATTTGCATCCATAAGGCGCAAGCTTAACTCGGACAATACATTTAAATGTGTCGTTCCCGCTTCCGTTTCTGGAATAGCGAGTAAAAAGACAAGCCTTACTTTATTGTTCGGATCAATACTTTCCCAATCTTCCACTGGTTTGGCTAAGCGCGCAACGGCAAACGCCGCTTTCTTGACCGCGCTCGATTTTCCGTGCGGAATCGCCAATCCGCGTTCTAAACCTGTCGGAGAAACATTCTCTCTCTTCATTACCGCTTGCAAAAACGCCTCTTTTGATGATAAGATACCGCTTTCAAAAAGCGCGTCAACCAAAGTGCGTATTACTTCTTCTTTACGCGAGAGATCGATATCAAAAAGAATCAATTCTTCTTTTGTCATCGTTTTTAGTTCCACGGTAATATCCCCCTCAATATGTTGAGATGAACTACTCTGATAAAGCGGTTTCACTTTAGTTGTAACATAGAATAGACTATCGCAGTTGTACATGTCGCGAACATTTATACTTTTTTCATGAGAGGGATTTCCGTTCCCGATATTGCTGAAAACAAGGCAAGTCTACTCATGGGCGTTGTGCTATAATAAATGCAACATCACAGAAACGAAGGGGTTCATATATGGGGAAAATCATCGACCGATTTTCTAAATATATCGGAAATTTAACATACGCGGAAAAACATGTTTTATATTATATCGAAGAACATCTAGAAGAAGCGAAGCAGCAATCGCTCACCACAATGGCAGAAAAAAACAACGTCAGCACGGCAACAATCATCCGAATGTGCCATAAGCTCGGGCTTGAAGGATTTTCCGAACTGAAATATATATTAAAAACGATCGACAGCCAGCTCATTCCCCGCGAAGAAGATACGATTGCGCGGTACAAAGCGGATTTGAACGAAACACTCCGTTCCTTAGAACGAAAAAACTTAGAAGAAATTAGCGAAAAGCTGTTACAAGCCAACCGCGTATTAATCGTCGCTGTCGGCTTGTCGAAAATGATCGGGGAATATTTCAGCAAACTTCTCATGCAAGTGAACAAACCGAGCACGTATGTGTACGAATCCCACATCATCGATTTATTGCCGAACATGATTCAGCCAAAAGACTTCATCGTCTTTATCTCCTCAAGCGGAGAGACAAAAACGATCATACAAGCTGCAGAAAAAATCCGTTTTAAAAACGTAGAAACACTCGCTATCACAAACAACGCCGACAGTACGCTCACTAGACTAGTGCACCAGAACATGAGCGCCCATATACAACATGCCCAATTCGCTGGCTATGATGTATCCGCCCGCTCCTCGCTCGTCGTTCTGATTGATATTTTATTCGAGTTTTTTATAAAAAAATATGTAAAAATAAAATGGAAAAACAAAAAATAAGCAAGAAATCTGCTATCCCTCTCCTAACAGGAGAGTTCATTCCTTTCGTTTTTTCAAAAAAATCCCGACTGTCAGAGGCAAGTCGATGAGTCACCTTCGTCACGCATAAGCAGTAGGCGAAAAATAGCTCACAGACTATTTATTCCGTAAGAAGTAGCATTTTCAAGTTCCACTTAGTATAGGTTTTTTCGATTCTAACAAACAAAAAAGAGCCGTTCACTTCTTGTTGTGACTGGCTCTCCTCTCTTTTCACAAGCAGGAAAAACGGCCGGGGCGGGCATGTCCCTCTTTTACGCCGTCTCATGCTGCTTCAAGGCGATATTATCCAGCATAAAACCGAGGATGGCCCCGATGATGGCCGGGACTACCCAACCCAATCCAACCGAGAAAAACGGCACCCAAGATAACAACGGTTCAAGCCATTTTGCCTCCACGCCAAACGCGTTCAAGCTGTCGTAAACGCTGAACACGGCGGTAAACAGCAAGGCCATCCCGTACGTTTTCGCCGAACCTTTATAAAAGCGATGGAAAAACGACATAACAACAAGCACAATCGCTAATGGATAAATCATCGTTAACACCGGGACAGAAAGCGAAATCAGCTGATTCAATCCTAAATTCGAAACGACCAAGCTGAAAATCGTAATGATCGTTACATACGTTTTGTACGATATGTTTGGAGTAATTTCATGAAAATATTGCGCGCACGCCGCGGTTAACCCGATGCAGGTCGTTAAACACGCTAAAGCAACAATGACGCCAAGCAACAGCTTCCCGCCGCTGCCAAATAAAAGCGCAGCCGCGCTCGATAATAAATCCCCGCCATTGGCAAATGGACCATTAACAGCCATTCTTGCCCCAAGCAACGCCGTCGCGATATAAACTAATGCCAAACCTGTCCCAGCGATGAACCCCGCTTGAATAGTCGCTTTTACCATTGCCGGTCGCTGCTGCACGCCTCTATCTTTCAGGGCGTTCACAACGACAATCCCAAAAGCAAGCGCCGCAATCGTATCCATTGTTAAATATCCTTCCATAAATCCTTTGAAAAGCGGAGCGGAAGCATATTTTTCCGCCGGTGCTTGCAGCGGATTTCGCAACTGGATGATTCCTGTGATGCAAAGAACGGCAATAGAAAGAAGCAAAATCGGCGTCAATATTTCCCCGATGCGGTCCACCAGCTTCGACGGATTTAAGCTTAACCAATAAACCAGTGCGAAAAAGATGATGGTAAACAGCAACAGCGAAAGCGCGCCGCCATTCCCGTTGAAAAACGGCTTTATCCCCATTTCATAAGTGACGCTCGCTCCCCGCGGAATGCCAAAAAACGGGCCAATCGCTAAATAGATCGCAATGGAAAAGCCTAAACTAAAGAGAGGATGAACATAATTCCCAATCGATTGAATCCCGTCTTTGGCAAGCGCAACAGCAGCAACAGCCAAAACAGGCAGGCTCACCCCTGTGATGACAAACCCAAAAATCGCCGGCCAAACCGCCTTTCCCGCTTCCATGCCAAGATACGGCGGAAAAATTAAGTTCCCTGCCCCGAAAAATAAGGCAAAAAGCATTAATCCCGTAAAGAAAATATCTTTCTTCTTCATCTAAGATGCCTCCATATATATTTTTAAATATTTTGAAAATAAAATTACTTAACTCTGTTCTTTGTCTGATTTAATTATTTTTATATAATTATGACTTTTTTAATATTACATTTTTTTCGCAATTACGTCAATGAAAATATATTGAAAAATACTTGTATCATCGCATTTAACAAAAAAGAACGCTATGCAAGAAAATAAAAGTTAACATAGTGATAAATTTTTCTGTCTGCATATTTTAATATTTCAAAAAATAAAAAACAGGCAACCTCTTAACGGAAGCCCGCAAAAAAACGGCTTAGCGCCTGTTTTCCTCGCTGAATCAATTCCTCATTATTGTGTAAATTCCGCACCCAATCCATCGAAAAATAAAATCTCTTTTTCCGCCATTTCTTAAACTTCATCCTAGCCATTGCATTGTCTCTTTATATGTCGGTACTGATAAACAATTTTAAGACCGTATCTTCTCGATATATTCACAAGGAATACAAAGAAGAAATATCCAAATAGTATTGGAAACCTTATTTTTGGAGCAATAGTTATATGATTTTTTCTACAGGAGAAGCCCCTTTAGAAGTAATAAAAAAATAGATTGAAAACCAAGGAAAATAGATCTTTCGCGACTAACCCCTCCTAAATGCTTCGCATTCTAGAAGGGGAATGTATCGCATATTTTTTATTCAAAATAATCGCGAAGGCCATTGACAATCGCGTTTGCCGCTTCCTGCTGGTAATGATCTGCAGCGACGATGCCCGCTTCTGCCGGATTGCTTAAATATCCCAGCTCCACTAATACAGACGGAAGCCTGTTTTCGCGGAGAACGTAATAATTTCCGAAACTCACCCCGCGGAACGGAATCGGCGTCATGCGGGAAAGCGGATGTTCCAGCGACAATGCGAGCAAATAGTCAGAAAACAGATCATAGTAATATACCGTCGCTCCTTTGGCATGCTGGTCCTTCGCACTATCATAATGAATGCTAATAAACGCATCAGCGCGGCAGCGGTATGCCATTTGTACACGTTCAGGCAATGAAACGTAACGATCGCTCGAGCGCGTCAAAACGGCGTTTGCCCCTTGCGCTTGCAGCTTTTCTTTTAGAAGCCGCGCCGTCCGCAATGTCAGCGTTTTTTCCTTGATTCCTGTATGGCTAATGGTGCCGCTGTCTTTGCCGCCATGCCCGGCATCGATCACGATCGTTTTTCCTTTTAATGCATTGGACTCTGACTGGCCATTGGCATCAGCGGAAACAAGCCAGCCGGCAATATAACCTTTCGCCCCATTTGACAGTTCAATTTCATACCAATTACCGATCTTCCCTAGTACTCGGTAACGCTCTCCGTATTGCGCCATCGCCTGGATAGGGCTTCTGAGGGACGGAAGCGCACGGATGTTAACATTAGAATACAATACGGTCACAAAGGAAGACGCTGTCTTCGCAACAGTAGAAATATATTCACTGGATACCCAGCCTGTCTTGCCATCATTCATCAAGATTTGATCCCAGTTTTCTTGCTTGTCCGTAATAGTTACTTGCTCCCCATAAGTCACTTTTCCAACGCGTTTCGCCGCCAGTGACGGCTGCACCCGCACATAGAGCGAATCTGCCGTTACCCACCCAGCTTTTGCTTCCATTTCTTGACGATGATAGGAGGAAAGATAAGAAGAAAAGACCCAGCCAATAAGCGAAGAGGTGACGACTTTCCTCCAGTCCCCGTCCGTTTCTAACACGGAGACGACTTCCCCCTTGGACAAATGTCCGACGATACGCCCATCGCGGCCAGGCGTGAGGCGCACTCGCAACCGATCCTCCTGAGAGACCGCCTGCTCAAGAACAAGCTTAGTATACGTTTTCGCCACCCACCCAGCTTGATTTCGTTTCATTTGCACTTTCACCCAACCGGCCCGTTCCTCGATCAACTGATACGTTTCCCCTTGGTGGACTTTCGCCAACAAACGGTACGACATTCCCGGCCCTTGGCGAACGTTCACTTCCTTTGCTGTCACGACTACCGTCTGCCTCTCGTTTTTTGCCGCAAGCACCGGCAGCACCATCCCCACAACCATGGAGAGGCAAAACAAAAATAATAGCAGTCTCATCCGCCGCAAACACAATAGCGATCCCTCCAGCTCGTCTATATTTCTACTATATAGTTCGAGGGGATAAATAGTTTTCCTATCTATGTGCCCGCAAAACCTATCGACAGAAATAGCGCTCCCTCTTGCACGAAAGAAACACCCTCTCCTCGCCCTGCACCGCCAAAGCGGTTTCGTTTCGCTTTAATGGCGGCCCGCAGTTATTGCCAAAAAACGACAAGAAATAGACTTTAGCACATTTTAAGGAAGTTAAATGATGATCATGATTTCGCGAACGTAGTGATATGGTGCTACACATCTTTTTTAAACTTGTCCCTGTCAAGTAGCCAATAAATAAAAAACCTTATTAAACAGCCGCAGCCAGATATTCTCTAGAAATACAGCCGTCTCCTTTGTGTCCGTTCATTTTTATAGTGAGTACAGGGAAGAAGAAATGGGGAATTGATCGATGATTTTACGCTTCGTCCATTCCTCATCCCAATATTTCTTCACCACATCTAATTTATATATTCTTTACTGTAAGTTTTCCTGATCTTGCCCATAAAAATATCCCCTTCATAGTAAACAGTGCATTCCTTCTTTTTCAGTCTACTATAAGGGGATCATACGAGAAACGGGAAACCGTTCGTTTGAAGTGGGAGGAGAGCTGGTCTTATCGGCAACTCCGCGAACATTTTGGAATCAGGAGCTTTCTCCCATTTAAAGACAGAGAAGCTGTATTTAGTGTGCCTAAAAACCATTGAACAAGCACACCAGACGATAGAAGAGTATATTCATTTTAACAATCACAGTCGTTTCCAAGAAAAACTAAACGGCCTTTTCCCGGTTGAATACCGAGAAAAGACCGCAGTTTAATATACTCTTTTTTCAATACCTACTTGACATGGTGATGTGCAGCGATGGTATGGATTGCATCGATATTTGCTGCATGTGTTATACTGCAACCCTATGCATAATTTTGAGTTTTTACTCTAGTTTTGCAACACCATCTACAGTGTTAAATACATTGATAAAATGGAGGAACTATGATAAATTAGTATAGAAACACATTTTGTTCCACAAATTATAAAAAATACCCCATTATAATTATACATCATAACCTCCCTTCAGTCAATCCCCATTTTTCATTTTTAAAGGAGTGATTGATATGAATAAGGAACTTCAGCAGGAGCAAGAACGATTGGACAGCATAATGAAGATAATTACAGAGCAAATCCGCATGCTGGAAGATGAAACCTTCCGGCGCCGGAAAGAAGTGATTGATATCCGCAAACACTTTTGGGATGACGTCAAGGTTAATATAGATACTTTCGACGATTTTCTGGAGACGATCATCGGCTTGAGACAACAGGCTCAGCTCCTGTCCGTAAGCCAAAGCACCCACAGACACGCCTTCAAGAGGTTGTCTACGCTGCGCCGTATGCAGGAGGTGCCTTATTTTGGCCGAATCGATTTCACTGAAGAAGGAACTTCCGCTGCTGAACGAATCTATATCGGCATCTCCACGCTCACGGATACAAGCGGAGAGAACATCCTTATCTACGACTGGCGGGCGCCGATCTCGAGTATCTACTACGATTACCCTCCCGGTCCGGCCGAATATGCTACACCCGGAGGTGTAATCCGTGGCATGCTGGAGAAAAAATGGCAATATATCATCCGCGGCGGTGTTATCAAATCGATGTTCGATACCAGTCTCACCATTGGAGACGAGATTTTAAAGCAGGTGCTTGGCAGAGTCACAGACAAACATATGCACAACATCGTGGCCACCATTCAACGGGAACAAAACCGGATCATCCGGCATGATCGCGGGCGGATGCTCATTGTGCAAGGCCCCGCTGGCAGCGGCAAGACGTCTGCCGCCCTGCAGCGGATCGCTTACTTGCTCTACAAGTATCGGGACAGGCTGAAATCCGATCAAATCATTCTATTTTCACCTAATTCGATGTTTAATAGCTACGTATCCAATGTGTTGCCTGAACTTGGCGAAGAGAATATGCAGCAGGTCACATTCCAGGAATACTTGGAGCATCGGCTGAGCAAAGAATTTCAAGTCGAGGGTCCATACGAACAATTGGAATATGTGCTGACTGAAGCGGATGACCCTTCATACCGGACTAGGATTGCGAGCATTCGATTCAAGGCATCGACCCGTTTTTTCGAGGCGATCAAAACATATTGGAAGTCGCTGGAATACTCCGGCATGCTATTCAAAGATATTCTATTTAGAGGAAAACCGATCGTCACCGCCCAACAAATCGCGGAAAGGTTTTATAGCAGCGACACCTCGCTCCGCTTTCATAACAGACTTGAAAAGTTGACGGATTGGCTAAACAAGCAAATCGATAAAGCTGAGAAACTTGAACGGACCAAGCCATGGGTGCAGGAAGAAATCGAGCTGCTTAGCAACGAAGATTACCATAAGGCTCATACCCATTTACGGAAAAAACGCCGCTTCAAAGGAGAATCGTTAAACAATTATGAGAACGAGATTGAAGCGCTAGGCCAATTGATCGTCCGCCAAAAGCTAAAACCGTTGCGCAAACGGATCCGGACACTCCGTTTCATCGACTTTAAAGGAATATACAAACAGCTTTTCGCCGATCCAACGCGTATCAAACTGTGGATGGAGGGGGAAACGCCCAAGGAGTGGGAGAATATTTGCCGATTGACTGTGAAAATGCTAGACGAAGGCAAACTGTTTTACGAAGATGCAACGCCGTTTTTATTTTTGAAAGATCTGATTCAAGGCTTTCAGACGAACGTCTCGATCAAACACGTGCTTGTTGACGAAGCGCAAGATTATTCTCCGTTTCAATTCGAGTATTTGAAATGTTTGTTTCCCTCGGCAAGGATGACCGTGCTCGGCGACTTTAACCAGGCGATCTTCGCTCATGCCAGCGAAACGACCGATTTTCACACACTTACCAGCTTATACGGACCGGATGAAACGGATGTGATCACCTTGACACGCAGCTACAGATCCACAAGACAGATCGTCGAATTTACGCGCGGGCTTGTGCCCGATGGTGAACGGATTACTGCTTTTGAACGCGACGGCGATAAGCCTGTGCTGACGAGAGTGTCCGATCAGGCCGAACTGCACCGCTGCATTGCTTCCAAAGTCTCAGAATTGCGGAATCAGGGGTATAATACGATCGCGATTATATGCAAATCCGCTGCGGAAAGCACCGCCGCATACGATGCACTGAGCAACGTCGAAGAAATTAAGCTTGTGACGAGCGACTCGATGGAATATGAACAAGGCATTGTCGTCATACCGGCGTATTTGGCCAAAGGCATTGAATTCGACGCCGTCATCATTTATAACGCATCGGCGCAAGTATACAGCAATGAGAGCCTGCGCAGATTGTTCTACACCGCCTGCACCCGGGCTATGCATCACTTGCAGCTTTACAGTGTAGGCGAACCGAGCCCCTTTTTGCGCAACGTTGCGCCGGGGAGTTTACTTCTGATCCCGAGTTCACAAGGGACTAGTCGGGAGTCTTAAATGTGCCACTTTAATTTAGAATTAGAGGTGTGGCAACGACAATACGGATACTTTTTCCGCTACTCATATGACTAATGACAAATGACACAAAAACGCCAGCTGCCACAGAAGGCATGTGCCGATATGGGAATCGAAACCTTTATTTGACGCTGAATGAAGTGAGATAAAAAGCAGGAGGCTGTCCTCAAAAGGCCGTTTTACCGGCCTTTTGGGACAGCCTCAAAACGCATACTTTCGGAATGGGGAATGATCAGCCGCTTTTCTCTGTATCGACACACTCTTCCTTTTCGTATTTGATAAACGGATCGATAATCGTAATTTTTTGCGCCTCTGCGTCACTAATACCTGCATATAAATCAGCCGTTCCGTCCCCTTTGCGGACCAAGCCGCCGCTAAAAACAACATCAACAAGATCAGGACGCTTAGAAGCACCTTCTAAAAAATGAGATCTCGTCGCGATCAGTTCGATATCGGAAAACTCCATTGTATCAGGATTCAATACAAACACCATCGGGTAATAATGGCGATTTCCTTTTTCGTCAAAACAAGCGATATGGCCAAGCACACCAATGAGGCCGTTAGAAAGCAAGTGCAGTTCGTTCGCCCCGCCCCACTCTTCATCACTAAACTGGCCTTCTAACACCTGAGCTTTGTCCATAACCTCATGAGTAAAATGATCAAGCGACGGAATCCGGATAAACCCGATTTTGCCACGTCCGCCTTTTTCTCCTTGCGGCCGTGTCAGCACGCCAATCGATCCGTCTTTTAGCCCGATAAGCCGCACATCTTTCATGCCATCCGGACCTTTCGCAAACTCTTTTAAATCGTCAATACTCGCTCCTCTATAAAAAACGGTTCTCCATCCGGTTGAACCTTCGATGGTCGGATGTTGAAAAGTTTGCACACCGCCAAAGATTAATTCGCCGTCAATTTTCGTGAAAAACGGATCTTGCAGCGGAAATACCGGCGCCCCTTCCCGCGGTATCCATTCCCCGTTGCGATTCACAAAGAAATATACTTCGGAATGCTCGCTGTCCCGAGGTTCGACCCGGCCGGCAATGACAAGTTCACCCTTATCTTCAAACGGTGCTGAAATATTATAAACATCTCGATCTCCGACACCTTTGAAAATCAATTTTTCTGGATTGAAAGGCTGCGGAGCATTTTCAAGCTCTTTCAATAATACGGCGCATGTCTTGGCATGCGTCTTCTTTAACTTCACAAAAGCTCCCCCCAACAATCTTTGCAATCAATGTTGCATAATAGTAATAATTCATATTTAATACACACTGTTGCTTCACCGTCAAGTATTTTCAATCATACAGATCCTGCGGAAGCCTCCTTGATTTTTCATAAGCAACCTCTTAAGATTACAACACTTAATTTTACATTACAAACATATTAAGTCAATCATTTTTTATTTATTTTAATAGGATAATTTACCAAATACTGATTATAATGCAACTCCTCACTTTCCAGCCCAGCAAACCTCGACCGCCGGCAATAAAACCGCTTTGTGCCGCTTTTTGACAAAAAAATTCCGGACTTCATGGAAAGATAAACACTCCTTATTTTTCAAGTTGCAGTTCATTATTATTAACATTACAAAAAAACAAATGTAACGTTACAAATTATCCGCCATCCTAAAAACGATAAGCCGATCCCCCTTATATTTATGCGAATTTTCATTTTAACGTGCGGAAGCATACTGCCCATATTACAAACAGAAGCGCCTGTTGCTTAATTGCGATGAACGCATCCAATCAAGCACTGCCGTTGATGGCGGATACGCTTAAGCCGTCTAAAGAAACGGCTTGGCCATCTAAATGTCTTATCTTGATCATCTTGCGCTCCGAAGGAAGCAAATCAAAGAAATTATCCGAAAAAACAATTTTTTCCGCCGGGAGTTCCAGTTTGACAAAACGGGCAAAACAATCTGTTAAAATTTCAACTTCTTGTTTTTCCGGCATTACGTTTACTTGCAGCTTCGCCTTAGGCAGCTGAAGATCTTTATGATTTCTCAAGTAATAATAATTTTCTTTCGCTTTTTTATTCAACGATCTTAACCGGACAACCACTTGTTCAGCAAGCTCCCCTTGCAACACCTCCGCTTCGCTCAAGGAAGCAATAGGCAGCGAAGCATTCCCCTTCACATGGATCAAAAATTCTTTAGAGTACACGATCTCGCCATTGAAACGAAACACTTCGAACACCAGTGTATCCCGCACCTCTTCCAACCGGTCATTCACAACCCATAAATGCAAATCATCGCCAGGGTCATGTTCAAGCGTATATAAAAGCGGAGCATTAAATTTTTTGCTATAGTAATATGAAGCTTTCGGAAGCAGATAATAATCAATCATGGACCAGCTCGTGCCAGGCCAGCAGTCATTTAATTGCCAGATTAAAGCTCCGCTTGTTTGCGGTTTATTGCGGCGGTAATGTTCCATTCCGTACTTTAAACCTTCGGCTTGTGTGAGCATTGAATAATTCATGTATTCCTCTATATTGTTTGGAATGCCGGCATACCCTTCCATTAATAAAATCCCTTTTATATGATGGTAATCTTTATTCCGGTACGCCAATTCATCACTGCCCCAGTAAAAAGCGCCCTCAGGCATATTTTTTTCCAGCGTATAACGGTTCGCAGAAGCATGCATGCCAAACTCGCTGCAAAACCGTGTATGATCCTTTTTATAATTCCGAAACGAAACTCCTTCCACGCTGATGTTTTGTCCTAAATTTTGCCCGAATCTGCGAGGTTCTATATTCCCATGCCAAACTTGCCAATTATGGCGGTCCCCTTCCTCTGCCGAATTGTGATCATTTCCGCCATATGGCGAACTTGGCCAGTAAAACCTTGAAGGATCCAATTCTTCCAATAATTCTGGAATTAACTCATGGTATATTTTTTCTCCGTAAAACGGCGTGCGAATGTTGCCAGCGGCACGTTCCACTTCATACAGCCAATCATTTTCGTTATTTCCGCACCATAAAGCGACCGAAGGATGATTCCGCAGCCGCTTAACAACCGAAATCACTTCTTGGCGGACGTTTTCCATATAATCGCGGTTGTAATCCGGGTATAGCGCGCAGGCAAACATAAAGTCTTGCCAAACTAAAATTCCTTGGCGGTTGCATTCTTGATAAAAAACGTCTTTTTCATAAATGCCTCCGCCCCATACGCGCAACATATTCATATTCGCTTCTTTTGCTAGTTGAATAAGATGACGGTAGCGCGATTCCGGCGCAGATCCTAAAAAGCTGTCAACCGGAATCCAGTTCGCCCCTTTGGCAAACATCTCTACTCCGTTTAACACAAAGGTAAACCGCCGATTTCCTTCGCGATCTCTTTGCATGACTTCAATCGTCCGAATCCCAATTTCTGTTTCGTATATATCGAGCACCTCATCTTCCCATTTTAAAACGACCGCCAATTGATAAAGATTCGGCTCTCCTAAATCATGCGTCCACCAAAGTTTCGGATTATCAATATTCAATGTAATCGTTGCCCGATCTTTATCGATATTGACAGTTTGGGAAAATTGTTGCTCTTGATTTTTTAACGTTATTTCGGCCCGCAACTGTTTTCCCCTGACAAAGTTTTTGGTGTAAATATCAATTTGAACAAGCGCCCGGGAATCTTGGATGTCCAGCGTTCTTGCATAAACACTTTCGATTTTGGCAATTTTTCTTTTTTCTAAGCGCACCTCTTTCCAAATTCCTACTGTTAAAATTCGCGGTCCCCAGTCCCAGCCAAAATGATATTGAGCCTTGCGCGCCCATATGCGGTCTTTGTCAAATCCAGCCCAATAATTCTTCTCTTTGTCCTTTAATTGATAAGAAACAGGATTGAATTTGACAGCTATGACATTTCTTCCATTCACGATTTCCCTTGTAACATCAAACGTATGAGAAATAAACATATTTTCCGTCGACCCTAATTCCACTCCATTCAAATAAATCGTTGCAAACGTATCTAACCCTTCAAAAACCAATTCCAACCGTTCATCTTCTTCTAAGCTATCTTTTTCAAACATAAATTCAGTGCGGTACCACCAAACTTTTTCTTCCACCCATTTCGCTTTCCAATCATTATGGCCAAAGAAAGGATCATCAAGCAAATTTTTTTCAAGCAAAATGGAATGGACGTCTCCTGGCACCTTTGCAGATATCCAAAAATGATCCATATAGTTTGGATCGGCGATCTCCAAATCTTTTGCTCGTCCGACATCAAAACACTGTATTTTCCAATTTTTGTTGATTAACAAGATTGACTCCCCCCTCATTGCAAAGAAAAAGAGACCAAAACCTTATTTACAGTTCGCAGGCGGTCTCTTATTTTATAAAAATTGTTTCTCGCAGCAAACCTCCTTGGACAACCATTACTTCAATACAAACTGCATTCCCTCTTTGAAGTTTTTGCTAAAGATAATGAACAGGATCAGAATTGGAAATGTCAATAATACAGAAGCCGCGTACATTGGTCCCGGATACGCTCCATATGGGCCAAACATTTGCGCAAGCAGTACGTTCAGCGTCAGCATTTTTTCATTGTTAACTACCAGCATATCCCATAAAAGTTCTACCCATCTTTCCATAAAGAGGAATAGGAATATAATCGTTGTGATGGACTTAGACATTGGCAGGACAATTCGCGCAATAATGGTTAATTGCCCTGCGCCATCCATTTTCGCCGCTTCAATTAACTCATCGGGTATGCTGCGGAAAAAGTTCGTATACATAAATATCGCCCACAAACTCACGGCTTTCGGCAGAATCATCGCCCAATACGTGTCGTACATTCCAGAATAACGAACAATCAAAAAGAGTGGAATCAACAGGATAACCGCCGGATAAAACATTTGAAACAAAATGACATTGTTGAGAAAACGGCTGCCTTTAAACTTTAATTTAGCTAAAGAATATCCTACTAGAATCGCCGTCACTAGCATGAGCACAGTAGAAGACAAGGTGACAAATATGCTGTTAAAGAAGGCGCGAAGCCATGGTCTTGGAACAACGCCATCCCCGCCAGTAAATAACCATTCATATGATCGCAGGGTCAACTTCGTCGGAATAATTTTACGATCAACTTGTTCCCATGGAGCTAAGGAGCTTAAAATCATATATAAATAAGGAAACACCATGATGATCAGAACAACAAAAGCCAATACGTATAACAACGCGGTCTTTAATTTCTTACTCCCAGCCATGTCTTGCACCCCACTTTTCTAAAACCTTTCTAAACACGAGAATCGACGCGAACGTTACAACAGAATTGATGATCGCTATTGCTGTCCCATATCCGGCATTTAATTTTTCGAATGCCTGATTATAAATTTCCAGCTGCCATGTATGTGTTGAATAATCTGGTCCTCCGCCCGTTAATACGTATGGTTCCGTAAAGATTCCAAACATTAAACCTACTGCTAAAATGGTGACGGTATAAAACGACGGATACAGCATGGGAACGGTTACGTGCCAAAACCTTTTCCATCCGACGGCGCCATCTATTTCAGCTGCTTCATAGATTTCTTTCGGTATGCTTTCTAAACCAGATAAAAACAACAACGCATAGTATCCCATGAATTTCCACGCCATCATAAGAGCGATGATCAACGGCGCTAAAATCGGGGAACCTAACCAATCAATGTCCAAACCGAAATAATGCCGAAAGAACGTGTTTAGTGGACTGTTATAAGATAATACCCCATTGACGACAATGGCAGAAGCCACTCCCGATGCCAAATAAGGCAAGAAATATCCTACCGAAAACAAACCTTTCAGCTTAGGCAAAGAATGGATAATCAAAGCTAAACAGAGTGATCCCGCAATAACGATAGGAACAAACATCAACATAAATTTATAAGTGACCCAAAACGCAGCCCGTACGCTCTTACTAAAAAACGCTTCGATAAAATTTTGCAGTCCGACCATTTCGTAATCAGGAGCAATTAAATTCCAGTTTGTAAACGCTAAATAAATGGCCCAACAAAGCGGAAACAGAAAAAATATGATGGAATAGATAAGGTATGGGCTGGCCAAAAGCCACCCCAACCTTGTCGTTCTTTTATTCATTTACTTTAACACCCCGTTAATGGCTTTCTTCATATCTTCCCAAGCTTTATCAGCCGTTTTTTGCCCTTTCACAACCGGATTTAACGCTTCTTTGCCGATTAATTCTTGAATTTCTACTGTTTTTTCATTATCCATAGGCGGAATCGCGTTTGGAATATTTTCCGCATATTGTTTTAATTGAGGATTTTCCGCAAGATAAGAGGCAAACGCTTCATTTGTTGATAAATCATCACGCGCAGGTGGCAAATTCGTTTGTTTGAACCAAGCTAAATCGTTATTTGCATCAGAATATACCCATTTAATAAAGTCGAACGCAGCTTGTTGTTGCTCTTTCGTAGCAGAAGCATAAATGACAAGGCCTTTTGTGTCCGCAAACGTTTTGACGTTGTTTGGATCTACATCATCTGGCACAGGCGGCAAAGATAAAACATAATTTTGCTTAAACTCCATTTCCGGGAATTTTTCCGCCCAATACGGGAATGTCCATGGCCCCAAATCGACCATAATGGCTGTCGCATTTTCAAACGGGTCGGTTGCTTCTCTCGTCAATAACAAATCATTTTTACTTAAATCGCTAAAGAATTGAAGGGTTTTTACACCCGCTTCGTCATCCGCGACAAATTTATTTCCTTTTATAAAGTTGTTTCCATTCGAAGCTGCATTATATAACATAAAGAAATCAAACCATCTTGCCCACCATGTTGGTTTTACTAAATCAGCCCGCGCCCACAGAAATTTGTCAGGATATTTTTTCTTCAATTTTTTGCCAAGTTCAATAACCTCGCTGTATGTTTTTGGCGGCGCATCATACCCAAGCTCTTTTAGAACATCCATTCTCCAAGCAAACAACATCGCATTCGAGTAAATCGGCAAGACGTATTGATGGTTATCGGCAAACTTCCATCCTGAAATCGTTTCCTTCATTTGTCGCTTACTAATTAATTCAGCAAAACCTTTAAATTCGTCTAACGGTACAATCGCATGGCTCGCAGCTAATTGGGCGGCAAAACCTCGAGAAATATTTTCGGAGATCACCGGGGCATGTCCCGACGCAATGGCGGATTGGATTCCCGCTTCAGAAGAAGGGCTTTCCGGCATTGGTGAAACCTTGATTTTCACGTTTTTATGTTCTTTCATATAACCATCGGCCATCTTTTTCCAAAACGATTGCTGTGTCGGGTTAGGCGCGGCCCAGAAATCAATTTCAACAACGTTGTTAGCTCCATCCCCTTTTGCATTTTTCCCTTCATTTTGCCCTTGGCACCCCGTACCAATGAGAGCCACGACAAGCAACGCGGCAATGAGTTTCGTAAACCCTTTCTTTTTCATGTTTTTCCTCCCCCTTTTTATGCACATTTAAACTAACATGCCTTTAATTTGAAAATTGGCATGGTTCTGCGCACTTTTCAGATGACCACACAGGCCAAAACCACTGCTTTGATGAAACATTTGGCCATGCTTCATTAGTTGTTTATCGATAAATTAATTTCGCCATTATTTCCTGCAGACTGAGTTCTGCGCCGGCAATGGATTCATCAGCCGCGCCATAGTAGATTCTAACGGTGTCTTCCTCTACAACTACACCGCAAGTAAACACTACATTCGCAAAGAAGCCGTTTTTTTCGTAATCTTCTTCCGGTTCTAAAATAGGCTCTTCTGTTTTGGCGAGAATTTTGGTCGGATCATGAAGATCGAGCAGCACTGCTCCTAAACAATAGCGATGATTTTTATCAGCGCCATGATAAATCGCTAACCAGCCTTTCTCTGTTTTAAACGGGACTGCGCCTCCGCCAATGCGGCCGCTATCCCATCCTTCTTCACTGAGGCCCAGCAAGTATTGATGATTTCCCCAATAAAGAAGATTATCGGATTCTGCAATCCAAATTTCAGGCCGGCCAATTCCTTTTGGCACCGGGCGATGTAATGCATAGTATTTTCCATTAATTTTTTCAGGAAAAATAGCGACATCTTTATTTTCAGGAGGAAAAATTAATCCGAGACGTTCGTAAGTGACAAAATCTTTTGTCGATGCAAGACCTACACCAATTCCTTCAGCCGACACCGCACTATATTGGATATAATAAGTATCATCAATCTGGGTCACGCGCGGATCTTCAACTCCCCATGCTTCCCGTTCCGTTCCCGGATAGATGAAAGGGGTTTCATCAATGGTAAAGCGGCGGCCATCTTTGCTGCGGGCAATACGGATATACGACAAAGACGTCAGATAAGCGACTCTGCGATCCGAATCGTTGTAAAGGACAACTCGTGGATCGGAAAAATCAAACCTCGCGTCATCTTTATGCAGATCGACAACTTTTAGTTTTCCTTCTCCGCTCGAAAAATCAACAACAGGAGCTTTGAAAATCTTCGGATCTTTACTAATTGGGCGTTCAGCGACGCGAAGCAATAACAGCACTTCGCCATTGTACTGGGCGACCCCGGCATTAAAAACCCCTATCACTTCATGGTCGCGATGAAATGGTTTCACATCGTTCGGAGTAATTAGCGGATTTTCCAGAAAACGGTTGACTCTTACCATAAATCTCCTCCAACCTTTTCATTCACCAACATTGCAGTAGTCAAAAACTTTCTAAAACGTTAAAAGCGATGTTGACGCGCACCCCTTTTTTGAAAACGCTTTAAAATTGTCGCATAAAAAAGAGGCTGTACGATACTACGAATGGATTCAAATCTGTAACGTTACATTTTCTATTTGTAATTACAAAATAATTATTTCATCTTTCAATATGATAGTCAATACCCTTTTCGCGAATTACATTACAAAATATTAAATGCTGTTAAACTTCTGTGAAAAATAAAAAACTTGCATGAACAAAAAAGATACGTATATTACAAATGTAATGTCATCATGTATATTTGTAAGTTACATTACTTACATTGATTTTCATTGACTGGGAATCATTCTAGAAATGCTGAAACAGAACTACTTTCTCATTATTGCTTCCATAATCGTTTCTTTTCTTTCCAATTTCGTTTATTCTTATTACAATATAGTTATGGGATACTTGCTCTAAACAGGCATCGTTCCCTCTATGATACCGCTCAAGTGCAGTATGTTATCTCTGTCTTTGGTTGGTTCATGCAAATATTTATATGATGTTGCGAGAACAGCGGGTGTGGAAAATGAAAAAGAAAGTAACGATGCAAGATATTGCAGATCGATTAAATATATCGAAAAATTCCGTATCACAAGCATTAAGAGGAAAGCAAGGAGTCAGCGAAGAAACGCGGAGACTGGTCCAACGTGTTGCCGAAGAAATGGGATACCAATATCCAGGAGAGCGGAAGAAAAAGAAACAAGGAAAAACGGGGAACATCGGGTTAATCGCTTCGGATTTGACATTTTCCTTTAAAAATTTTTTTGGGGAAATTTATTTGAGCATTGAAAAAGAAGTGATCAAGCGGGGCATGAACTTGCACATTCAATCGGTCAACCAAGAACAGAAAGAACGGCTTATTTTGCCTTCATTTATCGAAAACAAAATGGTAGACGGCATCTTGATTCTTTCGCACATCAGCACAGAATACGTTAATAAAGTGATTGCCACTGGTATTCCGACGATACTAGTTGATCACCACCATCCCAATATTCAGGCAGATGCCGTATTAACAAATAACCGCTTTGGCGCCTACCTTGCCGTTCAGCATTTAATCGAGCTCAATCACCGCGACATCGCTTTTATCGGCAACATCGATTATTCGCCGAGTTATGAAGAACGATATGAAGGATATTTACTTGCCTTGAAAGAACATGGAATTAAACCAAATGAAGATTTTATTTTCACAAACGCAGAAGAAAAAGAAGAAGTCGTGCTCCAATATATTCGGCAATTAAAAAAACAGCCCACCGCATGGTTTTGCGCCAATGACGGATTAGGGTTTCTCGTTAATTCATGCCTGCAGCAGCAAGGCATTCAAGTTCCAGACCAAGCGTCCGTGTGCAGCTATGATAATGGCCAGCTGTCCAAAATAGCGAAACCAAAAACAACAACGGTCGATATCGATTTAGAATTGTATGGAAAAAGAGCAGTAGAACTGCTGTTTTGGAGAATGGAAAATAAAAACGAACCGTTCCAAGAAATTTTGATCTCATCCAAACTGATCAAAAGGGAATCTACCGCATTAGCGCCAAAATAACGATGAAATGGGCTAAATGCGGCGACAGGCACCAGCCTCTTGCCTTTTAAGCAGGAGGTTTTTTATTTTTGCTTCATTTCCATCTTCTCCGTTCTTCCTTGTGCATATCTTTGTGCATGCTTAAGCAAAGCGGCGTGGCGGTAACAGGAGGATTCCGCTGGGAAAAAGCCGATGCAAACGCGCCAAAAGAGCGGAACACAAACAAAAGGGGCAAGCGCTCCGCTCCTTTTAAGAATTGTTGCCGTCTTCAGCGAATAACGAGATAAACGCTTCATCAATATCAACAACAATGAATTCAATGTCTTTCACTGGTTGCAGCACTTCTTTGAAAATGGCGGCGACTTTTGTTTTATCCAAATTTCCTACCCCTGTTCCCAACGCGGGAAGGGCCACTTTGTCAATTCCATGCTTTTGACAGTAAGCAACTAAATTATTTAAGCATGTTTGAACAATATCATAAGAGGTCTCCCCTGCCGGCTCTTTCATCGTCACTAGATGGATGATTCCTTGAAACGGAAGGGTTCCCGCGCGGGTGACATAAAGGTCGCCGGGCTGCGGATTTTGCTCCTGACAAACGTGGATCGCTTCTTCTTCAATCTCGCGGCCGCCGGCTTTGCGAATCGCGGCTGCCACGCCTCCCCCCATCGGGCCGATTCCATTTGCCGCATTGCAAATATAGGAAACATCCTGAAGTTTCGTAATATCTCCGCGCACTGCTTTGATCATAATAATTCCCTCCTCTATATATTTTATTGTCAGTGGTGGCAGGCACCAAGCCTATCTTAAACCTCTCAGGGAGAAGGTTCCTTTCTAGCGTTGGCCTATTCATATCGTGATTGCATTCTTCATCCGTAATCCCGTAAAGGAGGAGCCCCTTTCTTTTTTTGCATTCACAATCCGCACCTTTTTAGCCGGAAACATCCAAACTAAAAACCGTCTTCATCATTCGCCCCCTCAACATCGCGATGGGCTGCTATGAAGAAGCGAAACAAGCTGTTCAAATGAAACAGGAGGGCTAAATAAATAGCCTTGGATTTTATTGCAATGATGCTGTTCTAAGAAGCATAACTGTTCTGCGCTTTCTACTCCCTCGGCAACCACTTGCAAGTTTAAGTTGTGCGCGAACGTGATAAGCGCAGACGTCAATTGAGCGGTATTCGGATTTGTTGCCACATCGAAAATAAATGATTTATCAATTTTCAATGTGTCAACGGAAAATGTCCGTAAATACCCGATGGAGGAATAGCCGACTCCAAAATCATCAATCGCGATGCGGACACCTATATCTTTTAATTCCTGAATGTTATGGATGACGCATTTTTCATCGCTCAGCGCAATATGTTCCGTAATTTCTATTTCTAAATGGCTTGCTTGCAACTTGTTTTTTTGCAGCAACTGGCTGATCAATGCGGTAAACTCATGATGCCGCAATTGCCGCAATGACAGGTTCACGCTGACGTATAAATAATCAAATCCGATTTCGTGCAATTGTTTTAAATGTTGAAGGGCTGTTTTTAATATATGCTTGCCAAGCGATACAATTTGACCGTTTTCTTCTGCAACCGCGATAAATTCATTTGCTGGAATATCTCCGATTTCTGGATGGTTCCAACGAGCCAAAGCTTCTAAGCCAATAATCCGTTTCGAAACAGTGTCAATAATCGGCTGATAACATAAAGAAACTTCTTTTCTTTCGATCGCGGTACGAAGCAGCTGTTCAATTTTTGATTTTCTTATTTTCTGTTGTTCCAATTCAGCCGTATAGAATGAAAATTGGTTTTTTCCTTTCTTTTTCGCATCATACATTGCCATATCGGCGTGCCGGATTAAGGTCATTTCGTCATCTCCATCTTTTGGATACACACTGATACCAACGCTTGTCGTTATAAAGACTTCTTTATTTTCAAGCTTAATCGGCTGGTTTAATGATTGAATGGTTTTGCAAGCTATTTCTTCAATATTAAAATCATTTCCAGATAAAAGGACGGCAAATTCGTCTCCACCTAAACGAGCGATAAAGCAATCAGGATGAATCATTGTCAAACGCTGCGCCACGTTTTTTAATAATAAATCTCCCATGACATGACCAAATGAATCATTAATGTTTTTAAAGTTGTCTAAATCCAAGTATAGTATAGCGATTCGGCTGTTATGTTCTTCTGCCTTTTTCAGTTCATTCTTAAGCTTTTCAATCAAATAGCGGCGATTTGGCAAATCCGTTAATGCATCATGGTAGGCTTGATACTTAATTTTTTCATCGTATTTTTTTCGCTCAGTAATATCACGAAAGACAATGACAGAGCCTATTACTTCTCCGTTATCGTCGATCATCGGGGTAGAGACATAAGCTATTGGCAGCAGCGTCCCATCTTTGCGAACAAAAAAATCCTCTTCTACGCGGTAGGCTTTTTTTAATTCCGCCGTCTGGCAGAGCGGGCATTCGCGAAGAGAATCGCATTGATGTTCACTGCCGCAATGAATTTTTTGAAACAATGCTTTTCCTAATAATTCATTTTTTTGATAACCAAGTAAACGTTCCGCTTCTTGATTGATAAACGTGATTTTTTTGTCTTTGTCTAATACGATGACCCCCTCACCTAATGACGAGGTGATCGTTTTCAAATATTTTTCCCGTTTTTTTAATTCTTCCTCCGCTTTTTTCTGGGCATCGTATGGCTCTTTTATGGTGGCAATGTATATTCCTTTCATAAAATAAATGTAACTGATTCCCTTGTACAAATGGCCTAAAAAATTTTGCAAGTCGTACACATTTTTATACAATGTAAACAAAAATTCGCTTAAAATTAAAAATACAAATGCTAATATAAGATCAAGATGGGCTTTTTTTGGCTGTTTCTTGTAGGAACACAACAGCATATATGCAGTGGAAGCATAAAAAAGAATAATAATGTATTCCAAGAAATTTTTTAAATTCGTTGTGCCTTTCCCATCGACCACGAGAATCGGAAGTTTCTGTTCATAGCGAATAATAATGTAGGAAATCACCAATACATAGAGAACCGAAAAAATAAACATCGTCTTTTTTTGCCTGCTTTGTACTTGTCTATCCGGAAAAAATATGATAAAAAAGAGCATGCACGCTTGCGTTAATCTGGCGGCAACCCAAAACCATGTAGCTTTTTGCGGAGAACTTTCAACAACGATTAAGCCGGGCATGCCTTTGTACGAAAGCGTGTGCAGTAAGTCGATGATACCGACGATAAGAAATACCACGGAATACCATAAGCGATATCGAGATAGATGTTGCGGAAAAATCATCCACCCTTGAATCGCGATGGACAACGAGACGGTGACGCTGAGGAATTCCAAAATGGTGTGCAAGGATAAATATTGGTTTGCTTCGGCGACAAAATATAATCCCTCACGAAACACAATGGTGGCCAAAAAAAATAAGACTGCGATGCCGGCAATCATTAACGCTTTTTTCTCTTGTTCATCCGAAATGCTGGGATTGCTCGTCATCGATATCCCCCCCTTTGATATCCAAATTAAAAAATAAAAAATTCCAAAATATTTATCTATTACAATTTTACTATATATAAAATATAGACTGCGTCAAGGATGGATCATGAAGTAGTTCTCTTCACAAAATATTCAAAAAATAAATGATCTCCCTCCTTATTCAGAGGGAGATCATTTATTTTACAATATTTTTTATGATTCCACCTGTACTCCTATGCAAACCTATTTGAATTCCGCCATGCGAAAATCTCTTTTTTTCCTCCTTCTTTTCCCGGCCCCGATTGTTCCATGCCGCCAAACGGTGCTTCCACCACAGCTGGAAAGACATCATTGATGCCAATCATTCCATATCCCAGTTTCTCCATAACCCGATACGCGCGATGAGCTGAAGCCGTAAACATACAGGACGCTGTGTCGTTTTTATTCATCATTCATTACGGCTATAATAGAATCTCTTAAGATTTGGAACATCTTTTCGATTTCTTGTTTGTTGATAACTAATGGCGGGGAAAATACGATCGTATCTGCATCACCGAATGTGACTGTCCGTAAAATTAATCCGCGTTGCCGGGCTTCATGGATAATAATCGGCGCTAATTTTTTCTCAAACCGTTCATTCGTTTGTTTGTTTTTAACAATTTCCAATGCTCCAATTAGCCCTAAAGAGCGGACTTCTCCTACAATCGGCAATTCACTTTGCAGCATTTTTAATTGTTTGTGAAGTTCTTCTCCCATTAATCGAGCGTTTTCCACCAGATTTTCTTCTTCAATAATTTGTATGTTTCTTAATGCAACTGCACACGCGGTAGGATGTCCGCTATAAGTAAATCCGTGAAGCAGTGTGCCTTCCGATAATTGGATAAGATCTCTATGAAGTTTTTCGCGAAGGACGACTGCGCCAAGCGGAATATACCCGCTTGTAATTCCTTTCGCAATTAACATGACGTCCGGAACTACATTCCAATGTTCGCATGCAAACATTTTCCCAGTCCGGCCAAATCCCGTGATTACTTCGTCGGCGATAAATAAAATATTGTTTTCATCACAAATTTTCCGGATTGCTTGGAAATAACCATCTGGCGGAATATTCACTCCTCCTGCCCCCTGAATCGGCTCAGCTAGAAAAGCGGCAATGTTTTCTGCGCCTTCTCGCTCAATGATTTCCCTGACAGAATCGGCGGAAAAAGTATCGGCGTGAATAAATTCAGGGGCAAGCGCTGTAGTCATATTTTGAAAGTCTTGAATTCCCGTAGCGCTTGTCGCACCAATGGCAACGCCATGATAAGCTTTTTTCCGGGAGATGATTTTCGTTTTGTTTGGATAACCTTTTAATTTCCAATAATGTCTCACTAATTTGTAAGCAGTGTCATTGGATTCTGAACCGCCAGACGTGAAAAAAACGGCACTTAAGTCTCCAGGGGTAATTTCAGCAAGTTTTGCAGCAAGCCTAATAGCAGGCTCGTTGCTAAACGTAGCAAAACAAGAAGAAAAAGCGAGTTGTTCCATTTGTTCCTTGGCAGCTTGTGCAAGTTCTTTCCGACCATATCCGACATTCACATTCCATAATGAAGCCATTCCTTCTATATAAGTTTT
The DNA here is from genome assembly GCF_001295365.1 of Parageobacillus thermoglucosidasius. GTDB lineage: Bacteria > Bacillota > Bacilli > Bacillales > Anoxybacillaceae > Parageobacillus > Parageobacillus thermoglucosidasius. The sequence continues at coordinate 817,683 of NZ_CP012712.1, read as the reverse complement.
TCCGTTAATATCTGTTACATACACGCCATGCCCTTCTTTCAAAATGACGGCAGGGCCGTTTTCTTGTTGCTCTTTAATGGAAGAAGTAGGATGAATAAAGTGTTTTTTATCAAGTTCGGTAAGCTCATTGGTTAAAAGGTGTTGATTGCTCATCACTAATCGCTCCTTTATAATCTGTTTTGATGTTGCCAGGGATTTTGAATAGGAAATAGAATCCGATGATCCACCATATGAGCGTGATGGCCCATTCGTAAGGCCAAACTAAAGCTGACGGCATTCCCGGCATGTATAACAGGATGAAGCCAATGGATAAAAGCAATGCCACCCATCCCACAATGGAGCTCTTTCCAGCCTGGAAAGGCCGATGTAAATCTGGTTGTGTTTTCCTTAAGTAAAGAAACGCGCATGCGACAAAGAAATAAGCAACAACAATCGCAAGCCCGCCAGCGTCCACAAACCAAACAAGAGCAGGACGCCCTAATAATGGCGATAACGTAGAGAGAAAACCAATAAATAAAATGGCGTTCCCAGGGGTTTTGTATTTTGGATGGATTTTGCCAAACCATTTTGGTAACACGCCTTCTTCCGCCATGGCAAACATAATGCGGCTAGCACCGATAATAAAGGCGTTCCAGCTGGTAATAATGCCAGCAATCCCCCCAAGAATTAATATTTTGGCGAATATCGGAGAACCGAAAACAACCGCCATTGCGTCCGCGGTAGCTAATTTTGTGTTTTCTAACTGATCTGGACTGAGACCTAATGATACACTAAGGATAATAAGGATGTACCACATTGCCGCAAAACCAACAGATAAGATAAGGATTTTGCCAATCGCTTTCATGGGGATATTCATTTCTTCCGCCACTTGCGGAATCACGTCAAAGCCAACAAACAAGAAAGGTGTCATGATTAATACAGTCATTAATCCTCCGATTCCACCTGCCAAAAAAGGCTTCATATTTTCAGCACTTCCGCCGATAAATGAACCAAACGCAAGAAGCAGCCCGACTGCTACTAATACGATTGTCAATGTCAATTGAAGAAATGCCGCTTGTTTTACCCCAATCCAATTGATAAATGTAATTACAATAGAACCAATTATCCCCACCGCTGCCCATGAAATATAGACGTCCCAGCCAGCCAGTGTCCACATATAACCGAACTGATAATCGGGAAAAATATATTCTACTACAGTAGGAAGGGCAACCGCTTCAAAAGCAACAACCGAAATGTAGCCTAATAAAAGAGCCCACGAAACAATGAAAGCAAACCGTTTGCCAAGAGTTTCTTTAAGAAAAAAGTAAGCCCCTCCTGTCTTTGGAAATACGGTAGTTAATTCCGCGTAGGTTAAACCGACAAAAACGACAAGAATTCCGCCTAATAAAAAGGCAAGCATCGCACCGAAAGAACCTGCGCTTAAAATCCACTCATTGGTCAGAACTACCCATCCCCATCCGATCATGGCGCCAAATGCCAATACTAAAACATCTATTCTCGTTAAAACCCGGTTAAAATCTTTATGATTCTTTTGTATCATAGTAACCTCCTAACCGAAATATATCCGCTTTCACCACACTCTAGGAAAAAGCGTTTTAAGAAACAAACTGGCTGTTGCAATGATTAGCTGGTCGGAGAGAAGATCATTGCGGGGAATATTATGAAGCAGCAGATGTGAGCGATAGTGGATTGGTTTTAAGGCCAGTCGCATTTTTAAGAAAGAGCTTAGGCGAAGGGCTGGTATCATTGATAAAGATTTGCGCTCCGTTTTTTATCAGGGTTGGAAAGATTTCTTTTGCCCGCCTCCTTTCTATAATGAAGGTAAATGAACTGAATACATCGTGAAAATGTTGTCATTCACCTCCTTGATTTGATAAACAAAAAAGCCAATATTTTCAATTTCACAGCATGGTTTGTGAAATGAAAATACCGGCTTCTATCTGCTGATACTAATCTTGCGGGATTAGCGAGCAGACTGAACAGTATTTAAAAATATATATTTGGCACAGAAAGACAAGTCATAAGCGAGCGCCAAAGGCAAGTGAATTTGACGCAAAAATGCCCATTGACTCGTTTAAACAAATCCGGCAAGAATTTGTTTTCGAGTTCAATATTAATGATAATAAATTCTGAATAATTTGTAAATATATATTAAGATTTTTTCTGTGCATTTATGCATCCGTTATGCGTTTTGCAACACGTCCACACATCCATAAACCAGCCACCCTCCGGCAACAAGGCGGCCGGTCTTTCTTCACAAATCCGCTAATGCTATTTTCATGCACTTTCAATGATTCCGCTTTCCGTCCAAATTTTTGGATGAGGCAGCGGCCGGTTGCTTTTTTTATTTCCATGATTTCGCTGGCGGAATAGCTTGCGGCAAATAACAAAACCTCCCGTCAGCTTTCCGGCGCAGCAGGCGCCTGTGGCCTTACCTTCTGCAAAAAGAAAATGCCAAGGAGCACCATCAGCAAAAGCGATCCCATCGCCAACCGATTGGCAATGTTTCCGTACGAATGAAAAAGGAGGGTTATGCTTCCATAAATCGCCGGACCGATGATGGCCGACACTTTTCCGGAAAAAGCGAACAGTCCGAAAAACTGCCCTTGCTTGTCTGGCGGGGAAAGTTCGACAATATATGTTCTCGAAGTGACCCACATTGCTCCTAAACTGACGCCGAACAAACTCCCAGCAATCCAAAAAGAAAGCTTGGAAAAAGCAAGCACCCCTGTCGCCAGTGCGATGCACATCACGATGCCGACATACAAAACCGCTTTTTTGGCTCCCTTGCTTCTCGTAATGTAGCCAAAAAGAAAGGAACCGATAATGCTTGAAACCGTGGAGACTAAATATAAAAGAATGAACTCCCCTGCCGTAAACCCGGCAATGACTTTGGCATAAACGGACATGATAGCGATCGTCGTCGCCACCGCATCATTCAAAAAGAAATAAGCAATCATGAACGTAAAAATGTTTTGATACTTTTTCATTTCTTTCAATGTCGCATAAATATCCCGATAGCCCGCAAAAAATCCGGCTTTTTGCTTTAACGCACCGGCTTTTTCGGCTTCTTCTTTGACAAAGAAAAACAGCGGGAAAGAAAAGAGGAGAAACAAAAGGGCGCTTGGAATAAAAGCCTGATAGTAATCTTTTTCGCCAACAAACGGATATACGGCAAGCCCGACAAGCGTTCCGACATATCCGACAGCAACGCCAAAACCGGAGATAAGCGGAATTTCCTGTTTATTCCCCAAACTGGAAATCATCGAATCGTAAAAAACGAGGCTCGAGTGGTAAAAAAACTTTGCTGCGACAAATAAAAGCACAGTTATGACAAAAGACGCCGGCAAGCCAAACATGACATTCGCATGATTCGAATATCCGGCAACCCCCATAAGCAAAGTCGCCGCAACCGAAAGAGCGGTAAATATCCCAAGCCATTTCTTTCTTCTCCCGGTCCGGTCAATCCATGTGCCATATAAAGGAGAAAATATCACTAAAAAGAAGGAAGCTAATGCATTCGCATATGAAATAAATGTACTGGCGATCTGGTTCAAGCTCTCGCTTTTTCCCACCGTTTCCGAAACATAAAGCGGGAAAAAAATCGTGTTCACATTCGAGGAAAAAATCGTATTCGCAAAATCATACAACGCCCACGATAAAACCGGCAACGAAACATACAGCTTCCAGCCCTGCTGCCTCTTTGTCTCATACGAATGCGAGGCAATCTTCTCCACTACACTCTCCCCCATTCTGTCGGTGATCAAACGGCCGCAAACCGTTTATTCCATATATAGATTACTTTGTATATTTAATGATTTTGTTTCATGGATGTTAATTTTTCCGAAAAAATGCCTCTTTATATTTTGCAGAATATAATTAATATTTTAACAAATAGACGTACATTTGTATATTATCATCGTTTTCCGGACAACGAATGGGTGGAGAAGATGGCTGTTACCCACAAACACAACACTTGCTTTTCATTTTAAGCAATGGCAGCAGGCACCGGGCCTAATGGACATGATTGCATTTCAAGACATTCCAACACGGCAAATCCATCGTCTGCTCTTTCCAAGCCATTGATGAGGCATTTATGGACATCAGCCATGCACAAGCACCGAGCCAATTTTATGGTTTGATTAATTTTAAACCTTCTTCTATCTTTTCCTTTGTCAACTCACCAGAAACTTTATCGACAATTTCCCCCTTGGAATTAATGAAAAAAGTGGTCGGTAAATTTTGCACTTGATACTGTTCTACCACTAATCCATCCCGATCAAGCAAAATCGGAAAGGTTACTTTTTTTCGGGCAATATACTGATGGACAAGGCGAGTTGGTCCCGCTGCATTGATCGCCAATATTTCTATCCCTTTTTCTTTATACTGCTGATAAGCCTTTTCAAGATAAGGCATTTCTTTTTCACAAGGAGGGCAATATGTGGCCCAAAAGTTAATGAAAACACCTTTTCCGCGAAAATCTGACAATGTTTGTTCCGTGCCATGCAAATTTTTTAACGTGAAATCAGGCGCTGCATTTCCAACTTTCGCGGCAATCACCTCTTCTGTCTCATACAGATTGCTATATAAAACATATCCTATTGCCGCTAACAAAACAGAGGTAATGACAAAATGGATCATAAAATGGCCCCTCTTCATAAACCGCATCCTCCTCCCCCTTTCCTCGAATTGGAATCTTTATTTTAAGCTACACTGCCTTTTCCCGATTGTTTCAATTTCATCCTTTGATTTCCTATATCTATCCTCCATATACTTATTCCAAACACAAAAGTTCAGAAAAAAGATAGACTGCAAATCCGAAAGCACAGACCGCCATATAAATCTTTCGCCGAGATTTCACCAGCACATTGCCGCGGCCCAAAACATCCGGAATCAGCCACAGCCAGGCCGGATAAGCAGCTATGGTGGAAAAGAAAGAAATTGGACTCTCCATTTCTGCTTCAGTTCGAAAAGGGATATTTTAACAAAACCAATTTAATCGGTATCTTCCTTTAAATTAGTCCAAAACAACAGCCGTTTTTTTAGCTTTTCAAATAACAACAAGGCAATCAAAATAACAGCACTGTTAAAAATGATTCCCGCAATCACATAATCGTATTGAGCGAAATCTGTATAATATTGAATGAAATATCCCATCCCCGATTTAGCGCCAAACATTTCTGCCATGGTTAAAATCAAGAAAGACATGGTCAATGCTGAACCTGCCCCGCTTAAAATATGAGGAGATGCTGCCGGGATAATCACTTTAAACAAAAGATCATTGCCTTTTAACCCTAAAGTTTTTGCATTATCCAAATATTGTTTTTCAATGATTAAAACGCCGTGAAGTGTACCTAAAAAAATATGCCAAAAAGTTCCGATGAAAATTAAAAAGATCGAAGCCGATTCAAAGGTTGGCAATACAGCAATGGCGTACGGAACAAATAAAGTTGGCGGAAGAGGGCTTAACAAATGGACATAGGGCATTAAAACGTGGCGGACCCGATGATGAAGCCCCAACAATAAGCCCCCTCCTATCCCCAAAATGATTGATCCAATATAAGCAGGGATTAGCAGCCGTAAGGAACTTACTAATCCCAACAATAATTCCTCTATGTTTTGAGTAAAAACACGAAAAACTTTACTTAATGTCGGGAAAATAACAGGATTTAAATTTCCATATCTTGTGATTAATTCCCATACAGCAATGCCGGTGATACCGATCAATATCGTCACATAATATTGTTTAAGAAAATTCCTCATCTTCTGGTCCTCCCTTAACTTTGTGTTGATGCCAACTGAAACAAACTGCCCATCGGAGGTCCGTGCAAATATATTTATTTAAAGATTTTGCTTATTAAATCTATCTAATAATTTTTGATAATAATCTTTATCTTCAGGATATTCATTCATTAATTCTTCCAGCGCTCTTTCATAAAGATCCAGATTAATATAGTCGTTAAGGTCAATCCCGTCGGCATTTTCAATATAGCCGATGGATTTCATTTGCTCCCACATTTTCTTAACTTCTTTGCTATTAGGATCCGGCGAATAATGGGAGTGTTCTTCATTGACGATAGAATCTACTGTTTTATCATCCAATTTCAAATGTGCTTTTGCGGCTGCTACTGCTTTTTCCGGATGTTCATTTTTCACGCGTTCTGCCCGGATTAATGCTTTTAAAAGCCGTTTGAAGGCTTCCCCTTTATCTTCTGACAATAATTCCTTTCTTGTCACAACCCGGCAGCATACATGAGACGGATTTAAATCATTGCTCCAGCCAACGATGGCCAAATTCTGTTTTAATGCTTGTAAAAGGATCGTATTTGCTGCAACCGCCACATCGACTTTTCCGCTTGAAATGGCTTGAAGCAAATCTCCCGGTGTTTTAAATTCAATAATTTCCAGATCTTTTTTCCAATCGATTCCTGCTTCTGCCAATGCTGACCGGAAGACAATATCAGAAGTAAACATGCGAATCGTTCCTACTTTTTTTCCTTTGTAATCTTCCAATGTTTTGTATTTATCTTTATCTTTTGGCTGGGCTAAAATCGGGTGCCCGCCTTCTAAATGGCCGCCAATGATGGAAAAGTCAGCGCCTTTTGAAATAAATGTTAATGGGGCTGCTGTTCCAAATGTTAGACCCACATCGATTTTTCCGGCTTGCAGCGCATTTAATCCGTCTGCCGATGAGGCAAAGCTGACGCCTTCCACTTTCAGATTTTCATCCTCAAAAAACCCCTCATGATTTGCTACGTCAAATAAAGGTGCACCTTGACCATGCAAGTAACCCACTTTTAATTCATATGTTTTTTCCTTTTTTGCTTCGCTTGAATTCGCTTTTTCTGCATCTGTTCCACATCCTGTTAATGCCAATGATGCTATAAGAACAGCTAAAACTGGTTTCACACTAATGCGGAAAAATTGTTTCAACTTTCTCTCCCCCAAATGTGCATTTTTAAATTCCATCTCCATCAGAACCTACTGCGTGTTGCTCTTCCAAATTGTCCAACAATCCTTGATTCATGATCGTTAAGACATGTTCTCTAAATTCCATAAATTCACTGCTACTAAACAGCGTTTTCCGGTTTCTCGGCTTTTTAAATGGAACATCAACACTGGTTGTAACAGCTCCTTTAGCACTTGAGCCAAGCGAAAATATCACAATCCGATCTGCTAAATAGATGGCTTCATCGGCATCATGGGTTACAAACACAATCGTCCTGTTGTGAGCGCGGCTGATTTGTAACAATAAATCTTGTAAATGGATTCGTGTCAAAGGGTCCAAGGCACCAAAAGGTTCGTCCATCAACATTAAATCTGAACCAAATGCCAGCGCCCTGGCAATGGCGGCGCGCTGCTTCATTCCCCCGGACATTTGACCGGGATATTTTTTGGCCGCATCGCTTAATTGAACAAGCCCTAAATATTCCCTAGCAATATGTTTCAATTCTTTTTTCGTTTTCTTTAATTTTTGTTTAAGAGCGAGGATAATATTTTCTTCCGCAGATAACCAAGGGAATAACGAATAATCTTGAAAGACGACGCCGCAATCTGGAAGTTTCTGTGTCGTTGGCACTCCATTCACGATTATTTCTCCTTTGTCCGGCTGCTCCAGACCGGCTATCAGTCTTAAAAAAGTGCTCTTTCCACAACCGCTTGGCCCCATTAATACTAAAAATTCGCCTTCTTTCACATCAAGATGAATGTTCTTTAAAATTTCGGCACCTTCATAACTAAAATAGAGCGATTTTACTTCGATTTTTTTCTTCACATATTCCGCGTGGTCAATGGGCTGCTGCACCGCCACCACTTCGCTCATTTGTCTCCCCCCTTTTTCTATCTTCATATTTTTTATGTAATTATCTAAAGACCGTACCAACAAGACTACACGTAATTGCGGCAAAATCGGGAGAAACCAAGCAGCTGGTAACTAAGTTCATGTTTCTTCCGCAGAATTGCGCCACGCAAAAAAGCAGCTGCCGTCACAGTTCTCCTTTCTCTATGTTAATTATAAGTAAACAAATATGATTAATTATATTTCAGATTATATAGTCATACAGACGGCTTGTAAAATTGAAAGAAATGAATTGTATTTTCAAATTAATTGAAGATATAGGCACATCGCTCCACTCTCATGCATTCGAAAGGGATCGCATCTTCCATCAGCCTTACTGCATTTTTGGATAAATCAACAAACATGCTAACAGGCATCCTTCCTTACCCTTTTCCGCTGATGGCACGGCACTGGTGTCTTTTCGGGGACATTCCGCTTTCCAGATGCATTTATCACCGGATCGCCGTTTGGTTTGTTTCTTTTACCTAAATATTGGTTAATATAAATGATGAAAATGTTCCTCGATATAGAAGGCAAAGGATGGATCAAACCGTGTCAACATATGCGAATCAGAAACGGGTTATTATGCTTCTTATTGATTCTTTAATGTATCCGCCTCTGGAAAAGGCAGTAAAAGAGGGAGCCGCTCCGGCATTCCAATTTTTTATGGAAAACGGAAAAGTTTTTCCAAACATCGTGAGCCCTTTCCCGACGATGTCTGTAACGGTTGACAGTTCGCTGCTAACAGGCACGTATGCGGATATTCATAAGATCCCTGGGCTGGTATGGTTTCATGAGGAAGAAAAACGGCTAATCAATTACGGAAGCCACATCAGAGAACTGATTAAGCTTGGCCTCATCCGCTCGCTCAAAGACGTTATATATCATCTTAACAATCATCATTTAAGCAAGGAAATTAAAACGATTCATGAGGAAATGTCTTTGCAAGGAAAAGCAACCGCTTCCATTAATGCCCTTGTTTATCGCGGAAATACAGAGCATGATCTTCAATTGCCAAGACTGCTGACATTTTTCCCTTCTTGGAATAAGGAGTCGAAAACAAACGGAAGCCGGCTGTTTACATACGGATCCTTTTCCAGGATCAGCCCTTTCAAACGAAACGGGCATTTCTGGCAAAAGTTTGGGTTTAATGACCGTTTTTCTGCTCAAGAATTAAAATATCTTATTGAAACTAATTCCCTTCCTTCTTTTACCATTGTTTATTTTCCTGATATGGACAAAACCGTCCATAAAAACGGCCCGATGGATATAAAGGGAATCAGCAAAGTAGACAAACAGCTGCAAAACATATTGGATTGCTATGATTCTTGGGAGGAAGCTTTAAAAGATCATTATTGGATCATCATGGGAGACAACGGCCAGGCTCCGGTTGGTTCCGACCGGAACAAAGCCTTAATTGATTTAAGAAAATCGCTTCACTCTTATCAAATCATGGCATTAAAAGATGGGGTAAAAGACAGCGATGAAGTGGTGCTTGGGGTGAATGAACGAATGGCCTTTATTTATACATTAAACCCTGAGCGCGCGCCGCTTCCAGATATCGCACAAACACTGCAAAAGGACGACAGAATCGATGTCATTGCTTGGATGGAAAAAGAATCTATCCACGTCATATCCGGAGTCCGCCAAGGAAAACTGATGTTTCAACCGAATGGAGACTTGGTGGATGAGTATGGACAATCGTGGGATCTGGTAGGAGATGCAGGCGTTTTGAATCTGACGGTAAAGAACCATCAGATTTTTTATGATGAATATCCGGATGCATTAGCCCGATTGCACAGCTCGCTCACTTCCCATCGAGGAAATTATCTCGTCGCCAGCGCGAAGCCAGGATTTGAATTTATCGGTGAAGGCTCTCCCACTCATGTCGGTGGGGCAAGCCACGGGGGGCTTCATAAACAAGATTCATTAGTGCCGATGATTGTAACTGGCACCGATTCATCCCCAAAACATTTGCGCATCATTGATTTAAAAGACTGGATTTTAACCTTGATTGATTAATGCAGACAATCATTCCGCCTCCCGCTGGCACCTCTCCGCCAGCAGGAGGCTTTGCATTTTCTTCTGTTATCTCTCGGTTCCTTTTAGAATTCGGAAATGGTTCGGTCCTTGCCAACCGAAGGATTTTGGTCGGTACGCGGCTGTTCCATTGGCTAGGACGCTCTTGCTGCAACAGCTGTTACTGCCTTTTGGCGAACGGGCTTTTTTCATTAACAACTCAAAAGGAAATCGCCTGTTCGTTATTTCCTCTCCAGTAATGTTCATATTGTTCCTTCTTGTTATTTCCGAAGGTTCCGAGACCATTGTTTCTTTGGTAAAAACCAATGACTTCTAATCACAATAACGTTTAAATTCGTCTTACATGTGCAATAGCGCATTCTTGAGCCTTTAAAAACCGAGCTTTTTTGCTACTAATATCGCTGGAAGCATGCCATCCACCGGCTGAATCGTTTCATCCAACGATCACAAACCTGGCATTGGATAAAATCATCTCGATCAGCTTACCCGTTGCCTTCAAAATCCCAACCGCCATCGCCAAATCAGACATCGGGCCCTGCTTTTTCCGTTCCAGCGGAGACAATACACAATGAGTCTTTACTGAAAGCATAAAACGAAGCAAGAACATGTTCCTGTGCCTTTTTCATCGGCGCATCTGGCACCCTAACAATCACCATGCCGCAACTCCCGGCATTTTCTGCACTTCCGCCTGCCCCCGATACTCTTCCAACCCTTTAACCCAATGCTAAAAAGCTTCACCGCCACTCATCCTTTCCTCTCAACCATAGAACATTCATTTTTATTTATCATTGTAATGCCTTTTTTCTCTTTCATTACTTCGGGTGGCGGCAGTCACCAAACCTGTGGAGATTCAAAAACTCATCGACTTGGATTCCTGCATAACCTTAATGAGAAGAATTACTGCATTCCTTTCGCCATATTCACATTTTTATTTTGCATCTTGCCTTTGCGTTCGATGATCTAACCACATGATTGTTCGCAACTTGCAAGCCTTTTTTCTTCACCCTTTCCCCGTTCCTTTGATGTACTCGTTTAGGAGCAGTATAGACACAAGAATACAGTTTGATTAAACATGGCCAAAATTGCAAAACTGAATTTGTATAATTGTGCAAATGAACAAGAAAAATCATTCTTTTACCAATAGCTTTTTTATTTTCTAAATCATATAATACACGATGAAAGCGCTTTGATTACTGTTGTTACTGTTCTTTTGAACATATTACAGAAAAATTAGCAAGTAATTGTTCGTTTTTTAGGATGATCTGTGTACACTGAGATTAGTCATATGCTAAAAAATTTAAGGAATCTGACTTATCTCAAACCCACACTCATATCTGCTCTCATAAGTTAATAAGTTCACCATTTCACAAATTCATAAAAAAGGAGGCTATGACACATTACAAAAAGGCAATTGCATCTACTCTTTTATGAAAAATGCAGATAAAAAATGTCCAATTGCAAACACCATTCACGCTTAAATCTCAAAAAACAGGATTCTGAAAAACGATTTTTTCATCCAGCGTTTTGGGAATAAACCTGTTAATTTAAAAACTCCTACGGCAATATGCCGATTGACGAGTTCAACATTTTAGGCACACTATCCGCTAAAAAAGATAATACTTTTAGCAAAACGAATGGTATTTATTAGAATATATAGAATTATTTAGGTAATTACCAACTTTCCTTCAAGAGGATTCTAAATATACTATGCGGGGAGGATTTAATTATGGATACGATAACAATTAGCTGGATTGGTGCTTTAATCGGACTAGCCTTAGCCATTTTTTTGATACTAAAAAAATTGAATCCATTATATGCACTATTTTTGGGTGCCATTGTCGGCGCATTGATAGGTGGAGCAAATTTAGATGAAACGCTGAATACTATCATCAGTGGTACGCAAAGTGTTATGGGAACCGTCATCCGCGTCCTTGCTGCAGGGATTCTTGCCGGAGTTATGATGGAGTCAGGTGCGGCGGAGACGATTGCATTATCTATTGTTCAAAAATTTGGTGAGAAAAAGGCACTTATCGCATTATCACTAGCAACGATGATTATTACTGCAGTCGGTGTGTTTATTCCGGTTGCCGTACTGATCGTTGCGCCTATCGCTTTATCCATTGGGAACAAGACAGGTATTTCTAAGCTGGCTTTATTAGTAGCACTATCTGGCGGTGGAAAAGCAGGTAACATTATTTCCCCAAATCCAAATACCATTGCCGCTGCTAATGGATTTCAATTGGAACTAAGTGATGTCATGATTAGAGGGTTAATCCCGGCCATTTTTGGGCTAATCATGGCGGTCGTTCTGGCTTCCCTTTTGAAAAAGAAAGGGGCCAAGGTGGCAGATGCAGAGGTCGTACATAATGATGCACAAATGGCCAATTATCCTCCACTGAAAAAAGCGATTGTTGCGCCATTAGTTGCGGTCATTTTGTTAATGATTAATCCAATTATTTCTATACTAAAAATTGACAGTTTAGCAAGCTTCAAAGTTGATGCGATGTATATTCTGCCATTAGCTGGTATCATCGGTATGGTGGCAATGGGACAAACAAAAAATATCCTCAAATATACAGCTTCAGGTCTAGAAAAAATGACACCAACTGTATTGATATTAATTGGGGCTGGAGCCATCGGAGGATTAATATCACACTCTGATTTGTCCGAGCAAATTGTTAACATCATTGATGCTACAGGCATTTCTGGAACATTTTTAGCACCAATAGCAGGTATTTTAATGGCGGCGGCAACAGCATCAACTTCAACAGGTGTCATTATTGCCACTGGATCGTTTGGGGAAGCCATATTAAATATGGGAGTTTCTCCACTTGATGCTGCTGTCATGGTTCATGCAGGAGCCACTGTCATTGACTCACTCCCACACGGAAATTATTTCCATGTGACAGGGAATAGCATGAATATGTCGCTTCAACAACGCATGTCTGTTGTTGGCTACGAAGCGATCGTCGGTGGAACAATGACCATCGTTGCAACGATATTATACGGATTTATTTTATAATTTCAAGTCATTAAAGAGCAGCACGATGTTGCCTTTGATGATTTTGAGCAAGCCTTTCTCTGCAATCATAAAGCTAGCGGGTGAATGTAAACAACAATTATAGCAACTCATCTGCATCAACAATACTGCTTAGCGGAGTTTTGACCGTTTCTCAACAGGCAGTTTTTGAAAAAAGCAGTAAGCCGTAGAAAAACAGAGTATAGCAATTCCCTTTTAACATTAAAAATCATTGTTAGGACCTAAATCAACTTTATAAAACAAGGAGGAAATAAAATGAGCAAAACATTTGTCCTTGCACCAGATTCATTTAAGGGAAGCATGACAGCAAAAGAAGTTTGCGTAGCGATGGAAAAAGGAATCAAAAAGGTATACCCCGATGCAAATTGCATACATGTTCCAATGGCTGACGGTGGGGAAGGCACCGTACAATCATTAGTAGACGCAACTAATGGTAAAATATTCGAAGTAGAGGTCACAGGTCCTTTAGGAAATAAAGTGACTGCTAAATACGGGATTATGGGCGATAACGAAACGGCAGTAATTGAAATGGCAGAAGCAAGCGGGATTCAGTATGTGACCAATGAGACAAAAAATCCTATGGTAACAACTACTTATGGTACTGGTGAATTGATAAGAGCTTGCTTAGATAAAGGCATAAAAAAGATCATTATCGGAATAGGTGGAAGCGCAACCAATGATGGCGGAGCAGGCATGGCCGAAGCCTTAGGGGTTAAGTTTCTCGACCGGCATGGCAACCAGCTGCCTAGAGGCGGGGGATACTTGGACCAATTAAGCGAAATTGACATTTCAAATCTAGATCCACGATTGAAGGAAGTTTCCATTTTTGTCGCATGTGATGTGACAAATCCATTGTGTGGGGAAAATGGAGCTTCATACGTATTCGGGCCGCAAAAAGGGGCAACGGAAGAAATGGTGCGAATTTTAGACCGGAATTTATCCCACTATGCCGATGTTGTCAAAAAACAGTTAGGAAAAGATGTAAAAAATATTCCAGGCGCAGGTGCTGCTGGTGGATTGGGTGCGGGATTGTTAATATTTACTCAAGCGACATTACAAAAAGGAATAGATCTTGTCATTGAATATTCCCAATTGAGAAGTAAAATAAAAGATGCTGACTATGTTTTTACTGGTGAAGGCGGGATCGATTTTCAGACCCAATATGGAAAAACACCATATGGAGTAGCAAAAGTTGCAAAAGAATTTAATAAAAAGGTCATTGCCATAGCCGGGCATATTGGAGAAGGTATTGATGTCCTTTATGACAAAGGCATTGATGCAATCTTCGGCATCATTCCAGAAGCAGGCAGTTTAGATAAAATTTTAAAAGATGGGGCAAAAAATGTTGAAAGAACATGCGAAAATATCGCACGTTTGATAAAGATGATATAAAAAAGGTATCCCACATTATTATAATATGATTGGATGAAAAAGTGGATATTTTATCCACTTTTTTTCATAAGCGATGTTTATGAGAGTTTTCAAGCATGAAACGTGCCGCACAGGGAGAGAGGGGAAAGGCGTTGTATCGTTTATCGAAAAAACAAGCACAGATGATTGTTGATAAGATGATGGAAGATATACCATATAACATAAATATCATGAACGAAAAGGGAATTATTATAGGAAGCGGAGACCCAAAAAGGATCGGAACCCTTCATAAGGGAGCTGTAGAAGCTATAAAAAAGTTAAAGATGGTTACCATTTATGAAGATAATAAAAATGAAAAAAAAGGAACAAATGAACCGATCATTATTGACAATCAAGTTGTTGGTGTCATCGGAATAACCGGGGAACCAGAAGAAGTAAAACCATTTTGTAAAATCGTAAAGACAACAGTGTCATTACTGATTGAACAAGGAATCGCACTAAAAAAAATAGAGAGCGAAGGTAAAAAAAGGACCGCATTTTTGAAGAAACTTTTAGATGAAAAACATCACTATTCTTCAAAAATGATTGAAGAAGCAAAGGAATATCAATTAGATTTAAACAGAAAAACGACGGTTTTATATGTGAAAAATTTAAATGAAAAATACGAAATCGCAAGCATTATTTTAAAATATCCTAGTTTTTTCGAAGAAGACCATTTAATTTTGATGCTCCATGATACAAAAGATATTCATACATGTATTGAGTCATTATTAGCAGAAAACAAAAATGTAACAATCGGTATTGGCAATCATCTAACGAATATTGCTACAAGTTACAACCAAGCAAAGCGCAGTGTGTTTATTGTAGAAAAACTATCTTTACCAAAAAGAGTTATTTTTTATAATGAAGTTGCTTTTTTAGTTAAATTGAGTGAGTTAGATCTGGATGATTTATGGAAAGAGAAACATATAAAGAAAAATATTGAAAACGACGGCGAATTATTAAAAACACTAAAAAGGTATATTGTTAATAATTGCAATAGCAATTTAACAGCACAAGATTTAAATATTCATCGAAATACGTTGCAATACCGGCTAAATAAGATTAAGGAAATAACCGGAAAAGACCCTAAAAATATATTAGAACTTTTTGAATTAATTTGCTATTTATTAAATAAAAATTAGCCACTGCATATTGGAGATGGAGAAGTTTATCAATATAAATCCAACTTGACTCTTCGGCATATGAACTTGAGAGATTCGTTGCAGTACTTTTTCCAGCATCTCCGAAATGGATTCCAAAAATACAATTTCTTCTCGAGTGGCATGAAAACGATAGACGATCATGCTTTCTCTCATCTATTTCCATATCCGTTTGCATAAACGGAGGTTCAATGAGTACGGCGGCAAAAACAACATATCGAAAGCTTTTTGCCCTATCTTAATGTGGAAATTAACGTGAAAAGCACAGAAGGAGGCAAAAACACTTTTCATGCTCCAATACCGGCCTAAATATGCACAAGCCAGCTGCAAAAAGAGCAAAGGAGAGCTATTCATCTTACCCACCCATTCGCAGAATTCCGAGGGGCTGTCAAGCGCTTCCCTTGAGAGGAACTTGTGGTTCTTTGAGACATTTGGAAAAGAAAAAAGGAATCAGGGCCGTTTAGTCTTGATTCCTTCTGTTTAACCGATTTTACACTGTCCTCCTAACCCCCCATTGAACTAAGGGACAGCATTCCCGCATTGTCCAGATCAGCTGCACATCAATAGATGTCACCGTGTCTCAATTAAACACATATTTGCTAGCAACATATTGATGACTCATCGTTCCATGAACACGTTGTTTTTCTGCTGTTCCGGACTTATAAATTCCCATCCTCTCGGCTCACTAATTCCCATTTAGTCCTTTCCTTATAATTTCCCTAATGGGGCTAACACTTTGCTCATATGGACCACTTCTTTCGCCAGATTTGCCATTCGCCATTTTATATCATCATCGATAATCTCGTTGTTTTGATTGAAGTGGTCAGTATGGACATACACATAATCCGGAGCGATATACGCCCGGAAATATCCCGCAATCGGTTTTAATTGATTTTCGATGACCAAATAATGCTGATATGTTCCTCCCGTAGCAATAAAACCGATCACCTTGTTCCGAAAAACTGAAGGAGGGACCAAATCAAACAAGTTCTTTAACGCCCCGGATAAGGAGGCCTGGAAGATCGGCGTGCCAATGATATAACTATCCGCAGAGCTAACCATATCGATGACTTTTTTGGTATCCCCCTCATATGTACTAGGGTGGCGGCCATCGCAAAATTGAACATCAAACTTTTTGAGATCCAATATTTCCGTTTCGATCCGCGGATCATATTGTCGGGCTAATTCAACGACTTTTTCCACCACAGCGAGAGTTTTTGAACCTATAATCGTCCCCGATATACCAAGCAACTTCATTGTCCCCCATCTCCTTTTCAATCGGTCTTGTTCAGTACCAGCAGATCATATAGCTCGTTTTTCAAGCGTCTTAAAAAAGGCCTGCTCCGTGCTAAGGAAGTCATTTCCGGCAAAAAGATTCCATTCAGGATTTCTTCCCGATCCGGATGCCCTTCGCAGTCCAACTGACGATGCAGGAACAGGAGACTCCTTCCAGATTCGCAAGGTTCAGCCACTGCCATGATGACATCATTTTCATGTGCTCAGATGCGGTGCATCCAAGAATGATACGTCTCTGTACCACTGGCCGAAACAGCAATGAGATCTGCTCCCTGCTTGGCCAAGATGCGGTAGGATTCCGGAAATTCTGCATCTCCTCCCGTGAGAAGCCCGATTTTGGCAAACGGCAGCGCCAGCGTACAGAAGCTTCCATATTCCCCTCGTCCTAAAGCATTCCTATGAACTTGCTGATAAGCTCCTATACAGCCTTCCGGTCCTAAAAGAAAGGCTGTTGACACACGGTGCCCATCCATATGTTGCGGGGCTGCTGCAATAATATACACTCCATATTTAGAAGCGATAGAATGAAGTGCATGTTGATAGAATTCGAGACTGGTTCCCGCCCTCTCTGTTCCGGTGATGTCCATCTCAGGCAAAATGACTAACCGTCGCTTGAAGTTTATTTCGTCCTTGCGCGATTCCAACCATTCCGAAACATTGGACAACCACTGTTCCAATGTTCCGTGATTCGATAGCTGGGCGACGCAAACCTCGAAAGATACTTGCGGCAGAAGGGGGCGGGTCGCTCCTTCCATCCAAAGATATGGATGCAGGAGCAGGTCCTGATAAGCTTTCGGCTGCCGGGATTCCAATATTCTCTGTTTTCGGTCGTCATGAGGTTGATATACGCCGTATACAATCCCATCACCCGACAACTTCCAATCTTGAACCTCGCCTGTAGGGCCAATGACTGCACTCCCTCCCGTAAACTGTGCTCCGCGTTCTTGTCCCCAACGGTTAGCGGCAACCCAGTACAGCCCATTTTCCATGGCGCGCAAAGACCAAGTTTTGCTCGGGGGATTATTGCTCTCCCCTACCCAATTCGTCGGAAAAGCAATAATATCCGCGCCCTTGAGTGCAGCTATTCTTGCTGGTTCAAAATACATCGCATCCATGCAGATCAGCATAGCTATATTCCCTATTTTTGTGGAGAATACAGGGATCCCTTCATTGCCTTCGCGGGCCCAACGGGGATCGGCAGCGAAAAGATGCGTTTTCCGGTAACGTCCGATCACTCCTTCAGGACCGATCAATACAGCTGAATTGTAAAAAATTTCGGTAAATGAATCGACCTCCGGCAGCCCGATGACCAAGTAGCAGGAATACTTTTTCGCAACGGTTTGGAAAAGCTCCGTTGTCGGTCCAGGAATCGGTTCCACATAAGGAGCGATTTCTTGGCGGTTTTCAAAAATATACCCTGACGTGGCCATTTCAGGGAAAACAATCAATTTTGCCCCGTTTTCCGCCGCTTCTTCGGCCAACTCCAGCATGCGATGCCGATTCCCTTCCAAATCGCCTAAACGTGATTCGAATTGGACGGCTGCTACTTTAACAGACTCTAATCTGTCCATAATCCTAACCTCCATAATCTCCTACCACTAATGATTCTCTGGACCAGTTGAAAAGAACGGCTGTCTCTTCTTCCGAATGAAGAACAATGTTCGGGTCCTCTGTTAATTCACCAATGACTTGCGCTGTGATCTGTTCTTTCTGGAAAAGCGCCTGAACTTTGCCCGCATGCTCAGGATCAACGGCCAAAATGAATCCATATCCAGGAAACATTTTTATCCATTTGGAAAAATCTACGTTATACGGTTTAGGAATGCTGTTCAGATCCACTCGCGCACCGCATTCTGAAGCTTCAGCCAACATCGCTAATGTTCCAATAAGCCCTGCGTTGCTGATATCGCGGGCGGCAGTAGCCAACTGAAGCTCAGCAATCATTGGCAAAACAGCCAGCTTGCTTTGGAGATCTTGCGGCGTACGGAAGCTCGTGCTATCCCACTGCAAATAATCCTTAAACTGGCGGCCTTCCAGATCGACCGCAACCATCAGCCATTGACCCGGTCGGCCATGAAAACAACGCAATAGATGGGTGGCTCTTCCGACCATGGCCGTTGCCACTCCCGCTGTTTCCTCCGGCAAATAATGCCCGCCGACCATAGGAACCCCATACTTTCGGCAAGCCTCTGCCATACCTTGAGCAATCGTCTCTGACATATTATCATCAGGAGCGCTCAACAAATTAACCGCAGCAGTTGGCCTTCCCCCCATGGCATAGATACATTGACACTCACCAAGACAGAGCAATAACCGGCCCAGAAAGGTTCAACGGCTACCAACTGCGGATAAATGGCATCACAAGCCAGAAGGAGGTACTCGTTTCCTGTGACGAGAATCGCTGCATCATCTCCGATAGGATCCAAGGTAGAACCGAAATTCCATATATTTTGAAATGCTTTCAATGGCGATTGGATCGCCTTTTTTCGAGTGATGCCGATGTAATCTTGCAATTCACGGATTAGAGAGTGCAGCGTGCCCACGATTCATCATCCTCCTGTAAAGCTTCATATGTTCTCTAGCAGCAGCCATCCATGTATATCGGCCAGCCGTTGCCTTTCCGTTCGAAACAAGCATTTCGGCAAGATCTTTTTCTTTAACTGCGCGGATCATCTGCCGGGCAATGGCCTCGTCATCCTCAGGGTTTGCCAATAACGCATTATGAGAATCAACTAAATACTCCTGAAATACCGGGATATCTGAGGCAATGACCGGGACACCGACAGCCATCGCTTCAAGAATTGCCAATCCCCATCCTTCCTTGATGGAAGGTTGAACAAAACAATCAGCAATGTGGTAAAGGTGAAATAACGTTTGATTATCAACGGCCCCGACAATTCGTACCCCTTTCTGCACATAGGATAGTAAACGGCTCAATTCCTCAAAAAAAGATTTCCTATAATATTGGTAATCAAACAGCGTATCCCCGCCGACAATGAGAAGCACACTTTCCGGGATAATTTCTTTTACCCTTGCATAGGCACGCAAAATGCCCAAAGTATTTTTCCTCGGTTCAATCCCTCCGATCGTCAGAAAGACCGTTTTTCCCTTTAACTCATACTGATCATATGTCAGTCTCCTGTTTCCCTCCTCTTGAAAAAACCGTTGCTCAACGCCGTTATAAATCACCTGCGAAGTCCGTCCATATATCGATTCCAAACGATCTTGCCAATAACGGCTGACCGTAATTAAAGCATCTGGTTCAATAACCGAACGGTTTTGACACTGAACCAAAACGGGACTCGTAAAATCATCTAAATGATGAACAGTCCGGCAGAAGAAGGGGATCAACCCCTTCTCTCTTAATTGATACAAACTATTTGCACTGATACAATCCTGAGCGTGATGAATATCAAAAGTATCAAGCGTTTCCTCTTCTAGCGCCTCCACCGATCAAATCCTCTTCCCGAATGCCATGCAGCCCTAATCCAAAACGGCAAACATAAACTTTGCCCCCTTCTTTGATAAACGTAGCCAAGCTTTCATTAATATTTAACATCCCTCCAAAAGCCGATTTGCCGACCGTTGGAAAGCCCCGGGTAGCTGTAGCGTTAATGGCTCCTGTTCCGTATAAATAGATAGCTGTTTCAAATCCTTTGCGCTGGGCACGAATAGCTTGCAAGATTGCCACGTAAGCTAAGGAAGATTCATGGGCAATACCATGCACTAAAACTAAAAGCTTCTCTCCAGGGTTTGCTTTGTAGTCAGGGAAGACTTTCGTATCTCCATACAATTTCGTTCCTTCCGGTAAACTCGGATGCGGAATTTCATTTAGGGACTTCATTTCATTTTCATTTAAATTTGCCATTTTCATAACCTCCCAAATAATCATTTCATTTTAAAAAATAATTTATGGCGAAAAAGCATTAGATCTCTTAGACCAACTTGCTAAAATACTGTTCTTCTGCGTTCGCCCAAAAAACCCGTTCTTTAATTTCATCAGAGATTGGGGCACCTTGAATTTTCCAAAATTCACCTTCATAATCGCTCCAAGGCTCATCACAACCGAATAAAAAGCGATCAACACCGATTCCTGTTTGATCTATTTCCTTCAACAGTTTACGCACGGCAAAACCAATGGCCCAACTTGAATCAATATAGACTTGGTACCCGCCTTCAATGAGATCTCTCCATTGGGAAATAAGCCGGATGTGACCACTCACCCCTCCCCCCATATGCACCAAGTGGATTTTAAGATCTTTGCCGTAACGTTTAATCATCTCAAAAAAATTGGTGATATCTGAATTTCCACCTAGACTTGTATGGAAATGAATTGGAATATTTCTTTCTCTTGCCTCATTGAAATATCGAATCTACTCCTTCTTCCATTTTGATTACGTCCGGAGCTCAACAGGCCATTCATCTCATTATCCGGGGCTTGCTTAAACCTGGAGACGCAGTGGCCATTGAAGATCCTTCGTATGCCTTTTCGCTTCCGATTTTCCATTCTGAAGGATTAAATACGCATTTGTTGCCAGTACAAAACGAAGGAATTGACCCGGATCAGATCATCGCACTGCACAAACGACACCGCCTCAAGATGTTATTTCTGAATCCCACTTACCAAAATCCTACAGGAACGACACTTGATCTTGAAAGACGGCGCAGAATACTTGAAATATGCTCAAAATTTGGTATTGCCATTGTTGAAGACGATCCGTACAGCATTATCGGTTATGATGGCGCAATTATCGACAGCATGAAATCGATGGATAAGGAAGGGTTGGTTCTCTATGTTAGTTCATTGACCAAAATTATCGCTTCCGGCCTTCGGATCGGTTGGATTTTGGGGCCGCAAACCGTTATTAACCATTTAGCTGACGTCAAGCAACAATTTGATTTCAGCCATCCTAATCTTCCGCAATTAATTGCCGCAAAGCTGTTAAGTTCCAAGCATTTTGATGAACACATCAGGCGTTTGCGGGAAGGGCTGAAAATAAAAAGGGACTTGACGGTACAATCATTAGAGAATGAACTGAAAGGAATAATCAGCTTTTTTGTTCCAGAAGGAGGCATACATTTGTGGTGTAAATTAAATGATGAGGAGATAGATGAAAACCTGCTGTTCAAAGAGTCTCTAAAAAGAGGCGTCGTTTTTGCACCTGGAAGCACATTAGGATCGGATGATAAATATATACGTTTTACCTACGGCCGAGTAGAAACAAAATCTATTCCCGAGGGAATTCGGCGGTTTGCACAATCGCTAAAGTCCTTGATACCAACATGCTGAGTGACCAGCGCGGGTTCTATTATAATACCCGCAGTGTTAGATAAAGATCAGGGGATATAAATAACTCTTGCATGGAACAGTCCTTTAAAAGGAAAGCGCGATCCTTCAGTTCTATGCAAGAGCACTTTTATTTTCAACAAGCAAGGTCAAAATTCAAAAACAGTATACCGCCATTTTAACAATCGTGATCACAAACACTTGCAGCACCGCAATCGGTATTTATTAAAACAAAGAGACAATTATCATCATTGCGATCTATATACTGTAGGAAGTTTTTTGTGATTATTGTAACTTCATATAATTTCCAAGTTGGTAGATTTTTATATGCATTTATGCATTCATTATGCGTTTTACAATACGTCCAATAATGGACAAAGCAAAAATATGATTTGATTAAATAGGAATCTTATAAAATGAAGCACCACGGTGAACATCTCGTAAGAAGTATCAAAAAATTCCAAAAACAGATGACAATTTAATCATTTTAAGTCAGATATTTCGGATATTTAAAATCTTAAGAAATGCTTCAGTTCATTCAATGAATGCAATAACAATTAACGATAATGTTATTAATGTTTCATATTCCTTTGGAAACACTAATTATGAATTGGAAATTAACAAGCCAGGACTTGAACTTCTTTACACATTGGTACTAGATTTTATTGATCCCGTTGTGTTAAATGAAAAATATTCTGCTGGATTGAGAAGAACATTATATGACAATTTAAAAGGACATATTCATAAGTTGTCTGATGAGTTTGGCCATACAGGATTAGAAAACATTTCGTCAGGACTAAGATTAAAGAGGATCGTCAGATATCAAGTAACCAACCCAACTTACGAAATTAGAGATAATCATCTCATTATAAACAGTATATATGAACTTAATGATTCGTATAGTTCCGGTTATGGTGTGGACTATTTGGTTACCATCGCTGGACAAAAATATATGATTCCTCATGAAATATTGGATTCTGATAACAAAGTAAATTTAAAAGCGATTTATGAGTGGAATGTGTAGCCAGCAAAACTTAAAACTGGGCGGACATTATATCATGTGTGGAGAATGCGGTCCAGAAAGGATGATACGGAAGAAGTGATGAATTGTCGCAGCTGATACCACCAAGTTTGAGAAAATTTATATGCCAAAGAGATCAGCAAGGCGTGTCAGCGCTATGTGTTGGTGTATAGTTCGAATAAATTTGAACGTCAAGACAAGAAGCGAAAGAAACCATTGGAGACACTGAAATTCGGAATTGGAAGGGTTTCGGCAGCGCCGAATAAACCTAACATAAAGCGACATGCGGTGACAGAAAAATGCCTCCTGTTGAAACTTGTTCAACTGGAGGTTCTGTATTTATGCCATTTCCACACGCTTTCGATGATCTCTGTCCCAGCGAATGTTCCGCTTTCCAGCCAAGTTCTTCATAAATTTTTTGCAAGGAAGCGGCAAGGCGCGCCGGGTCGCCCGGGCGGCGGTCGGTATAGGATTAACCACTGATTTGCCGACCTAAGGCAGTTCGCCGTAAAATGCATGACGGCTTGAATCGGGTATTTTTCAAAAATCGGTTCAAGATCCGCTTTGTTCCCTAAATCCCTTTGAACAAATACCGTGCGGTCATCCATCTAAATAGCGGTGACCGGTCGATAAGTTATCAATCTTTTTCCACCATCGGCGACCGATGAAAACCGTTAATTAAATCTTTAATTTTTGGACTGGAAGCTTTATCGGCAACCAAGATTCTGTCCGGGCTCGCTGCGATGATAAGATCGTTGGCACCGATGCTGTCACAGGAATGTCTAGACCAAATGCACATTTACTGTATCGTCTGCTAATACGCCTTTCCCGATTTGGTTCGTTGCCAAGCACAACCACGTACCAAGAACCATTCGAGATGACAAGCAACTTCAACAGCCGCGTCCCTCTGACTTCGCTAATTTTTCATCATCCTCTTTATTTCCCTTCCATTTTCACATCATTTAATATTTCCTTCATAAATTGAATAAGGTCGTCTCTTAATTCCTCATACTGTAACGCAAACTCAATCGTCGTTTTGATAAATCCGATCTTTTCTCCGACATCATAACGCTTGCCTTCGAATTCGTAGGCGAAGACGCGCTGGATTTCGTTCAGCTTTTGGATCGCGTCAGTGAGCTGGATTTCGCCGCCGGCGCCGGCTTCTTGTTTTTCAAGGAATAGAAAGATTTCCGGTGTCAGTATGTATCTTCCCATAATTGCCAAGTTGGACGGAGCGGTGCCTGGCGCTGGTTTTTCGACAAATTGGCGGACTTGGTAGCGGCGTCCTTGTTGTTCGAGCGGATCGATAATGCCGTAGCGGTGTGTTTCTTCATCTGGAACCCGTTTGACACCGATGACCGAGCTGAATGTTTGTTCGTATTGATCGATCAGCTGTTTTAAACATGGTGTTTCCGCTTGAACGATGTCATCGCCCAAAAGGACAGCGAACGGTTCATCGCCAATGAAATTGCGCGCACACCAAACGGCGTGGCCAAGTCCTTTCGGTTCTTTTTGGCGGATGTAGTGAATATCGACTTTCGATGGCTCTTTCACCTTTTCGAGCAAATCCAGTTTTCCTTTTTGCTTTAAGAGCTGTTCCAATTCAAACGCGTTATCGAAATGGTCTTCGATTGCGCGTTTTCCTTTTCCTGTGACGATGATAATATCTTCAATGCCAGAGGCAATCGCTTCTTCGACAATGTATTGAATCGTTGGCTTATCGACGATCGGGAGCATTTCTTTCGGCATCGCTTTCGTTGCTGGCAAAAATCTTGTTCCGAGCCCCGCCGCCGGGATGATCGCTTTGCGCACTTTTTTCACGGAAATCCCTCTTTTCTTCTCAAATTTTGTGATACGCGCCGACGTATGGGCTATTGGCAATAGAACATACGTCGAAGCACATCATATAAAAATAGCCCTTTTGCTGGGACGCCATTTCGCAAATGGGATGTTAAGTTTAAAACCTTTCCTTTTATATTCAATCATTTTATCGAATATGACATCTGTCCGTCTTTGTAAATACGTGGCAGTTCCATCGGCAGACTGTTTCATATTTGTAAGATCTGCAACGCGCTTGATTGTTTGCTGAGATGCGAAGAAGTTCTTCAATGATTTTTTCTTGCGTCCGCTTCACATTTCCGAACACTTGCCTTATGCCAGCCACATCATGTTCTAATTTCTGTTGGCCGATGTGCATGCTACATCGCACTGTAACGCACGCTGTCCTTCTTGCAGATACGTAACGTCTTGTTGTAACCTTATGGAAGCTGGGCCCCATCGCTGTGATGCCGAGAGATCTCGTTAATGCTGGACTTGCTGCAACCTGGCCACATCCTTCTCCATTTGTCCGACATCGTTGCTTCATTTTGCTTAACTCATCCATATGCCCGTGCAATAACCGCAATTCTTCTTTACAAGACAAAACGGCGCAGTTCCGATAACTCTTGACTCATGTCACACCTTCTCTTCCATTTTCCTTCAATTATATTATTATAACATATTCAAAAAGAGGTATATAGAAGCAAAAAAACAACCACTTCACCGGAGCAGTGAACGACTAATCCACTTCTTTTGTCTTTTAAGAAAAAGGGGCGCGGGAGGTGTTTAAGATGAGTCCTTCATTCTCTCCCACGAGTTCCATTGCAGTACCGCAGCAAATAATCTTTCATTTTTTCAAAATAGATGAACACCGGGCCTCTAACCCGCCCTCACACTACATCTCGCCGACTATCGTCTAAGATGGCAGGACCGTCATCATCCCCACCCACGGCATGGCCGAGTGCCTCCATTGATAACGGTAAGGAGACATCACCGAAAAGCCGAGGCGCCCCAATTTCGCCTAAAAGCGGCCCGCATCCTGCGGGCAACGGCGAAATGTCGCCATCCTGGCTCTCCCGAAGCGAAATGTTCTTCACTTGTGGAAGTGCTTGCACTTCAAGGGCGAAGGTTATTTCGCACAAGGGAGCTAGGCGCCGAGGCTAGACATCACTGGAAATAGTATGTAACCGACACCGTTTTATTCCATCATTTTTCTGCTGTTAACACGCCGCCACCGAATGCCCTTCTTCCTCCTCAACTCATTTTCGCCGCTGTTTGTAAAATTAGAAAAAAAATATGTTTTATGACAACGAGATATTATCATAAAACATATTAGAATAAACCTAAAAATTTTTTCCTTTTTATGCGTTCCGGCTCTTCGCGGTAAACCGCCTGCCCGTTGAGAAGAAGCTCAGCGTTTTCTTGAAAGAAATAGACGGCGTTGATGCCGAATTCGTGGTCAATGACATCATACGCTTCCCGCAGGCGGAACGGACGGCTTGTCGTATTGTGTGCATCGGAAGCAATGAAATGCGCCAAATTGGCTTCGATCAGCTGCAAGGAAAATTTTTTGATGTTTTTGCCGAAATGCCCCGATACACTTGCGGCTGTCAATTGCGTCAATACGCCTTTTTTGACAAGCTCATAAAGCCGATCAGGATTTTCGATAATTTCCGCATTTCGTTCCGGATGCGCAATAACCGGAATAAGACCTTTCAATTGCAAATCAAATAACAGCCGATCAGCGTAGCGCGGCACGTGGTCAAACGGAAATTCGATTAACAAATACTGGCTGTCTCCGGCTATTGGCAATACTTCCCCTTTTTCGAAACTTTCCTGCAAGTCGCCATGAATGCGGATTTCCTGGCCCGGCAATACAGTAAGCGGGATTTTGTGCTGTTTGATCGTTTCGTTGAACCGCGTTACGGCCGCCATAATCGACTGTTTCTCATTGTCGTATTTTCCGTTTTTATAATGGGGAGTCGCGATGATCGTCGCAATCCCTTCTTTTACCGCTTCACGCGCCATCGCAATGGCGTCAGCAACCGTTTGCGCACCGTCATCGACACCCGGCAAAATATGGCTATGTATATCGATCATCGCCAACCCTTCCTTATGCTCTATTCAAAATTCTAAACATATATTATGTTAGCATAGGTCAATGGTTTCTAGCAATCGACATTTTTTGTTGGATTTTGCCGAAAAATTTGGTTATCGCCAGTTTACTGCCGAAAATTTCTAGCTTCCTTTTTCTTTCTGTTGTACTGCATGGAAAAACACTCTATAATCTTAATAGTCCGTCGAATTATATAACCAAAGGAAGGTTGTGCATGAGAACGAAACGTCGAAAAAAGAAAAGATGGCTCCGCTGGATTGGCGGGATCGCCGCCGTTCTTCTCGTCGGCGCCGGAATATTCGCATATTCCGTTTACCACAACGTGAAACAAACGGCAAAGCACATGCATGAAAACGTCAACTGGAAGTCAGAGAAGCGGGACGACGAAGTATCGTTCAAGGAAAAAACGCCGATTTCGATTTTGCTTATCGGCGTCGATGAGCGGAAAGGGGACCGCGGCCGCGCCGATTCGCTAATCGTCATGACAGTCAATCCGAAGAAGAAGTCAGTGGAAATGGTCAGTGTCCCGCGCGATACACGCACGGAAATTATCGGAAAAGGGACGAAGGACAAAATCAACCATTCGTACACGTTTGGCGGTGTGGAAATGACGATGGCGACCGTCGAGCATTTTTTAGACATTCCGATTGACTATTATATTAAAGTCAATATGGAAAGCTTCCGTGATATCGTCGATGCCGTCGGCGGCGTAACCGTGGACAACCCGTTCGCATTTACGTATGAAGGAACGCATTTTCCAAAAGGAAAAATCACGCTCGACGGGGAAAAAGCGCTGAAATATTCGCGCATGCGCTACGATGATCCGCGCGGTGATTTTGGCCGTCAGGATCGCCAGAAACAAATTATTCAAGGCATCATTGAAAAAGGGGCAAGCTTTTCGTCGCTGACTAATTACAATGATGTATTGGCGTCGATCGGGAAAAATATGAAAACGAATTTGACATTTGATGAAATGAAAGAAATTCAAGCCAACTACAAAGAAGCGCGCCACCATATCGAGCAGCTTCATATTACTGGAAAAGGGAAAATGATTGACGGAACTTATTATTTGCTTGTCCCGGAAGAAGAGAGAATCGCCGTTTCAAACAAATTAAAAGAGCATTTGGAACTGACAACAACATCGTGACCAAACACATCTTGCCAGAAAAAGAAGTGGATTGTTTAGCAAGTAATTAGCCAGACTATTCCAATCATTGTGCTCAAATTTCTATGAAGTTACATGAATCTGTTTTTGCCAATATAACAAGGCTGCCAGCATGGTTGCAGGCAGCCTTGTTGCATTATTCGTCTTTGTTATCTCTGTCGTTTGCGTCTTGCGGATCCTCGATCGGATCTTCGCGGTCAGGAACGGCGTCGTTTTCATCGTCGCCAGGCCCATTGTTAGTGTCGTCGCCCGGCGCCAGCCGATCGTCTTCATTGTCATTGAGGTCGCCGTTATTGTTCACATCGTTGTCGGCATCATCGTTTTGATTGATGTCATCCGCCGGATTCATATCTTGATCGTTGATGTCGTTTTGATCGACGTTATTATTTGGCGGCGGCGGATTTTGGTTGTCGTCGTTGTTATTAGCGTTGCAGCCTGTCGCGACGACAATCGCGACAAAAGCGCCGAACAACTTAAGCAAAAGCCATTTTTTCTTCGTCATTGTTTTTTCTCCTTTCCGTAAAATTAGTGGCCTTATGTAAAGACCGGTCCTTGCTTATGTTTCCCGGAAAGGAAAATTTTATGCAAGATCATGCATTTTCTTTTTTGCGTGAGAAAAACGATACGGAGGGGCCCATCATCTGGCTGCAGCTCTATATTCCCGCGGATATCTTCATATCATTATATAGTAAAATAAGGAACCAATCGACAAGGCACGACAAAAGCTTGCTGGCAGTTTTGCCTTTCCTAAGTTTTGCGGCAGTGCGCGCCATTCCGCGGGCATTGGATTCCGGTTTGGTTTCGGGCATGCCTAGCCGCATTTTTTCGTTAGCGGAGAATCTGTTTTAGCACCTGCTCCCCTTCCTTTCGCTTCCACAAAAGGATGCCGGATTGCAATGAAAAAGGGTGTCCCAAAGCTTGCGGGACACCTTCAGTTATTCCTCTTTTTTGTCACCAAGTGCGAACATGATTTCCGCTTCGCAGACGAGTTCGCCGTCAACGGTGGCGACCCCTTTTCCTTTGCCGACAGCACCTTTAGCGCGGATGATTTCGACTTCAAGGCGGAGCTGGTCGCCCGGTTTCACTTGCTTTTTAAAGCGGCAGCTGTCGATGCCGGCGAAAAAAGCGAGACGGCCGCGGTTTTCCTCCTTTTTCAGCATCGCAACGGCGCCGACTTGTGCCAATGCTTCAACGATTAAGACGCCGGGCATGACGGGATACCCAGGAAAATGCCCGACGAAAAACGGCTCATTGACGCTCACGTTTTTGATGCCGACGGCGCGCTTTCCGTCTTCTATTTCGAGAATACGGTCAACTAATAAAAACGGATAGCGGTGCGGGATGATCTCCTGAATTTGTTGGCTATCAAGCATAAATCGTCTCCTTTCCGTGCTTGCCGTGTTATTTTTTCTCGACAAAGTCAATGATGTGCTGCCATGTGGAGCGTTTAAAAACGTCGCGCGGCTTTCCGTCACCGATCACGCCGTAGCCGATCGCCAAGCCGGTGGCGAGGCTTGCGGCCATTAACGCGAAAACAATAAGAAGACGGAGCCAAATCGGAATAAGGCGGGTGCGCTGAAATTTGCGGCGGCGCGCGGTCCCCGCTTTTTCCTTGTTATGTTCTTTTTCCTCCCGGTGCTGTTGCTGTTCATCCATATAAAGCGTCCCCTTACGATGAACGGATTCCGTTAATTAAACCGAGCATTTGGTCGGAAATCGAGATCGAGCGGGCGTTAAGCTGGTACGAACGCTCGGTGATCATCATGTCGGTCAGCTCTGTGCCAAGATCGACATTCGACTGCTCAAGCGCACCTTGCGTCATGCCGATTTGAGCGCGCAAATTGCCGGTCATGTTTACCGCCACATCGGCCGCATTGACATTCAGCGCGTTAAAATCCGGAAGCGTCCATATATTATTGCCGGCCGACTGCAGCAACTGCGGGCGCAATATCGACGTCACGCCGATGTTCACTCTTCTCATGATGCGTCCGTCGGGAGCGGTAGCGGTAATCGTGCCGTTATCGGAAATCTCGATGTCTTTATAGCCATTAGGGAGCCAAATCGGCGCATTGTTTTCGTCAAGCACTGGATTGCCGTCACTTGTGACAAGCATGAGCACATTTTGATTTCCAGCAGACGGGGTCAAATAAAACGCGCCGGCTCTTGTGTAACCAATTTCTTGCGTGCCGTTTTCCCCTTGGATAAGCACGCGGAAAAACTGCCCTTCTTTCGTCAGCGCGACATCTAAAGGACGGTCTGTTTGCATGATCGCCCCTTGCTTTAATACGATGTTTGTTTCGGCGAGGCGCGCCCCGACGCCGTACCGCAAGCCGTTTGGAGTAAGGCGGGGCGCCTCGTCCTGCGGCAAATTCGCAAATTGTTGCGCAAGCAGCTCGCCGAAGCTCGTTTCACGCCGCTTGAATCCGGCCGTGTTGCTGTTGGCGATGTTGTTGCTAATGACATCGAGCTGCTGCTGGAGCTGCGCCATCGTATTGGCGGCGGTGATCATTGAACGTAACACGTGCATATCCCCCTACTCGTTATTTGAGGCGGCCGATTTCGTTCACGGCCTTTTCCATGCTTTTATCATACGCTTGTACAATTTTTTGGTTTGCTTCAAAAGCGCGGTAGGCAGAGAGCATTTCCGTCATCGCGCGGTTAAGATCGACGTTGGATCGTTCCACAAAGCCTTGTTTGAACGTGTACGTAACGTTAGGATTGTTCAGCGCGCTCGGCAGCATGCCGGCCTCGCTGCGGAATAGGCCGTTGCCTTCTTTGACGAGCGTGTTCGGATTCGCCGCAAAAGCGATGTTGATTCTGGCGATGCGGGCATTGCCCGCAACGATCGTTCCGTCGGCGTTCACGGTGAAATCCTCGCTTGGCAGCGCGATGCGTTGTCCGTTTTCATCCAACACGTACCATCCGTCATTGGTCGTTAAAAAGCCTTGCGGATTCACGGTAAAATTGCCGTTTCTCGTATAGCGGATGTCACCGTTTTCGTTTTGCACAACGAAAAACAGCGTTCCCCCAGCGGCCGGGAGCGCACCGTTAATAAGGGCAATGTCGGTCGGCCGCCCCGTTTCTTTGATGTCCCCTTGGCGGAAATCCGGAATGAGTTCTTGCATATAGACACCGGTATTGATCGGGCCAACCGCCGCATTGAACGGAAACGAACGCGGTGCTTCTTTCGTCGGTACAGTTGTTTCCTCCAAACGGGAAAGAAACAATTCCGGAAATGCGCGCAACGCCGCTTGGTCGGCTTTATATCCAGGCGTATTGGCGTTAGCGATATTGTTTGTCAGCATCTCGACGCGGCGCTGCTGGGCCATCATGCCGCTGGCCGCCGTATAAAAACCTCGCAACAAGGGCGGTCACCTCACTTATGATCACGCAACTGATTTTATATTATAAGGTCGCGGGGAAAAAACGAACAAGCGCTTTCCCGCCATCCATCCGCTCTGTTCATGGATAAAGCTACACCAAATTTTGCTTTGGCGCGCGATCAATGTTCTCCAGCATCATTCCTGTTCCAAGCGCAACGCAGTCCATTGGGTTTTCCGCAATCAATACCGGCACTTTCAGTTCTTCGGCAAGCAATTGATCAATGCCATGCAGCAACGCGCCGCCGCCGGTTAAAATGACGCCGCGGTCGATAATATCTGCCGACAATTCCGGCGGAGTGCGCTCCAATACGCTTTTGGCAGCTTGTACAATCATCGCAACCGATTCACGCAGCGCCTTTTCAATTTCCGCAGAACGGACCGTGATCGTGCGCGGCAGGCCTGTGACAAGATCGCGGCCCCGAATATCAATTTCCTCATCGCGTGCGCCTGGGAATACAGTTGCAACTTTAATTTTGATTTCTTCCGCAGTCCGTTCTCCGATTAAAAGCTTATATTCCCGCTTAATGTAATTTAAAATTTCCATGTCAAACTTATCCCCGGCCATTTTAATGGAGGAGGCGGTGACGATGTCCCCCATCGAGAGGACCGCAACATCCGTTGTGCCACCGCCAATATCGACCACCATGTTCCCGCACGGCTGGAAAATGTCCATCCCGGCGCCAATGGCCGCCACTTTCGGCTCTTCTTCCAAGTATACTTTTTTGCCGCCGCTTTTTTCCGCTGCCTCTTTTATCGCTTTCCGTTCAACGGACGTCGTATTCGTCGGGCAGCAAATTAAAATGCGCGGTTTGGCGAAAAATCCTTTGACGTCAAGCTTGCTTAAAAAATGTTTCAACATTGCTTCCGTGATGTCGAAATCGGCGATTACCCCGTCTTTGAGCGGCCGAATGGCAACGATATTCCCAGGAGTACGCCCTACCATTCGCCTCGCTTCTTCGCCGACAGCCAGCACTTTATTCGTATTTTTGTCAATAGCGACGACAGACGGTTCATTTAACACGATTCCCTTTCCCTTAACGAAAATGAGTACGTTCGCCGTGCCAAGATCAATTCCAATATCCCTCGAAAACATATATAATCCTCCTTGCCTCTACCCTCGAATCGTTCCTGTTAACCACTACTAACGAATCATTCCTATTTGATTATTTTACCATATCGCGTTAAGGGAATGATACTATTTTTGCGACGAAGGTGTGACGCAAGGAAGAAAACTTAGTTATTTTTGATGGCTTGTTTTTTATATTTTTTCTTTGTCGCTTCTCCGCCGCGCAAATGGCGAATCGATTTATGATAATCGAGAATTTGTTTGACTTCCTGCGCCAGTTCCGGATTAATTTCCGGAAGCCGCTCTGTCAAATCTTTATGAACCGTACTTTTGGAAACGCCAAATTCTTTCGCGATCACGCGAACGGTTTTCCTCGTCTCCACGATGTACTTTCCTATCTTGATCGTACGCTCTTTGATGTAATCGTGCACACCACTCGCCCTCCCTAAGTTGGATGTGAGGAGTGTGAAATGAGACTCGCCTCGCGGATGATGAAAATTTCTTCTACTTGTGCATTTGGGAAACATCTAGAACTTGCGTCCGTGCCGTCATGAACGATCCCCACCTCAAACACTCTCGTTGTTGTTCAATTTGTAACATTTTATTAGACAAATCGGGCATATATACCAGAAATATCAAGGAGGACAAGGATTTTTCATCATTTTTTCGTTCTTATAACAAGGTGAAAAAGGAACGGCTATAATAAACATAAAGGAAAGGAGGGAAACGATGATGGGAAAAGGAAAGACGCTCGGGCTGGCGGGCATGATCGCGGGAGCGGCGGCCGTTAGCATGCTGTTTGCCTCAAACAGCGGAGAGCAGCCAAAGGCAAAAGACGACACTTCGCAAACAAAACCGCAAACAGAGCGCGAAATGATCGCCAGGGCGCTTGAGCCGTCGTTAACCTATGAGAAAAAAGGCAACAACTACGTAGTTACATTCACAGTTAAAAATCAAACCGAGCGTGTGCTAACGGTGACATTTACGAGCGGAAAAAAATATGACTACATTTTGTTCCGCGACGGGGAAAAAGTGAAACAATTCAGCGAAGGAAAAATGTTTACGCAAATTTATGAAGAACGCCTGTTAAAACAGGGAGAATCGCTTGTTTTTCAGGAGACATTTTCTCATTTGCCAAAAGGAAAGTACAAGCTTGAGTGGTGGCTTGAAGATAAAAACTGGCCGAACGCCAAAGCAGCGATAACGTTTACGGTGGATTAAACATGAAAAACCTGTCTTTCCCAACAAGGCAGGTTTCGTTTTTTAATGCCTAACGATAATGCCATAACGTCATCGCGATGTTTTTTCCCAATTAACAGAAAGACCGCCACAAGCAGAAACAGCGTGTGCCGCAGCAGGAGCCGCGAAAAGGCCAATCGTCATCATCGCGGGCAAACAGCAGCCGCATATGCAGTTGGCCACCCGCTTTGCCTCTGGCGGGTCTTTCCGTTGAAGAAAAACAATCAAAGCCGCAAGCGAAAGCGCGGTGGCCGCAAAACCCCCCATCCCTTCTTTGCGGCATCCGAATATAGCCGCAAGCTTCGCCGCAACTGCTCCAAGATGGGACGTGCGCCAGCGCTTATACGTCCGCGCCCCATGATCGCCCGTCTATTTATGCCAGTCGTTTTTCAGAACTCCGGCAGCGATCACACCAAATTCACCCATGATCACCCGCCTATTTATGCCATTCGCCGACTTCTTAATCAACAAGGGAGGCACCGGCAGGCCTCCCCCATATCCAGAATGCCGACATGAAATAGTTGAAATGGATTCATTGTTTTTTATCCCTTTACCATGCCGCGATCGCCCCATCGGTGCGCGGTTCCGTTCCGCCGACGAGCACTCCGGTGTTCGGATCGCGCCAAATGATTTGACCGCGTCCGAATGTTCCCGAATCAAGGGAAACATGGATTTCGTGTCCTTTTCGTTCCAGCGCTTGGGCGATATGATGCGGAAAATGGTGTTCGACGAGCACCTTTTTACCTTCTATCCATTGCCATCTTGGCGCATCGAGTGCCGCTTGCGGATTGAGATGGAAGTCGATCGTGTTCATTACGACTTGCAAATGCCCTTGCGGCTGCATAAACCCGCCCATGACGCCGAACGGCCCGACCGGCTCGTTCCCTTTTGTCAAAAATCCCGGAATGATCGTATGGTATGGTTTTTTCCGCGGCGCCAACCGGTTGACATGATTTTCGTCAAAGGAGAAATTATGCCCGCGGTTTTGCAGGGCGATGCCGGTGTCCGGCACGACCAGCCCCGAGCCAAACCCCATGTAATTGCTTTGAATGAAGGACACCATATTGCCGTCGCCGTCCGCTACCGCCAAATAGACCGTGCCGCCTTTTGGCGGCGTTCCCGGCTTTGGAAGCAATGCCTCTTCGCCAATCAGCGCCCGCCTCATTTCGGCAAACGGCTCGGACAGCAATTCCTCGACACGATGCTCCATATGCTTGCGATCCGTGATATATGCCTGTCCATCAGCAAACGCCAGTTTCATCGCTTCGATTTGCCGGTGGTATGTCTCCGCCGTCGGCGCTTCCGGAACGGCAAACCCTTTCATGATGTTCAACGCCATTAACGCGACAAGCCCTTGGCCGTTCGGCGGAATTTCCCATACGTCATAACCGCGGTAATGAACAGAAATCGGCTCGACCCATTCCACTTCGTATTCCGCTAAATCGTCGATATCTAAAAAACCATTGTATTGTTTAGAGTACGCCGCGATTTTTTCCGCCAATTCCCCTCTGTAAAAGCTTTCCGCGTTCGTTTCCGCGATGAAGCGGAGCGTCTTAGCATGCGCTTTGGATGCCCATATTTCCCCGATTTTCGGCGCGCGCCCGTTTGGCGCGAACGTCGCAAACCAGCTGGCAAATTCCGGGCCCTTAAGCGTTTTTTTGTACGTTTGAAATGCCGCTTGCCAATACTTCCCCAGCGTCGGAGACACTGGATAACCGTTTTCCGCATATTCTATCGCCGGCTTAAGCACTTCGGTAAGCGGCAGCTTCCCGAACCGTTTCGACAGCGCCGCCCAAGCGGCCGGCGCACCGGGAACGGTAACCGGAATCCAGCCGTGTTCGGGAATTTCGGTATATCCCCGTTCTTTTACTGCTTCGAGCGAAATTGATTTTGGGGAATAGCCGCTGGCATTTAATCCATACAGCTTGCCATTTGTCCAGACAATCGCAAACGCGTCGCCGCCGATGCCGTTCGAGGTCGGTTCAACGACCGTCAGGCAGGCGGCAGTCGCAATCGCGGCATCTATCGCATTTCCACCTTTTTTTAATATGTCCAATCCAGCCTGCGCCGCCAGCGGCTGCGAGGTCGCCACCATGCCGTTAGCCGCAAATGTCACCATCCGCCGCGACGGATACGGATAATGCAAATAGTCCAAATTGTATTCCTCCTTGTGCTCGTTCCTCTATCGTTATTTATTCGCTTTTTGAAATGTTTTTCCTTTTCTGTTTTTCATAAAAAGAAATCGCCTGCTTCCTTCCTTTTCGAGCAAGGAGGAAACAGGCGAGCGTTTATCACGTTCTTGCCATGCCAATCGAGGCGTCTGGCGTTTTGTAAGATTGTTCATCGCTTGGCGTCGTTGCGTCTTCATCGGTGGACTGCTCCGTTGACGGTGCTTCTTCATTCAACTGGCTTTGTTCATCAGATGAAGATGGTTCGTTTTCTTTCGTTTGTTCCTCGGTTGACGCCGCATCGTTTTGTTCAGTCTCGGTTTCCTTTCCGTCTTGTTGCTTCGTCAGGGCAGTGAGCGGTTTGTCAATGTAATCGATCGGGTTGACCGGCTTATCGTCTTTGCGGATTTCAAAGTGGGCGTGAATGCCTGCTTCTTGGTTAAATTGGCTTTGCCCCGCTTTTCCGATCACTTCCCCTTGTTTTACCTCGTCGCCAGCTTTCACTTTCACGTCAGCAAGCGATTGGTAAACGGTGACAACGCCGTTTTCATGATCGATTTCGACGACATGGCCTAAAATCGGGTCTTTTTCCGCTTTTGTTACCGTTCCGCTCAATGCGGCGGTGACGTCAAACGTTTTGCCGTCTTTCCGTACAATATCGATTCCGCGGTTTGGATGATACGTATGATCATAAAAGACGAGAGCTGCTTCCTGTTCTTCTTTGGACGCGTTGTAATCGTAGAACGGTTTTTGGATTTCCACGGAATTTGGATCAAGAACCGGCATCGCAATGTTTTCCACCGCTTCGTTCACTGGAACGGCCGGATCGTTTTGCCGCGAAATGCCCGTTTCGCCGTATTTGTACTCGTCATTTCGCGGTTTTTCCTCTTGCTTGTGCTGGAACCAAAACGCTCCTGCCAAAACGAGAGCGCCGCATGTTAAATAAATCGCCGGAAATACCCAACGCTTTCTGAACAAACGATGCAAACTTCGTTTTTTTAGAGAAATTTGTTTCTTTTCTTCCTCTTTCATGTTCATCACCTCAGCAACCATTTTGAACAGAAAGAGGAAAATATATACACGCAAAAACAATTTTTTCGTTTATTTTTTGAAAAAACGCATTATTTTATACCCAAAAAAAAACAGAGGCGCTTGCCTCTATTTTTTCACGGTCAGCTGGTTTAAAAAAGCGGTCGCAGAGGAAATCTCGACACCCCGGTAATAATACTTGACGATTTGGTCATACGTCTTCCCTTGTTTCGCCATAAAATTGGCCCCGTATTGGCTCATGCCGACGCCATGCCCGTATCCTTTCGTCGTAATGATGATCTCATCGCCTTTCCGCACCCATGAAAAATCGGTTGATGTTAAGCCTAATTTTTCACGCACTTCCCTTCCTTTTATTTTTTTCCCGTTAATCTCCACCATATTGACGCGTTTTCCCGGCGTGCGTGACAGAATGACACCGACAGAACCGTCTTTAGGAAGATGAATGCCCAGCTTTCGTTCAAATTCAGCGACCGGCATCACTTTTCGGTGGTAAAATTTCGGTGATTGTTCATCCCACGGGCTAGCGACACTTTTCAAATACGGGAATTCGTTTTCCCAATACGCTTCGGAATTTTCGGTAAAACCGTTGCTTGTCGAAAAAAACGACGCTTCAATCGGCTGGTTGCTGTATGTTAAAATTTGCCCGCGTGTCGCCTCCACCGCTTCCGTTACCTTCTTTATTTTCCATTTATAGTCGCTGCCCCACAGACGTTTCAATTCATCATTGCTATAGTACACTTGATGCATGACGGTATCGGTTACATTCGCCCCTTTTGGAATGCTGATTGGCTGATCGTTTAATAATTGTTTGACAATGTATGTTCTGGCGGTAAGCGCTTGTGCTTTTAATGCTTCTATCTCAAATTCGGCCGGCATTTCCGCTGCGACGACGCCGACGACATATTGTTCGAGCGGAATTTGCTCGATCCTCCTTTCTTTACTGCGGTATACCGCCACTTCCACATCCGGTCCGTTTTCCGTCGCTTTTGCGCTTTGCGCTGCCCCCCGCTCGCGAAGCTCTTCAGCCAAATTCCCCGTTTCTCGGTCGTTGAAGGGAACAACTAATACCGTTGGAATGAGCAATACGACGACAAATAAAAAAGAAAAAAGCGCGATAAGTGGTTTCATCCGTTTCATATAGCCCGAGCCTGGTTACTAAAATCTATAAAAATCGATTCATCGCAATGGAACCAGGAAACACCGCTTGCCGCCCAGGAAACACCTGAGTTCCATCAGGAAGGGAATTTCCCTTGTCATTCACCTACTGTGAAAGACAGCCCGTGGATCGCTGTTAGCGACGGCGCCTGTCGTGCACCATTCCTTCTATCGGTCAGTACACGACAACGATTTTAGCAACCAGGTCTACCCCTCCTTTAGTTGAATTTGGTACTGGTTCAGCCAACAACATTTGTGCAATATGTTCCATAATGACCATTCATGCTCTTGTTTGAAATTCTCGATTTTGTATAACATCATCGCGATATATTGGCGTTGTTTCTTGCCGCTTTTCGATTGCTTGTAGGATTCTTCCATCGACCCTAACACAGCAATCAAATGGCGCTTCACTTTCGTTTTTATGATGTGAATGAGTTCTTTTGGCAACTGTTCACGATACCCTAATCCCCGTCTGCCAATGACAAATGCGGCACTTTCATGGACGGATAACCCATACTTTTTCATATACTTGAACCGCCCGATGACGCTTGTGTATGCCGGATTCACCTTTTTGATACAAAAGCCCGGTCTTAAGCCCCGACGAAGGATTGTTTCTGTCAGCTTTTTCTTTTTGAAATGGTGTGTCAAGCGATTGAATCGTTTGTCCGTATCGTGCTGCTGTCTTAGTTGAATGTTTTCGATGGCCACTGCGCCCACATTTTCTTGAAGCAACCAATCGTACACATCGCGCACTGTTTCACCAATGATGTTGTTTCGTTTATTCGCCCGCACATATTCGAGCTCATGACAGTAAAACACTTTCGACTTAATGAAGTTTCCTTGTTTCGAAACGATGCTTACGGCGATGCGGTCAATATGGATGTCAATTCCTGCGATTCGTTCCGCTTTGCGTTCAATAACAGGAGATATTTACATGATTTTATGCATTTTTATAGATGTTTAACAAACTGCTTATACCTCCAATATTCATTTTTCAAGCACAAGCGGAAATCCGTTCCCGTCTAGGCTCAGTCGCATATGGCAATTAGGGACACTTTGTTTGTGTTTTTGTTCGTTATATAGTTATGGGCTCGGACAAGTATATATGACAACTTCTTTTTATTCGCTCTTTTATAATATGCTATGAGGCGAGAAAATGAGCGCATGGGCATACTCGGATCATGGCTTCCCGAATGTCAAAAAAATAAAAACGACCATTCACTACGTATGTAGCTGACGGTCGTTTTTATTCTTATATGTTGAGATCTTTCACTTTAACACTCTCCACCGCCGTTTCGCTTTCGTCATTGACGCGCACAATGTCAGCACCGAGCGCCGCCAATTTTTCATGAAAGCGGACATATCCGCGGTCGAGATGTCTGAGTTCGGTCACGCGCGTGTAGCCTTCCGCCGCCAAGCCAGCTAAAATCAACGCCGCCGCGGCCCGCAAATCCGTCGCGGCCACTTCCGCGCCTTGCAAATTACAAGGACCGTTAATAATGACAGAACGGCCCTCAATTTTTATATCCGCGTTCATGCGGCGAAATTCCTCGACATGCATAAAACGGTTTTCAAACACCGTCTCTGTCACCATGCTCGTTCCTTCCGCTTTTAACAACAGCGCCATCATTTGTGATTGCATATCAGTCGGAAACCCTGGATACGGCATCGTTTTTATATCCACCGCTTTTAATTTTTCCGGGCCGATGACCCGCAATCCGTTTTCTTCTTCGATAATGGTGACACCCATTTCTTCCATTTTGGCAATCAAAGAACTTAAATGTTCAGGAACAGCACCTTGTATGAAGACATTTCCTCCCGTAATGGCCGCCGCGACCATAAACGTGCCTGCTTCAATGCGATCAGGAATGACAGTATGAGTGGTTCCGGTTAACTCATCTACTCCTTCGATGCGAATCGTGCCGGTCCCAGCCCCGCGCACTTTCGCCCCCATCGCGTTTAAAAAGTTGGCTAAATCGACGATTTCCGGTTCTTTCGCGCAATTTTCAATGACGGTGGTGCCTTCCGCCAAAACCGCCGCCATCATAATATTTTCCGTTGCTCCAACGCTAGGAAAATCTAAATAAATTTTCGCGCCGCGCAATTTTCCTTTTACCTCGGCGTCAATAAATCCGTTGCCGACTTTCACGGAGGCACCCATCGCTTCAAATCCTTTTAAATGCTGGTCAATCGGGCGCGAACCGATCGCACAGCCTCCAGGCAGCGCGACGCGGGCTCGGCCGTTCCGGGCAAGCAGCGACCCCATCACAAGAACGGAAGCCCGCATTTTTCGCACATATTCAAACGGCGCTTCCAGCTTTAAATCTTGTGACGCGTCGACAGTGATGGTATTTCCTTCTCTTTTTACATCTGCACCTAAATAGCGCAACACTTCGCTGATTGTATATACATCGGAAAGAGCAGGCACATCATGAATAATACTTTTTCCTTTACTGGCTAATAGCGTTGCGGCGATTACAGGCAAAACGGCATTTTTCGCTCCTTCCACTTTCACGGTGCCGCTCAACCGTTTTCCGCCACGGACGATGATCTTTTCCAAGGTATTCCCCTCCGCGTCCAATTTCTCTATATTAATATTCAATCGTAATGATTGGGGTTCCTACGACGATAGAGGTTTTCCCGCCCAATCTTTCTCGCAATGCAAGTTGGATGTTCATTGGATGATCGTTGGTTGGAAGAATGTTTTCCCACTGCTCAGTATATGCAGACAAGGAAACGAGTGAATCTTCCCGTAATGACTCGACTGGAGTTGCTTGAAATTCACGTAAAAGATGTAAAGCATTATGGAACAAACCACCTTTCATATTACCACTGAATTCCCCATTCATACAAGTGAAAAATGTAGGCTGTTTCACAAATAATTGCTTTGATGTTCTCTCTATCGCTTTCTCCGCTTCTTCCCATTTCTTTTCGCTCCAATGTTGTCCTTTGGCCTCATAGAGGATATACGTTTGGGGCTTATCTTTTGTGGCGGTCATGATCAGTTGGATTTTTTCTTGAAAAAAGGGATGTTTATATATGCCCGTTGCTTTTTTCATATGGTGGTTTTCCTCCAAAGCCCAGCGAAAAGCGCGGTTCTCCCTCTTCAGTTCATCCAGCTTTTTGAAAAAGGCTGCATCATTTTGAATTTGCCGGGAATACTCTCTTGTGTAAACAGTCCATTGTTTCGTCTCGATTCCATTGTTTTGAAAAATGTGCGCGGCCGTTCGCAATGGCCGGAGCGACTCGTTCCCCGCCGCTTCCCCGGATGAATACCGGCACGTCCCGATGATCATAATAAATAATAACGCCATAAAAAAAATGAATGGATGCGCTTGTTTTTTCATATTTGTTTCACTTCCTCCCCTTAACTGTTATTGTTGCCAGAACGGAAGTGAACATACATAAAAAAAATCGACAAAAACAAAAGATGAAAACGCTTTCCGAAAAACATGAAAAAAAGCGAGTAATATAGCATTACTCGCCGCCAAACAGAAACGGAAGCTGCCTTGACCATGAGAGATAGTCGAGAAAAAAGTTGGCGACCGTCGAACCGATCACGATCGTTAATAAAATGTAAAGCAGCCGGCCTTGAAATACGCGGTTTGGCCTTAATATCGCCTCGAGCCGCACTCCTTGCAGCGTCCACCACGTTATCGCGATAAACACGAGATGGACAATGATGCTGACTAGCGCCTGTTGGCCTAACATGGGCATCATCGTTTTTCACTCCTTTTGTTTGATTTGCGGTGATCATTGCGATCCATTCATAAAAAGAAGGAGGGGGAAATTCCCCCTATTTATTGTAACGTTATTGCAGGAAATCGCCAAAATGCTCAAATTGTCCAAGAAAATGATAAGCCAGCTCTGGAACAATGCCGAACAGCAGCGTTCCAAGCGCGCAAACGGCGACCACGAGCGCCAATCCGATCGGCAGTTTCAACGATGACGCCTCAGCGGCAGGACGGAAAAAAATTTGTATAAAAATGCCGAAATAGTACACATATGATATAACGGTTGTGGCGATCATCACTGCCGCAAGCACATAATGGCCCGGCTCCGTCATAAGCGCTCCAAAGAAAATGTTCCATTTGGCGATGAACCCGGCCGTACCTGGAATGCCGGCAAGCGAAAGCAAGAAAACTCCCATCGCGACGGCAAGAAGCGGGCTGCGCTGATAAAGGCCGGCGAAAAGGCTGATATCGTCAGCATCAGCTTCATCAGACATTCGCTGCAATACCGCAAACATGCCAAGATTCATCAGCAAATATGCCAGCAAATAAAACCAAATCGAATCGAGCATCACCCATGACATCGCGGCGAACCCGACAAGAACGTACCCAGCGTGGGCGATGCTGGAATAGGCCAGCAGCCGCTTTGTGCTCCGCTGCTTTAAGGCAACGATATTTCCGATGATCATCGTCGCGCCGGCTAAAAAGGCGATATACTCTTGCATCGACAATAACATCGATGCCGGATCTTTTCCACGCGCCGGCGCTGCGGCAAAAATCGTGATAAACAGCCGCAAGATGAGCGCAAAGCCCGCCGTTTTGGAAACGACGCTTAAAAATGCGGTAACCGGAGTTGGCGCCCCTTGATAGACGTCCGGCGCCCACATATGGAACGGAACGGCCGAAATTTTAAACGCTAAACCGACCAAAAGCAGCAAGAAAGCGAGCGCCAAAATATACTGGTATCCGCCATCGGCCAGCTTCTGCACTTCCACAGCGATTTCTTTTATATTCGTCGTGCCTGTCAATCCGAAAATATAGCTCATCCCAAACAGCGTAATCGCTGTCGAAATGCCGCCGTTAATGACATATTTCAGCGCTGCTTCGTTCGCCTGCACCGATGTTTTCCGCATCCCTGCCAAGATGTAGGAGGAAAGCGATAATAACTCTAGCCCGACAAATAAAGTGATGAAGTCGCCGCTTGATGTGACGATCATCGCCCCGAGCAGCGCGCAGAGCAATAGATAGGAAAATTCGCCGCGGTGCTTCAATCCTTCTTTCGGGCGGTAATCAAACGCAAGCAACAGCGAAAGCGCTCCTCCTACTAATAAAAGCAGCTTAAAGGCTTTGCCAAACCCATCCAAGCGGAACGTATCGTGCAAAATCGCCGTTGTCTTCGCGGGAATGAGCCCGATTACCGCGATCAAAGCGATGGCCACTCCGACAAAGGCGATCCATGCAAGCGGACGGCGGTCTTTATCATCTGGCATCAACAAGTCGACAAGCGAGAGAATGAGCGCCGTTCCAGCAATGATCCACTCCGGCGTCATCACGCTCCATTCATATTGCATTAACGTTTGCATGCTCATGTCTCTCACGCTCCTAACCCATTCATCATCATTTTTATCGCCGCTTGCAATGGCTCTGCTAAAATACGCGGATATACCCCGATCATGATGATCAACGCGAGCAGCACGAACACCGGAACGGCTTCTGTCAGGCTCATATCGAACGCTTGCGCGCCGCCGCTCTTGGAGGTGCCAAACGTTATGTTCAAAACGGCGCGCAGCAAGTAAACTGCGGTCATAATAATGCCGAGCGTACCAGCTGCCGCGACGGCCGGCGCGGTTTGAAACAGTCCGAAAAACGCGGTAAATTCGCTCACAAACCCAGACATTCCCGGCAAGCCGAGCGACGCCAGCGCCCCCGCCAACAAGCTCCCCGCTGTCAGCGGCATCGCTTTCGCCAGCCCTCCTAAACGGTCCATCTCCGTCGTATTGGTTCGTTCAAACAAAATGCTGACAAGCAGGAACAGCAATGCCGAAATCAACCCGTGGGAAACAGCCTGGAAAATTGCGCCTTGCATCCCCGCTTCATTGAGCGCCCCTAATCCGATCAGCACAATTCCCATATGGGAAACGCTCGAGTATGCGAGCACCATTTTAAAGTCATTTTGGATGAACGCTAAAAACGCCCCATACAATAAGTTGACAACCC
The DNA here is from genome assembly GCF_001295365.1 of Parageobacillus thermoglucosidasius. Taxonomy (GTDB): domain Bacteria; phylum Bacillota; class Bacilli; order Bacillales; family Anoxybacillaceae; genus Parageobacillus; species Parageobacillus thermoglucosidasius. Next base: position 773,481 of record NZ_CP012712.1, on the reverse strand, counting down.
CTAAAATCGCGATTATGAACGCGAAATCACGAAATTGGTCCGGAAATAGCCCGATGGCAAACCGGATCAAACCATATGCTCCGATTTTCAACAATACACCGGAGTGCAGCATGACAATTGCTGGCGGCGCTTGGACATGCACGCGCAAAATCCAGCGGTGAAACGGAACGATCGGCAGCTTAATCCCAAACGCGATCAATAAAGCGAGAAACAACGAGAAGCGCAAATCGTCTGAAATCGGCGCGATGAGCTGCGCCCTGACCGCCGGGTTATGGAGCATTTCTTTCAACAGCTCCATATTCGATGTCCCGGCGCGGGCGAATAAAATGGCAATGACCATAAGCAACACCGCGGACCCGACCCCGTTGTAAAGCAAATAGCTGTACGCGGCGCGTTCCCGTTCAAACCCGCCCCATTTTCCAATTAAAAAGAACATCGCCACGAGCGTCATTTCCAAAAAGATAAAGAACAAAACCATATTTCCCGCCGCAAATACGCCAAGCATGCCGATTTCTAACAGGAGAAACAACATAAAATAACCTTTCCATTCTTTTTTTATGTGAATGGAAGCGACCGCGGCAAGCGCCGCCAACAGTGACGTGAGCACGATCATGACGAGCGAAATGCCGTCGATGTTCAACTCGTATCGCACCACAAATGTGGACTCCGTCAAAAACGGAAAATCGGCGAAGCGGACCCAGCCGCGCTTTTCCGTTAAATGCTCGAGACGGTAGCCCCGCAAATACTGGCAAAAGGCAAATAGCGATAAAATCAGCGATGGCAGCGTCGATAAAAAGCCGAGCCATTTTATCGTCCGCTCTTGCGTCTTTGGTGTTAACGCAAGCAAAAGAATGCCGAGCAACGGGGAGAAAACAAGAAGCGAGAGAAAATACGGCCCATTCATTATAAGTACCCCCCTGTGAACGCGAGAATGACGACAAGAAGCGCAAGGCCGATAAATGCCACTGCGCCGTACGTCTGCACTTGCCCGTTTTGCACGCGGGCCCCGAACGATGCGGCCGTGTTAACTGCCGCGGCGATCAAGCTGGCGATCCCCTCGATGACAAAACGGTCCGCATAATAGCATAACCGGCTGATGGCATTCACCGCGCAGCCCACTGTCCATGCATAAAACTCATCGATATAATATTTGTTCCATAACATGCTGTACATAAACGGAACACGCGAACTGAGCCAGTCCCGCGCAAGCGAGCGTTTCCCGTACATCAGCCATGCCAAGAAAATGCCGAGCATGGAGACAATAGCTGCGACAATCATGATCCAGACGGGCGTTGCTTCATGGGCGTAACCGCCATCTGTCAGCCAATCACCAAGAAATGTCCCAAACCAAGGGGTATGAATGTATCCGGAGACAACGGCAAGCACAGCCAAAACGAGCATCGGCAGCATCATGACTGCCGGCGATTCATGGACATCTTTCACATCATGCCGCTCCTTGCCGCCAAAGACGAGGAAAAAGAGACGGAACATGTAAAACGCGGTGAAAAACGAAGCAGCAACCGCAATCCAGAATAAGCCGCCATATCCATGCGTCCAAGCAGCGGCGAGAATTTCATCTTTGCTAAAAAATCCCGATAAGAACGGAACTCCGCTGATTGCCAACGCTCCGACCAAGAACATCGCCGCGGTAAGCGGCATTTTCCGCCAAAGCCCGCCCATTTTTTCAATGTCCTGCGTACCGACGGCATGGATGACGCTTCCCGCCGCCAAAAACAAGAGCGCTTTAAAAAACGCGTGTGTCGTTAAATGGAAGATTGCCGCCACATCGCTACCCGAACCGAGCGCAAGCATCATGTAGCCGAGCTGGCTCACCGTTGAATAAGCAAGCACACGCTTTATATCGGTTTGCACAAGAGCGATGGAGGCAGCGAAAATGGCGGTGAATCCTCCGACAACAGCGACGGTCCGCATTGCCACTGCGCTCGCTTCAAACAACGGGAACAGCGCAGCCACTAAATAAACCCCTGCGGCCACCATCGTCGCAGCGTGAATAAGCGCCGAAACCGGCGTCGGGCCTGCCATCGCATCCGGAAGCCACGTATGGAGCGGAAACTGTCCGGATTTCCCGACTGCTCCTATGAAAATGAGAACCGCCGTTAACGTCGCCAGCGCCGGTGAAAGCGTCCCGTCTTGCACCGCCTTGAAAATATCCTCATATTCGAAACTGCCGACTTGCGAGAATAATAGAATCATGCCGATAAAGAAGCCGACATCGCCGACGCGCGTCATAATAAACGCTTTTTTCGCAGCCGCTTTCGCTTCTTCTTTATAGAAATAAAACCCGATTAAGAGAAACGAGCCAAGACCGACGAGTTCCCAAAACATATACGTCTGCAATAAGTTCGGCGAAAGGACAAGGCCGAGCATCGCGAAAGTGAACAGCCCCAAATACGCGTAAAAAACGGAGAAGCGCTCGTCACCGCGCATATATCCTTTAGCATACATATGTACTAGAAAGCTGACGAGAGACACGACGACAAGCATCCACGCATTTAGCGCCGTCACTTCAAAGCCGACGGTCCATTTCGCGCGGCCGGCCGTAAGCCATACTTGTTCTGCCTTGTAAGTCGACGCGCCAATGCGGTCAACCAGTACAGCACAGGCGGCAAGGAAAGAAACGAACGTCGCCAGCATGCCGACATAAGCGCTCGCCTCTTTCATTTTTTTCCCTGCGAGCAATAATATAAAAAAAGAAAGTAGTGGAAAAAGCGGCACGATCCAAGCCATTTCCATCATCGTATCACAATCTCCTTTTTATGAAGAGCTTTTTCTTGCGGCAGCTCTTTTCGTTTTCCTGCCTATCCGCTCCTAATGTTTCATCGAATCGATTTCATCAATGTGAACGGTTTTGCGGTTGCGATAAAGTGCTATTAAAACCGCGAGCCCAACCGCCGCTTCGGCAGCTGCAACCGCGATGGTAAACAGGGCGAAAACTTGTCCGGCAATGCCGGGATGAGCCCCGTATTTCGCAAAAGCAACTAAATTAATATTAACGGCATTCAGCATTAATTCAATGCAAATGAGCACAACGACGATGTTTCGCTTTGTCAGCGCACCGTACAGCCCGATGCAAAACAGGATGAGCGCCAACACGAGATACGCGGATAGTGGAACAGAACTCATTTTTTCTGCGCCTCCCTGTCGTCCTTTTTCGCTAATATAATCGCGCCGACAAGCGCCACAAGTAAAATCACCGCTGTAATCTCAAACGGAATGATATAATGAGAATATAACGCAACTCCGATTTGTTCCGTGTTTTTTTCATGAAGGCGCTCGGCTTTCTCGCCAAAATCAAGCTGGTAAACGCCGAGATAAACAGCAGCGCCAAAAGCAAAGACGGCGATGGCGGTCGCCGTTTTCCGCCAAAATCCCCCCGTTGTCGTGTTTTCTTTGTCTTCCTCGCGATGGCGTGTCAACATAATGCCAAATAGCATAATAATCGTAATGGCGCCAGAGTAAATAAGCACTTGCACAGCAGCGACAAACTCCGCCGATAACAGCACGTAAAGCCCTGCGATGCTAATGAATGTGAACACAAGCGCGGTCACCATGTGAACGACTTTCGACAAATTCAGCATCAACACGCCGCCGATGATCGCGGCAAGAGCGAGCGTTAAAAAGGCGAGATACTCTCCGCTCACGGCTTATTCTCCTTTCGGATGTTTGTGTCGTTTTCATCGAGCCACGCTAAATCTTTATAAAGATCATCGCGGCTATATTCCGCCAGTTCAAAATTGTTCGTCATGACGATCGCTTCCGTCGGACATACTTCGGTGCAAAGGTCACATAAAATGCAAATTTCAAAGTTAATGCTGTACGTATCGATGATCTTTCCTTTTTTCGCCGGATCAGGATGCTTTTTTCCCGTCAATTGAATACAGTCGGTCGGGCAAATGTTGGCGCATTGGTTGCAAACAATGCACTTTTCCGGATAAAATTTTTGAATGCCGCGAAACCGATCCGGCAGCGGAAGCGGTTCATTCGGATAGTCGTACGTTACTTTTTCCCGGGCTAAGTTTTTCAAGGTATACGCCAAGCCTTTGGCTAAACCGATCATGCACGCCACCCCATTCCATTAAAAAAACAGTTTTTTGACTAGCGCGGTAATAAAAATGTTTGCCAGCGCCACCGGAAGCAATACTTTCCATCCCAGTTCCATGAGCTGGTCGGCCCGCAAGCGCGGAAATGTGACGCGAAACCAAATGAGCACAAAAACAACGGCGCTGAATTTCAGGGCAAACCAAACGGCCCCCGGAATGAAATCCAAAAACATCACCGGGTGCCATCCACCTAAAAATAATACCGTCGTAAGCGCCGCCATCGCAAAAAGATAAACGTATTCCGCCAGCATAAAGAACGCCCAGCGGAACCCGGAATACTCCACATGAAATCCGGCGACAAGCTCCGATTCCGCTTCCGGCAAATCAAACGGAGTGCGGTTTAACTCGGCAACAGCGGCGATAAAAAACACGATAAATGCGATCGGCTGTATAAAAATATACCATACGTTTTTTTGCGCTTCGACTATATCGTTTAAGTTTAAGCTGCCTGTCAGCAACACGACGCCGATTACAGACATGATAAGCGGAATTTCGTATGAAATCATTTGCGCCGCCGCGCGCATCCCGCCGATGAGCGCGTATTTATTGTTCGACGCCCATCCGCCGGTAACGACACCGATCGTCGTCAGCCCCGATACAGCGATATAATATAACAAGCCGACTCCAATATCAGCAAATTGAAAAGCGTCGGTAAACGGCAATGTTGCTAATACCATAAACGCTGGCGCAAATGCGAGAATCGGCGCTAAAATGAACAGCGGCCGGTCGGCGGCTTTCGGAATCGTATCTTCTTTTAAGAGCAGCTTCAACACATCGGCGACCGTTTGCAACAGCCCCCAGCGTCCCCCGACTTGGTTCGGGCCGTAACGGCCTTGCATAAATCCCATCACTTTCCTCTCCGCCAAAATGCCGTACGTCACAAAGGCGAGAACGGCAAGCAGCAAGGCAGCACCAAGCCCGAAAAAGACGGCGAGATTCGTCCAGCTTGGAGCTGAATTTAACAGCCGTTCCATCATCCATCGACCTCCCCGAGCACAATGTCAATCGAGCCAAGAATCGCAATCACGTTCGCAATGTTTTCCCCTTTCAGCAGCTTCGGGAGTATTTGCAAATTGTAAAACGAAGGCCGACGGAACTTGATGCGGTATGGCTCTTTCTTTCCATCGCTGGCGATATAACAGCCGATTTCCCCGCGCGGTGATTCAATGCGGACGAACGTTTCCCCCGGCGGCGCTTTAATGATGCGCGGCACTTTTCCCATAATTTCCCCGCTTTTTGGAAATTGTTCACACGCTTGTTCAATGATTTTCAATGATTCTTCGATTTCTGCCAAGCGGCATTCATAGCGGGCGAAGCAATCTCCTTCTTCGCGCACCGGAACATCGAAATCAAAGCGGTCATAAATCGAGTACGGTTCGTCTTTCCGCAAATCCCATTTCACGCCGGTGCAGCGAAGATTCACCCCGCTTAACGAATAATTGATCGCTTCTTCTTTTGTATATTTGCCAACACCGGTGACGCGGCGGAGGAAAATTTCGTTGCCTGTAACAAGGTCATGGTAACCAGCGAGTTTTTCCCGCATATACGGAACAAACCGTTTCACTTTTTCCACCCATCCGTCCGGAGCGTCCCATTTCACGCCGCCAATGCGCATATAGTTGAACGTCAGACGCGCCCCAGACAATTCATTTAAAAGATTAATAATCATTTCCCGCTCGCGGAATGCATAAAGAAACGGACTTGTCGCGCCAAGGTCGAGCAAATACGTCCCCCACCAGACGAGATGGCTGGCGATCCTGCCAAGCTCCATCGCTAAAACGCGCAAGTATTCCGCCCGTTCAGGAACTTCGATGCCCATCATCGTTTCCACCGCATGGCAAATGACATAATTGTTGGTCATTGCCGATAAATAATCCATCCGGTCTGTATATGGAATGATTTGCGTATATTGCAAGCTTTCCGCCAATTTTTCCGTTCCGCGGTGGAGATAGCCGATCACCGGCGTCGCTTCTTGAATTTTTTCCCCGTCTATCTTTAAAATAAGGCGAAACACTCCGTGTGTGCTCGGATGCTGCGGGCCCACGTTTAAAATCATTTCCTCTGTTCGAAGCATATGCTATACCTCCACGTCGTATGGCTCATAATCTTTGCGAAGCGGATGTCCGACCCAATTTTCCCCTAAAAAGATGCGGATTAAATTCGGATGCCCTTGAAAACGGATGCCCAGCAGATCATACGCTTCACATTCCGGCCAATTCGCCCCTTGCCAAAGCGGAACGAGCGAAGCAATCTCCGGCTTGTCACGGTCAATTTTCACCTTTAACGCGACCGGTTGGCGGTTTTGATAAGAATATAAGTGCACATATACTTCCATATGTGTTTGAAAATCGGTCCCGTGCAGTTCTGACAAATAATCAAAGCGAAGCTGCTCGTTATATTTCAGAAACTCGGCCACTTTGTAATATGAATCCTTTTTCACGACCAATGTCGGAACATCTTTAGCAAGGCGGTTAATATAGGCCTCTTCCAGCACATCACCGCCGAGACGCTCACGAATCATTCGGACGTATTTATCAAGAAGCGGCTGGTTTGGCGACGGGGCGTCTTCTTTCTCAGCCTCTTCCAGCGGATTTCCCACAGATTTCGCTTTTGCCGCCGCGGCCGCCTTTGCTTTCTCCTTCGCAAGATCACCTTCACTTTCTCCGGCAGTGCCGCCTGCTTGTTGTTTTGCTAGCGCTTTTGCTTTTGCAGCAGCTGCCGCCTTTGCCTTCGCCGCCGCAAGCGCTTTTTGTTTGGCAATATCATCTTCCGCTCCTTCGCCCGCTGCGGCCGCTTTTTTCTTCGCCAAAGCCGCGGCCTTTGCTTTTGCCGCTGCGGCCGCTTTTTTCTTCGCGAGCGCTATATCTTCTTCGGAAGTTTCTTTGTTTCCGCCTTCCGCTTGCGGCGCTTTTCGCTTTTCCAGCGCCGCCGCTTTCGCTTCTTCCGCCGCCTTTTTCTTTGCGAGCGCCAATCCGTCTTCGGTCTTGCCGGCTTTATCACCGGCTGCTCCTTCTTTTTGTTTCCGCAATTCTGCCGCCTTGGCCTTTGCTGCTTCTGCTGCTTTTTTCTTTGCAAGCGCTAAATCGTCTTTACTTTGCGTTTTCGTTTCTTCGAGCGGCTGTTCAGTTTGTCCGGCGGCCTGCTTTGCCGCTAATCGTTCCCTTGCCAGCTGTTTCGCCCATCCCGCCGCTTCTTTTTTCCGCCGCTGCACATCTTTTTCTTCGTCCATTGATTACGGCACCTTCTTCCCCGTCTTTGCTTCATAGCGGATTTTTTCTTTTAATTTATTAATCCCGTAAATTAATGCGGCTGGATTCGGCGGGCAGCCAGGAATATAGACATCCACCGGCACGATTTGGTCCACCCCTTTGACAACGCTGTATGATTTCACATACGGTCCGCCTGCGGTAGCACATGACCCCATGGCAATCACCCATTTCGGTTCTGGCATTTGGTCATATAAGCGGCGTAAGAGAGGTGCCATCTTTTTGGTTACCGTGCCGGAGACGATCATGACATCAGACTGGCGCGGCGAGGCGCGGAAAAACGAGCCGAATCGGTCCAAATCGTAATGAGATCCGCCGACTCCCATCATTTCGATAGCGCAACAGGCAAGACCGAATGTCAGCGGCCAGAGGGAATTGCTGCGGGCCCACGCTTTTAATTGCTCGAGCGTCGTCAAAAACACATTACGCTTTATCTCTTCCATTTCCCCTTCAGGAACATCCATCCATTTTACATCCATCGTAACACCTTCTTTTTCCAAGCATAGACAAGCCCAAGAACGAGCATAAACATGAAAATAAACATCTCGATGAAAGCAAACCATCCTAGTTTGTCATAAGCGACCGCCCAAGGATATAAAAACACTGTTTCAACATCAAAAATGACAAATAACAGCGCGAACATGTAGTAATGAACCTGAAAGGAAACACGCGAGTCATGGAACGGATTGTTACCGCTTTCATAAGTAGTTTGCTTTGCTTCGTCCGGAACGTGCGGCCGTAAAAACCGCCCCACCGCTAATGCGCCAACGGGAAGTAAAACGCCGATGCATAAAAACACAAAAACGATCACATAGTTATTGACATACACGTTCAGCAACGCGACGTTCACCCCCTTTAATACATCATATTATTATTGTTTGAAATATTTCATAATTCCGAATTATATTTGGCACCATTATAACATTTATATCCAGAAATGTCGACAGAACCTCAAATTTTACTTATAACGATAGTGGCAACCAGTGAAATCGAGACTGAAGCCGCCTCATCTCCCACTTATAGAAGTGGGAGCCTTCTCGGTTCCATTTGATAAAAAAAAGACGGGAGCATTTTGATATGATCCCCTTATAGTAGACAGAAAAAAGAAAGCCAATTAATCTGTCTACTATGGAGGGGATTTTTCTATGGGAAAAATACGAAAAACATATGATGCAAAATTTAAAAAGAAAGCGGTGGATTTATATTTAAAAGAGGGCTTGGGATACGAAACGGTGGCGAAAGAATTGGGTATTAGTCATTCCATGGTACGTCGATGGGTGAAACGCTATGAACAGGAAGGAATACAAGGTCTGGAGGAAAAACGGGGCAAAGCGAAAGGACCAAATAAAGGAAGACCGAGAACTCGTCCGGAAGATCCTGAAACGAAAATCAAGCGTCTTGAGGCGGAAGTAGAGATGCTAAAAAAGCTCTTAAAGAGGTGAAAGGGGGAATGGAAGCAGTACCAACTCACAAGAAGTTCGCGATCATTCAAGAAATGGTCGGGTGTTATGGTTCGATTCAACTATTATGTGAGATAGCAGGCGTATCTCGAAGCGGATATTACAAGTGGGTAAAACGACAGGAACGCCCTTCTCAGAAGCAATTAGAAGACGAGCAGCTAAAGGAAAAAATCAAAGAGTGCCAAGAAGAAGTGAAAGGAATCTATGGGTATCGGAGAGTCAAAGTTTGGCTGAAACGGAAACACAAACTGGATATCAACCATAAACGAGTACAAAGGCTGATGAGGGAGATGGGAATCCGGGCGGTGATTCGGAAGAAACGGCCTTATTACGGAAAGAAAGAGCCTTATGTGATTTCGGACAATCATCTAAACCGAGATTTCCACGCGTCAAAGCCAAACGAGAAGTGGGTTACAGATATTACCTATTTAATTTTTCATGGGCAAAAGCTCTATTTGTCCGCTATTAAAGACCTATACAATAATGAAATCGTGGCTTATCATATCAGCGAAAGAAATGACATCAAACTGGTCATCGACACGCTAAAAAAGGCCATAAAAAAACGGAATGTAAATGGACTCCTCCTCCATAGTGATCAGGGGTTCCAGTATACATCCCGCCAATACAACAACTTACTAAAAAGATACAATATAAAGGCCAGTATGTCCAGAAAAGGAAACTGCTTGGACAATGCCTGCATGGAAAACTTCTTCAGCCATTTCAAGGCAGAGTGTTTTCATCTGTACTCATTCCGCACGGCCGAAGAAGTGAAGGATGCCGTACACAAATATATTCGTTTTTATAACCATCAACGTTTTCAAAAGAAATTAAATAACCTGAGTCCTTATGAATATAGGACTCAGGCTACTTAAATGTGCTTTTTTATTTCTGTCTACTTGACAGGGGTCACTTCATTTATCCTCCCGTCTTTTTATTTCATGTTCGCCACGTTTAAGCGGTTGATCGCGCGTTTCAATGCCAATTCCGCGCGCTTAAAGTCGATATCATCCTGTTTGCTTTGCAGCCGGCGTTCCGCGCGTTCTTTTGCCGCTTGCGCACGGGCGACATCAATATCTTCCGCTCTTTCCGCCGCTTGCGCCAAAATCGTCACTTTGTCAGGGCGGACTTCCATAAATCCGCCGCTGACTGCGATATATTCTGTTTTTCCGCCTTGTTTCAGGCGGACTGCGCTGATTTCAAGCGGAGCAACAAGCGGAATATGTCCCGCCAAAACGCCAAGCTCTCCGCTTTTCGCTTTCGTGCTCACCATTTCTACGTCCGCTTCATACACCGGGCCATCAGGAGTAACGACACTGACTTTGATTGTTTTCATCATCAAATCCTCCTATGTCCCTCCATTAAACTTCTACGCCCATTTGCTTCGCTTTTTCCACAACTTCTTCAATGCGCCCTACTAAGCGGAAAGCATCTTCTGGCAGATGGTCATATTTTCCTTCCAAAATTTCTTTGAAGCCGCGCACCGTTTCTTTCACCGGCACGTAAGAACCAGGTTGGCCTGTAAACTGCTCCGCGACGTGGAAGTTTTGCGATAAGAAGAATTGAATGCGGCGAGCGCGATGAACAACGAGTTTATCTTCATCGGATAGCTCATCCATACCGAGAATTGCGATAATATCTTGCAATTCTCTATAACGTTGCAACGTTTGTTGCACTTTGCGCGCTACTTGGTAATGCTCTTCGCCGACGATTTCAGGCGCAAGTGCGCGAGATGTGGACGCGAGCGGATCCACTGCCGGATAAATACCCATTTCCGCCAGTTTCCGTTCCAAGTTCGTCGTTGCGTCCAAGTGCGAGAACGTTGTCGCCGGCGCTGGGTCTGTGTAGTCGTCCGCTGGTACGTAAATCGCTTGAATCGATGTGATAGAACCAGTCGATGTAGAAGTAATCCGTTCTTGTAATTGCCCCATTTCTGTCGCAAGTGTCGGTTGATAACCTACAGCAGAAGGCATGCGGCCTAATAGCGCCGAAACCTCTGAACCAGCTTGCGTGAAACGGAAAATGTTGTCGATAAAGAGCAACACGTCTTGCCCTTGCTCATCGCGGAAATATTCCGCCATCGTCAACCCTGTCAACGCTACGCGCATCCGTGCACCAGGCGGCTCGTTCATTTGCCCGAATACCATCGCCGTTTTGCTGATAACGCCGGAATCTTTCATTTCATGGTACAAGTCGTTTCCTTCACGAGTGCGTTCGCCAACGCCAGCGAATACGGAAATACCACCGTGTTCTTGCGCAATGTTGTGAATAAGCTCTTGGATTAAGACCGTTTTTCCTACACCTGCACCGCCGAACAGACCGATTTTTCCACCCTTAATATATGGAGCGAGCAAGTCAACGACTTTAATTCCTGTTTCCAAAATTTCCACTTCTGTTGCAAGCTCTTCAAATTTCGGCGCTGGGCGATGGATTGGGTCGCGACGCGCATCAGCCGGGATTTCCCCTTGCAGGTCGATCGGTTCCCCTAACACGTTGAATACGCGACCAAGGGTGATCTCTCCGACCGGAACAGAAATTGGTGCACCTGTGTCAATGACTTCCATTCCGCGAATAAGACCGTCTGTCGAGGCCATTGCAATCGTACGGACCGTATCGTCGCCAAGATGAAGCGCTACTTCCAATGTCAAGTCAATGTCGACTTCGTTTTCATTGCGCGCTTTATGTTGAATTTTCAAAGCGTTGTAGATCGCAGGAAGATGCCCGTTTTCGAACTTAACGTCTACAACCGGACCCATAACTTGAATAACGCGTCCTTTTGTCATCGTTTTCCCTCCTAACTTGCTAGTTGAACATCAGTACTTCATTGCCACTTCCGCTCTACCGCTATTGTAACGCGTTTGCTCCCGCTACGATTTCCGTGATTTCTTGGGTAATCGCCGCTTGGCGAGCGCGGTTGTAGGAAAGGGTAAGCGTACGAATAAGTTCATTCGCGTTGTCCGTCGCGTTTTTCATCGCCGTCATCCGCGCCGCGTGCTCGCTCGCTTTCGCATCTAACAGCGCACCGTAAATAAGGCTTTCCGCATATTGCGGCAAAAGCACATCTAAAATTTCTTCTTGGGAAGGTTCAAATTCATATGTTGTCCGTTGTTTGTTATCGACTAAATCCGTTAGCGGCAACAATTTTCTTTCCGTCACTTCTTGCTGGATCGTATTGACGTAATGGTTGTAGTACATATACAGCTCGTCGAACGTACCGTCAGTAAACAAGCCGACCGCCTTGTTCGCGATTTCTTTAATATCAGCAAAAGACGGCTGGTCCGGCAGCCCGGCAATATTTAAAACAACCGGGAAATTTCTTTTTTTGAAAAAGTTTAACCCGATACGTCCAATAACAATAATCGCATATTCATCCGGCGACTGATGGCGTCTTTGAATCGTTTGGTACACAGTGCGGAGAATATTGCTGTTATACGCCCCCGCTAAACCGCGGTCAGAGGTAATTACTAAATAACCCGTCTTTTTGACAGGGCGCGTCACCAGCATTGGATGTGTCGCATTACCGGCGCCAAGGGCGATGTTCGCAACCACTTCTTGCATTTTCTCCATATATGGAACAAACGATTTTGCGTTCATTTCCGCTTGGTTTAATTTCGCAACCGAGACCATCTCCATCGCCTTTGTAATTTGGCTCGTCTTCTTCGTCGCGTTGATGCGCTTCTTAATGTCGCGTAAGGACGCCAAAGGTTTCACCACCTTTTTTCTGGACAAAATCTAAGAGTAGAGGGGAACAGAAGCTGTCACCCTTCTGTTCCGCCCTCCTTTATTGGGAAACGACAAACGTTTTCTTGAACGCTTCGATCGCTTTGTTGAGATCTTCTTCATTTGGAAGATCTTTTGTTGTGCGAATATGTTCAAGCAAGTGCTGGCCGTTTTGGTCGAGCCATACGAAGAACTCTTTCTCAAAGCGGCGGATATCTTCAACCGGAATGTCGTCTAAGAAACCGCGGGTAAGCGCGTAAATGATCGCCACTTGTTTTTCGACAGGAATTGGCGCATGCAAATCTTGTTTTAGCACTTCCACCGTGCGGGCACCGCGTGCGAGCTTCGCCTGTGTCGCTTTATCAAGGTCTGAACCGAACTGTGCGAACGCCTCAAGTTCACGATACGCCGCTAAGTCCAAGCGAAGCGTACCTGATACTTTTTTCATCGCTTTAATTTGTGCCGCGCCACCGACGCGGGATACGGAAAGACCAGCATTGATCGCTGGACGGACGCCGGAGAAGAATAAGTCGGATTGCAAGAAAATTTGTCCGTCTGTAATGGAGATGACGTTTGTCGGAATGTAAGCGGAAATGTCGCCAGCTTGTGTTTCAACGAACGGAAGCGCCGTTAACGAACCGCCACCTTTAGCATCGCTTAGTTTTGCCGCGCGCTCTAACAGACGAGAGTGCAAGTAGAAGATATCCCCAGGATATGCTTCACGGCCTGGCGGACGGCGAAGCAAGAGCGACAATTCGCGGTAAGCTGCCGCTTGTTTCGACAAGTCGTCGTAAACGACAAGCACGTGCTGACCTTTATACATGAAATATTCACCCATCGCCACACCGGCATATGGCGCAAGGAACAACAATGGCGCTGGTTGCGATGCGGATGCCGTCACAACAATGGTATAATCTAGCGCTCCGTGTTTCCGCAATGTTTCGACAACCGAGCGGACCGTTGATTCTTTTTGCCCGATTGCCACGTAAATACAAATCATGTTCTGATCTTTTTGGTTGATGATCGTGTCAATTGCGACCGCCGTTTTTCCTGTTTGGCGGTCCCCGATGATGAGCTCACGCTGGCCGCGGCCGATCGGCACCAACGCGTCAATCGCTTTAATCCCCGTTTGCAGCGGTTCATGAACCGATTTCCGGTCCATAACGCCTGGCGCTCGGCTTTCAATTGGGCGAGTTTCCGTCGTTTCGATTGGACCTAAACCGTCAACCGGCTGTCCTAAAGGGTTAACGACACGGCCGATTAACGCTTCACCGACAGGTACTTCCATAATCCGTCCTGTGCGGCGCACTTCGTCGCCTTCTTTAATTCCAGTATATGGACCTAAAATAACGATACCGACGTTGTTTTCTTCCAAGTTTAACGCCATTCCCATAACGCCGTTAGAAAATTCGACAAGTTCCCCTGCCATGACGTTGTCCAAGCCATGGGCGCGCGCGATACCGTCACCAACTTGAATGACCGTGCCGACATCGCTTATTTGGATTTCGGACTCGTAATTTTCGATTTGCTGCTTAATGAGCGCGCTTATTTCTTCCGCTCTGATGCTCATGCCTTTCACCCCTATCATCAAATCTTAGCCGATAAGCTGTCGTTGAATTTGTTTCAGTTTTCCGCTGATGCTGCCATCATAAATGCGGTTGCCGATACGCAACTTCACGCCGCCGATTAAGCTTGGATCGACGATATTTTCAATGCGAAGCGTCGTTTTGCCCATTTTTTTCGCAAACACATCCGAAAGTGCGCGTTTTTCCTCTTCCGTTAGCGGCCGAGCCGAATATGCAGTCGCCTCAGCGACGCCGCGCGCTTCGTTCACCAAATCAGTAAACTGCTGCGCCAGCTGCGGAACGATGTCAATGCGATGGCGTTCCAGCAAAAGCAACAATGTATTCCGCAATGGAGTTGACACCGATGCAAACGTTTCTTTGATTAACGCTTTTTTCTTTTCCAATGATAGTTTCGGATATGTCAATAGCGATAAAAATTGCTCATTTTCGGCAAGCGCTTGCCAAACGGCGCGAATTTCTTCCTCCATTTGCTCAAGAAGCTGCTTTTCCACGGCAATTTGAAAAAGAGCGAACGCATACCGCTTTGCTATGATTTCTTTATTCATCGTCCTTCTCCTACCTCTTGAATGTACTCACTAATCAGCTTCGCTTGATCTTGTTCGTTCAACTCTTTTTCAATCACTTTCGAAGCGATCAATACGGACAATGAAGCGACTTGCTCGCGCAACGCGGCCATCGCTTGCTCTTTTTCGCGTTCGATTTCTTTTTTCGCCGTTTCTTTCAAACGCTCTGCTTCCGCACGGGCAGACGCGATAATCTGCTCTTTTTGTTCCTCAGCAAGCTTGCGCGCGTTTTCGATGAGCTGCTGTGCTTCTTGGCGGGATTGTTTCATCAATTCACGCTGTTCTGCCAATAGCTTTTCCGCTTCTTGGCGATGTTTTTCCGCTTGATCGATTTCGTTTGCGATATGCTCCTCGCGCTGTTTCATTACGCCCATTAACGGACCAAGCGCGTATTTACGGAGCAACAACAATAATAGTAAAAACATAACTAACTGGAATAACATATCGCCGCCATTAAACCCATGGCCAGCAGCACCTAATGCCAAAAAGTTCGTCATTACAAGTTTCACTCCCTCTTCAAGAGTCGCCCATAAACCTATTTTTCCCGCCTGTTTCCATGGTTATCGTTATCGTTGATGAAATGAACATAAAGGAATGGCGAAGGTTCGCATGGAATGATCTTCGCCATCATGAACGATTTTGTTTATCTTATTGATTTTTACGTTGGTAAACAAGCGCTGCACAAAATTAGCGCCCTTGAACCATGAACGCAATAACAACCGCAATAATCGGAATCGCTTCAACTAACGCAACCCCGATAAACATCGTTGTTTGAAGCATACCGCGCGCCTCTGGCTGACGTGCGATTCCTTCTACTGTACGAGATACAATTAAACCGTTACCAATACCTGCACCAAGTGCAGCTAGACCAATTGCGATTGCTGCAGCTAATACACCCATTGAAAAGTCCTCCTTTTAGTATTTATAAATTTATTGAAGTTAATTTCTTATATATATAACATTAATGGTCATGACTCACCTTGTGCGCCATATAAACCATTGTTAACATAGTGAAAATGAATGCTTGAATGGCACCAACGAAAATACTGAACGCTTGCCAAGCGATCGTCGGGATGATCGCAGCGATCGTTCCGCCAACGCCAGTGGCCAATCCACTCGTCAATAAAGCGAGCAAAATTTCTCCAGCGTAAATGTTCCCGTAAAGACGCAAGCCCAACGTTAACGTGTTGGCAAACTCTTCAATGAGTTTAAGTGGGAATAAAATCCACATTGGACTGACAAAGCCTTTCGCATATTCGCCGAATCCCCGGAGTTTAATGCCGTAATAGTGCGTCAGCGCAACAACCATAATCGCCAACGTTAATGTGATAACAGGGTCTGCCGTCGGCGATTTCCACCATAGCTTGCCATCAACGACAATAGAGAATGGAAGACCGAGCATGTTCGCTACAAAAATATACATGATTAACGTGATGCCAAGCAAATGGAAGCGGCCTCCCGTTTTCCAGTCCATGTTGCTTTTGATGATTCCTTTGACAAAGTCGACGACCCATTCCAGGAAATTTTGCATTCCCGTCGGCTTCATAGAAAGATTGCGCGTAGCAGCAACGGCAATGATGAACACAATCACACATGTGACCGTTATCATCAAAACGTTGGCCAAGTTAAAGGTAAGCCCGAGAAATTCATATAAAGGTGCTTCATGATGCACTAGTAATCACCTCGCTTCCCTTCCTCATTATGTATGTGCAAGAAATAATGTATTATAATGACAAAATAAGGTGTCATTAACCCCACTACCATAGGCACAATGGAGAAATATTCGGGAAATCGCAACACAACCAAAGCGGCAAATGCCGCAAGCGCCATTCGCGAAACCATGCCCAGCGAGCGAACGCGCTTCCCTTCCGCCACCGCTCGTCCAAATTTTATTACGCGGCCGGCCAGCAGCCACACGCTATAAAATCCTATGAATGTTCCGAAAAGCAAGCTCAAAAATAATGTTTTATTCCCTGTCATTCCCCAGCCAGCTGCATATATAAAAAGGAAAAACAACGCGTATTTCCGCAAGTTTCGCATCATATGTTCCATCTTCTATTATTCTCCTGCAAAAAATTGGCGGATCGTTCGCAACATCGCAGTAATGCCTGCAGCAAGCCCGAGGAGGAGACCAATAATAAGAAAAAGAGGTTCCGAATCGAAACGGCGATCAAGCCATCTGCCGCCGAATATGCCAATTAAAACAGAACCAGCCAATTGAGAAGTAATAGCGGACATTAAGCCGAGCGCTCGGAAAGGGTAACGTTGGTTTTTCCCCATATCGTTATAATCCTCACATTCGCCAAAAACTATGTATATACTATGCTAAGTATACAATTCGCTTGAAAACCTTATCACATATCCCCTGTCAAGCATACAATACGATATGGTCAATGTCAATGTGTTTCACAAGAAAAACTACATTGTTACGAGAAAAATATTAATAATTTGTGAAATTTTTGTGAAATTTACTCATTTTTTTCTCACTAAATTAGTGTATAATGATATATTTACTCTTTTAGACATAATTTTATAAAAAAAAGACGGCATCATTCCGCAAAATGATCCGTCCTTAGAATGTGTTTATTTGGTGCCGAACAGGCGGTCGCCGGCATCCCCGAGCCCCGGGACGATATAGCCATGGTCATTAAGCTTTTCATCGAGCGCAGCAATATAAATATCGACATCCGGATGCGCTTTTTTCACCGCTTCGACGCCTTCCGGTGCGGCGATCAAACACATAAATTTAATGCTTTTTGCGCCGCGCTTTTTCAAGGCGTTAATCGCTTCGACCGCTGAGCCTCCCGTCGCAAGCATCGGGTCAACGACGATAAAATCGCGCTCTTCAACATCGGTTGGCAGCTTCACATAATATTCAACCGGCTTTAACGTTTCCGGGTCGCGGTACAAACCGATATGGCCAACTTTCGCGGCCGGAATCAATTTCAAAATGCCGTCGACCATTCCCATTCCCGCCCGCAAAATCGGAATGACGCCAAGTTTTTTGCCGGCGATTACTTTCGATTTTGCTTTGCTGACCGGCGTTTCAATTTCTACTTCTTCAAGCGGAAGATCACGCGTAATTTCAAACGCCATCAACGTCGCCACTTCTTCGACGAGTTCGCGGAACTCTTTCGTGCCGGTGTTTTTGTCGCGGATGTATGTCAGTTTATGTTGGATGAGTGGATGATCGAATACGTATACTTTTCCCATTTTGCACTCTCCTCTTTGTTACGGGTTACACTTCCATAAATTCTACCGAAAAATACGCATATATTCAACCGCAAACAAAAAAACACGCCTCTAAAGATAATCATCCTTTAGAGGCGCGTGTTCGTCAACGATATAGCGGAAATTTTTCCGTTAATGCCGCCACGCGTTTCCGCGCTTCTTCTAATTTTGCTTCATCTTCGTGATTGTTTAACACAAGGCTAATAATGCCCGCGATTTCGTCCATTTCTTCCAAGCCGAATCCACGCGTCGTCACCGCGGCGGTGCCGATGCGGATGCCGCTTGTCACAAACGGGCTCTCCGGATCGTACGGAATGGTGTTTTTATTCACGGTAATGCCGATTTCATCCAACAATTTTTCCGCCACTTTTCCAGTCAATCCTTGCGGGCGCAAGTCAATAAGCAACAAGTGGTTGTCCGTTCCGCCGGAAACGAGCGTAAAGCCCTCTTTTTTGAGCGCTTCCGCGAGCCGTTTCGCATTGTTGACAATGTTTTGCGCATACGTTTTAAAGCTGTCCTGCAACGCTTCGCCGAGCGCGACTGCTTTCGCCGCAATGACGTGCATGAGCGGCCCGCCTTGGATGCCTGGGAAAATCGCTTTGTCGATTTGTTTCGCAAATTCTTCTTTGCAAAGGATCATCCCGCCGCGCGGGCCGCGGAGCGTTTTGTGCGTCGTAGTCGTGACAAAGTGCGCATACGGCACCGGGTTCGGATGAAGACCTGCCGCAACAAGACCTGCAATATGCGCCATGTCTACCATCAAATACGCTCCTACCTCATCGGCGATTTCGCGGAAACGTTGGAAATCGATGATGCGCGGATAAGCGCTTGCCCCGGCTACAATCAGTTTCGGCTTATGTACGCGCGCTTTTTCAAGCACTTCATCATAATCAATCGTATGCGTTTCCGGATCGACGCCATATTCGACGAAATTATATTGAACGCCACTAAAGTTGACTGGGCTGCCGTGCGTCAAATGGCCGCCGTGCGACAAATTCATCCCAAGCACGGTATCGCCGTGCGACAACACAGTAAAATATACCGCCATGTTCGCCTGCGCGCCAGAATGCGGCTGTACGTTCGCATGCTCCGCTCCAAACAATTTTTTTGCCCGTTCACGCGCCAAATCTTCGACAACATCGACATATTCGCAACCGCCGTAATAGCGGCGACCCGGATATCCTTCAGCGTATTTATTCGTTAATACCGATCCTTGCGCTTCCATGACGGCACGGCTGACAAAGTTTTCCGATGCGATTAATTCGATTTTCGATTGCTGACGTTTCAATTCGTTTTGAATCGCTTCGAACACTTGCGGATCTTGTTGTGGCAAGTGATTCATCATTAGCTCCCCCTCGTTTCGAAATTAAGAATATTCTTTTTTATTTTACCAGCTTTTCACCGGTGGATTCAAAGAAAAAATGAACAAAATCATCAGGAAGTGCAAGAAGTATTCGGATTTTCTAAAGAATAGACTGCGCGAGCGCCGCCGATCAGTTTCGGTCTCGTTTTCGCCATTGTCACATGGGCATGGCCGACTTGTTTTAACGACACGCGGACGGGAACAGCAACATGCTTTAAATGCATGCCGATAAACGTATCACCGATATCGATGCCGGCATCGGCTTTGATGAATTCGACAACAACGGGATCGGCCATATGTCGGTAGGCGTAGGCGGCCAGGGCGCCGCCGGCAAATCGAACAGGAACAACCGAGACGATTTCAAGCTGGCGGGATACGGCGGTCTTTCTTTCAACGACAAGCGCGCGGTTCAAATGTTCACAGCATTGAAACGCCAGCTGCACCCCTGTTTCCTCATGCCATTTTTTCAATTCGTCGAACAGCATTTCGGCAACTTCCATCGATCCGGCCGTTCCGATTTTCTCGCCGATCACTTCGCTCGTGCTGCAGCCGACGACAAGAATATGCTCGGATGAAAGCGGAACTTGCTGGCGGAATTCGCGAATAATCGCCTGCCATTGCTGCTTCCATTGCGAAAGTGGAGAAACCATTTCCGCTCTTCCTCCCATTAATGTTCGGTTTCGTATTGCGTAATTTTTTCCACACGTTTGGCGTGGCGTCCGCCTTCAAACGCCGTCGTCAGCCACACTTCCGCGATTTCGCGCGCCAGCCCCGGTCCGATAACGCGCTCTCCCATCGCCAGTACGTTGCTGTCGTTATGCTGGCGCGTTAATCTGGCGCTATATACGTCATGGCAAAGCGCGCAACGGACGCCTTTAACTTTATTGGCCGCGATCGCCATGCCGATTCCCGTCCCGCAAATTAAAATGCCGCGATCCACTTCTCCGTTTGCCACTTTTTCCGCGACCGGAATCGCGTAATCGGGATAATCAACCGATGTTTCGCAGTCACACCCTAAATCGATATATTCGATTCCCAATTCGTCCATTAATTTTTTTATTTCTTCACGAATATGAATTCCTGCGTGATCAGACGCAATCGCCACTTTCATGTTTGTTGCCTCCTCGGTTTGGTCATATAGAAAAAAGATCGCCTTTCTATTCATTTTACATGTTTTCAATATAGAAGGCGATCTTTCTTAATTTTATTTTGCACCAATTTGGTCAATTGTTTCTTTTAATTTTTTCGCTTGTTCCGCCAATTCTTCCGCCAATTCGTTAACATGCTGAATAACGGAAGTTTGCTCTTGCGTCGCCGCCGTTACTTCCGTTGCCCCGGCCGACGTTTCTTCGGCGATCGCCGCCACTTCCTGCGACTGAATTGCCGCTTTTTCGATATGGGTCATTTGTTCTTTCACTAATTCGGCAATTTCTTGGACAGAACGGACAACCTCGTGAATCGATTGGGTCATTTCCGCAATTGCGTCATTCGTATCGGCGCCTTTCGCCGCCTCCTCATTCGCAGCTTTGACTTGCTCATGAATTTGCGCGACGACATGCGCGACTTCTTTTTGAATGTTTTGGATCAGCTCGGAAATTCCTTGCACCGCTTTCGCACTTTCATCGGCAAGCTTTCGGACCTCTTCCGCAACAACCGCGAAGCCTTTGCCATGCTCCCCGGCACGCGCCGCTTCGATAGAGGCGTTTAAAGCGAGCAAATTCGTTTGCCCGGCAATATCGCCAACAAGAGAGATGATGTTTTCCACTTCCTTTGCGTGCTGTTCCAGGCGCTGGACGGCAACTAAAGACGTTTGATTATTGCGCGCCAATTGTTCAATCCCGCCAACAAGCGAACTAATGACTTCACGGCTTTTATGCAATGTTGTCACCATTTCCTTCACTAATTGTTCGGACTGGTTCGCCTTTTGCTGCACTTGATTGGCAATGCGCAGCACATCATCCACCGACTCAGCGGCCGTTTGCATCGAAACAGCAGAGTCATTCGCGCCTTTAGAAATTTCTTCAATCGTATGGGCAATATCTTTCGAACGCTCTGCCGCAACGAGAGAGGCGTTTGTAATTTCGACGACTTTCTCATTCGTACGGGAAAAGTTATCTTCGATGTTTTGCACGATTGTCCGCAAACTTTGCAACATTTCATTGAAAGCAATTCCTAATGAGCGAATTTCATCATCTGATCTAGATAACGGAACGTCTTCGTTAATTTGTCCGCTTGCTGCTTTGATTGCCGCCTGTTCTAACCGGTGCAGCGGCTTTATGACAAATCCTGATGCCATATATGCAAGGATGCCTGACCAAATGATGCCGAGCAATAGCGTAATAATGGTAAACACGCTTTTATTGATCGCAGTGAAGAATAAATCATGCAAAACGTAAATAAAAAATGCGCTTGTAGAATACGTAATGATGGCTAATATTGTTGTAAACACAACAAGCTTCCGACGTATACTAAAGCGATATTTCCGTTTTGTCCTTTCCATTCTCTTCTCCCCCAAGTTTACGCGCAAGATGATCAATAAGTTTTTCTAGTTCATCTCTTGTCTTGCGATACGTTTCAATAGATCCGCCAAACGGATCGGATACATCCCCTTGTTTTCCGGAAACAAATTCTTTAAGTGTGAACGTTTTCTCTTTCGCGTCTGGAAACCTTTCAATGATAAGCTGCTTATGCCCGGCCGTCATCGCGAAAATATGTGTCGCCCACTCGACATCTTCCTTTTTTAACAGTGACGAGCGATGTTCCGTCTCAATCCCTTTTTCTTGCAAAACCGCTTTCGCGTGAAGCGAAGCATCGCTGCCTTCCGCGGCAAACACTCCCGCTGATTTCACCTCCACGCCCGGCAATTGCTTGCTGTGAAGCAGTGCGGCAGCCATCGGGCTGCGACAAGTGTTCCCCGTACAAACAAATAAAATACGATGCGACATACAAACACCTCTACTTCGCTCATTTACTCTATCATCCACCATGTATAAGTTAATTATAATAAAAATTACTAGCAAAATATAGCATTAAAAAACGATCGCAAAAAATTTATATTACTATGTTGCCTTTTTTCTGAGCGCTCAAACTTGGCGCTTCGTCTTTTTTCCTTATTAACCCCCGATTTCTGCCATCGCAAACTGGAAGCAGGAATCTCCCGCCTAAAACGAAAATAACAGCTTCAGCCCAAACACAAATAAAATGCTGCCGCCAAGCGCTTCGCTGTAAGCGCCAAGCCATTGTTGAAAATGGCGGCCCAGCATTAATCCTGTCCATGTCAATATCATGCTGACAAAACCGAACAATAAAATCGTCAGCAACGTTCGCGCCCCGTAAATGCCGAGACTAAGCCCAACGGAAAAACTGTCAAGACTCACGCTAAAAGCAAAAAAAATAAGTCCTATTCCCATCGGCGAAACAAATGAATCGCTTTCCTTTTTAAAGGATGTAACAATCATTTGCATTCCTAACAACAGCAGCAACACTCCGCCGATATAGGAAGCGATGCCGCCAAACTGGTGCGATAAAAAGCGGCCGGCGAAAATTCCTAAAAGCGGCATAACAATATGAAAAACGCCAATCGTTACGCCTATATAAAAAATTTGTTTGAATCGCAAGCGAAACAAGCCCATGCCTAACGCGACGGAAAAAGCGTCCATTCCTAGCGCGAACGCCATCATCGACAGCGCCACAAGCTCGCCGATGAACATGCCCATTGTATTTCCCTCCCCGGACTGGCCTTACTGTCAGCATATGCGCGTCCGGGAATATTTAGAAGGTTTATTTTTCCACAATCACTTGATGGCCCGCCGCTTTTCTGAGCCGGTTCATAATCGCGGCGCCGATTCCTTCCGCCGGAAACGATTCGCTATAAATGAAATCAACATCTGTTTCATCAAATTGGCGAAGCGTATCATATAAACGGCTCGCTACAGTGCGCAAATCATGGCGCGATCCGCACGTCAACACTACGTCAGCATCATAAAACAAGCAGTTTTCTTCCGTTGTCATTACCCCGACTTTTTTTCCAAGCGCCCGTTGCTGATTCACAAGCGTTTGCAAAAAAGCAGGTGATCCTTGGACGATCGCCATTGGCGATTTTGGAGCGTAATGTGTATATTTCATCCCCGGCGATTTCGGCGTTTGCCGTTCGTCCGTCAGCGCGCTGTCAACGGCAACGTTTCCAATTACCTGTTCAAGTGCTTCTTTTGTCACACCTCCGGGGCGCAAAATCGTCGGCACATCTGATGTGCAGTCAAGCACGGTCGATTCAACGCCAATACCTGTTTCCCCTCCATCAACAATGCCGACAATCCGTCCGTTTAAATCAGTGAATACATGCGCCGCTGTCGTCGGGCTCGGACGCCCTGATATATTGGCGCTCGGTGCAGCCAACGGCAATCCGCTTTCTTCGATAAGCGCAAGGGCGACCGGATGATCCGGCATGCGCACCGCTACAGTCGATAAGCCTGCTGTCACTTTGTCGGAAATGACGCCTTCTTTCTTTGGCAAAATGAGCGTAAGCGGACCTGGCCAAAAACGTTCGATCAACATGCCCGCTATGCGAGGAACGTCGGAAACAATCTCATCCAGCTGTTTCACATGTGCGATATGGACAATAAGCGGGTTGTCGCTTGGCCGGCCTTTTGCCGCAAAAATTTTTTCCACCGCCTTCGTATCTTTGGCGTTTGCTCCCAATCCGTACACTGTTTCCGTCGGGAATGCCACCACTTCACCAGCTTTAAGCCATTGCGCAGCCTCTTTGATCTGTGGATAAATAAACCGTTTATCAACAATATTATCCACAACCCAAATTTTTGTTTTCACTTTATTCACCCCAAATACTGTTGTTCCCTATTAGGAAAATGGCTTCGATAGACCAATAGTTTCCTTGAAGAATTATATCGCAAAAGGCAAAAAAGAAAAAATGTTCCACATATTTATTCACAAAATGTGGATAAATGTGTTATTTTAGTGGATAAGTCTGTGGATATTTTCATGAGTTTTGCACATTTATCCACAAAAACTATTATGGAATCCACCGGTCAATCAGTTCTTTCACGAAAAATTTAATTTCCACAGGCTGCTCGCTTTCTTCGACAAACGGAGGAACCTGCTCCGTTTCCGCTTCCTTCGCCGCGCTATCTTGTTTTTGCTGCTCGTCTATATTGGCTGTTCCGCCCTTCTCTTCACGTTCTTGCACATTCGCTTGACCCGTTCCCTTCTTCATAGCATATGGATGTTCGTCCATCTGCACCGCATCGCTATTTCCGAAATCAAGAAAGCAGAGCGGCGGAAATAAAACGCACCACCAATTCGCTCCTTTTCCATCGCCAAGCGTAATTAAAATGGCATCATAACGCCCGGCCGGATAAACGTAATCTCCGTAAATTTTTGTTGGAAAATCGACTTTTTCAAATTGCACTTTATACGATTGATCGCTATGTTCTTTCCGCAACACATCGGCTACGGTTTGTTCAATTTCGGGGAGATGGGAGCGAATCACGCGTTTCGCCTCTTGAAAAGAGGTTAAATCAGCTACCCATCCATTCATTTGCGCATTCACCGCATCGCGCACTTTTCGTTTCAACGCTTGATCTTCCGCGGAATCACTATTGGCCAAAATCCGCAGACGGATCGCTTCATCCGGAACGGCGACCGTCGCGTTCGCCCCCGCTTTCGTTTGCTGTCCATATACATTGACAAGCACGCCGAATATAAATAGCAATATATATAAAACAATGGCGATATTGTTTCTCTTCATTAGCCTGCACCGTCCTTCCCACTACCCATTGTGGACAGTGCAGACAAATTTTAAACTCTATAAATCTAAAAAAATAACTTCCAGTTGATGCTGGAAGTTATTTTCCTAATGTAGCATATACCATTCTGTCTTTTCCGTTAATGTCGAAAACAACTTCCACTTTTGCATGTGGAAACGTCTTTCGCAACATTGCCGCGACCGTCTCTCCCTGCCCGGCCCCCACTTCGAAGGCAACAAGCGCGCGTTCGCGCAACACGAACGGCAGCGCGCGGGTTAAGCTCCGGTAAAAATCAAGGCCGTCTTTGCCGCCGGCAAGCGCCCGCAGCGGTTCGTGATCTTTGACAACAGGGGAAAGCGAAGCAATTTCGTCTTCCGGAATATACGGCGGATTGGACACGACCACATCGACTTTGCGATTTGCCTCGATAAGCGGCTGCAATAAGTCGCCGCAAATAAACGCAACGTCTGCTCCAAAGCGCTTGGCGTTTTGTTCCGCCATTTGCAGCGCTTCCGCGGAAATATCAATAGCAGTGACGGAAAGTGCTGGATTTTCTAGCGCCAATGTTATCGCGATCGCCCCGCTTCCCGTGCCAACATCCACCACATCCACCGTTGTATTTCGCGGAAAAAGCTGTGTGATTCTCGTTAACACGCCTTCCACCAATTCCTCCGTCTCCGGGCGCGGAATAAGCACATCGCGGTTGACAAGAAACAGCCGGCCGTAAAATTGCTCAAAGCCGGTGAGATACTGCACCGGAACATGTTCATACGCGTGCTTGCAGATATCCTCTTCAAACAATTGGCGCGCGTTTTCATCGATCGGATCGCGCAGCCGCGCCAACAGTTGGGCTCTCGTGATTCGCAAATGGTGGCAGAGCAACAGCTCTGCGGCGCGTTCTTCTTTTCCATGCTGTTTTAAAAAAGAAGAAGCCCATGCAAGGACTTCGTAAATTTTACGACTCATTGTTCGCTTGCTCCAATTTTTTCGCTTGATCGTCTAAGATCAGCGCTTCAATAATCTCGTCAAGGCTGCCGTCCAACACTTGATCAAGCTTTTGAATCGTCAGCCCGATGCGGTGATCAGTCACGCGGTTTTGCGGAAAGTTATATGTGCGGATCCGCTCGGAACGATCCCCTGTTCCGACCGCTTGTTTACGCGTCTGATCATACTCCGCCCGCGCTTCTTGCTGGTATTTGTCATAAATGCGGGCACGCAAAACTTTCATCGCTTTTTCTTTGTTTTTTATTTGCGACTTTTCGTCTTGGCACGTCACGACGATTCCCGTCGGAATATGTGTCAAACGCACCGCCGACATCGTGGTGTTCACGCTTTGTCCGCCCGGCCCGCTTGAAGCGAATGTATCGACACGAATATCTTTTTCGTTGATTTCGACTTCGATTTCTTCCATTTCCGGCAAGCAGGCAACCGTTGCCGTCGACGTGTGGATGCGCCCGCCCGATTCCGTTTCCGGGACGCGCTGCACGCGATGTGCGCCGTTTTCGTATTTCAGCTTGGAATAGGCTCCCTTTCCATTGATCGTAAAAATAATTTCTTTATATCCACCCAATCCAGTCGGGCTCGCTTCGATAACTTCCGTCTTCCATCCTTGCGATTCCGCATAACGCGTATACATCCGGTACAAATCGCCGGCAAACAGCGCTGCTTCCTCGCCTCCCGCCGCCGCGCGGATTTCCATAATAACGTTTTTCTCATCATTCGGATCTTTTGGCAAAAGAAGAATTTTTAATTTATTGATAAGTTCTTCTTGACGTTGTTCTAATTCGTCAATCTCTTCTTTTACCATTTCCCGCATTTCCGGATCAAGCTTTTCTTCTAGCATCGCTTTGGCATCGTCAAGCTGCTTGCGGACGGATTTGTATTCGCGATATGTCTGCACCGTTTCTTCCAAATCCGACTGCTCTTTCGAATAGTCGCGCAGCTTTTTTGGATCATTGATCACTTCCGGATCCATCAGCAACTGATTTAATTTTTCATAACGCTCTTCTACCGCTTCCAGACGTTCAAACACGTTTTTCACCTCTGTTTTTCGATGCACAGTCTAATTTGTTATTATATCGCAAATAGATGAAACGGAAAAGTGCATATCACGAAAGAGTTCGGCAAACATGAAAATGTCCATATGACGAGAATTGGTAAAAAATCAGCAAAATTTCGTTCAATTTTAACGAAATTTCGGCAAAATGCGGATATTGGCCTTGGAAAAACCAGCTTTCCCTGTTGGCACGTTTTTTGCGATATAAATAGGCGAAACTCTATTTGGAAATTAAGAAAGGGGTTGGGAGAATGAAAGCGGCAGTTGTCAACGAGTTTAAACAAAAATTAGAAATTAAAGAGGTGGAAAAACCAAAGCTGAATTACGGAGAGGTGCTTGTTAAAATTGAGGCTTGCGGCGTTTGCCACACCGATTTGCATGCGGCGCACGGAGACTGGCCGGTCAAGCCAAAGCTTCCTTTGATTCCTGGACACGAAGGGGTAGGCATCGTCGTCGAGGTGGCAGAAGGGGTAAAATCGGTTAAAGTAGGAGACCGTGTCGGCATTCCATGGCTGTACTCCGCTTGCGGAGAATGTGAATATTGTTTGAGCGGGCAAGAAACGCTTTGTCCGCATCAATTAAATGGCGGATATTCTGCCGATGGAGGATATGCGGAATACTGCAAAGCGCCTGCCAATTATGTCGCAAAAATTCCGGAACACTTGGATCCGGTGGAAGTCGCGCCTATTCTTTGCGCGGGGGTAACGACATACAAAGCGCTAAAGGTATCTAACGCCAAACCGGGAGAATGGGTCGCCATTTACGGAATCGGAGGGTTAGGGCATATCGCCCTTCAATACGCGAAAGCAATGGGATTAAACGTCATCGCGGTCGATATTAGCGATGAAAAGATAGAGCTTGCGAAACAATTAGGCGCTGATATCGCCATCAATGGACTTAAAGAAGATCCTGTGGAAGCCATCCAGCAAAACGTGGGCGGAGCGCATGCCGCCATTAGCGTTGCCGTCACGAAAAAAGCGTTCGAACAAGCCTATCAATCCGTGAGACGCGGCGGATGCCTTGTTGTTGTCGGTCTGCCTAATGAAGACTTGCCAATTCCTATTTTCAACACAGTATTAAATGGAATAACGGTGAAAGGATCCATCGTCGGCACGAGAAAAGATATGCAAGAAGCGTTGGATTTCGCCGCGCGGGGAAAAGTGCGCCCGATCGTCGAAACCGCTCCATTGGAAAAAATCAATGAAGTATTTGAAAGAATGGAAAAAGGAAAAATTAACGGCCGAGTCGTTTTAACCATCGGTGTCAACCGTTAATGGAACAGACTAAAAGGGACTGCTTTTCCACTTTATTCTTTGGCAGCAGTCCCTTTTTCTTTCAATAAATAGCGAAGCTGGCGCACCGTAATGTTTAATCGTTCTGCCGCTTCTTTTTTATCTCCTAACGTTTCCTTTAGCGCTTTCAGGACGAAAAAGCGCCCGATCTGTGCTTCTAAATCTTTAACGGCATCGAAAACACGCGGAAGGTCAAGGCGCCGCTCGTTTTTTTCCCATAATGATAAAATATAGTTCGTCCAATTTGTTAAGTAAGATGGCAAATTCATTTCTTTCTCTTTCGTTTCATCGGACGGAACAGAAGGGATATTCGTTTCCGTTTTTATTTTTTCTGGAAGATAGTCGGGAGTGATGATCGTCGTTTCCCCTTCGGCCAACGTTACCGCTCTTTTAACTACGTTAAAAAGCTCTCTGACATTTCCCGGCCACCGATATTGTTTCATTTGCAAAATGGCATCATCGGAAAAAGAAAGCGCGCAATTCAATTTTTTTAAAAAATGTTCTACCAAAACAGGCAAATCCTCTATTCGTTCCCGCAAAGGAGGGATCGTTAATTTAACCACATCCAGCCGATACAATAAGTCTTCGCGAAACGTTTTCTCCTTCACCGCTTGGCTGAGATTGACATGAGAAGCAGCGATAATTCTCGCGTTTGTTCTACGGACGGTTTCGCCACCGACGCGAAGATACTCTCCCGTTTCCAGCACACGCAATAATTTTACTTGTGTCATTAAAGACGCTTCGCCGATTTCATCCAAAAATAATGTCCCTCTGTTCGCTATTTCAAAAATTCCTTTCTTTTCTTTCAACGCACCGGTAAACGCCCCTTTTTCATGACCAAACAATTCGCTCTCCAAGAGCGTTTCCGACAGCGCTCCGCAGTTAATTCCGATAAAAGGCTGATCATAGCGCATGCTCGCTTGATGAATAAAACGCGCCAGCAACTCTTTTCCCGTTCCGGTCTCTCCTTCAATTAACACGTTGACGTTTTTTTTCGCCACTTTATATGCCAGCTTGATTAAATCGTTCATTTCTTTATTCATCCCGACAACAAAACCGAGCGCTTCCGCCAGCTTATACATATCATGCTGCGATGCATGGAGTTTATTATCGAGCAATTCTTCAATCGTCTTCTCTAACTCATCAATATCGTCGAACGGCTTTTCAATATAATCACTTGCGCCATACTTAATTGCTTCCACCGCGGTCTTCACCGTGCTATATCCTGTCATAATAATCGCCTTGCACGATGGCTGGATGGCTTTTAACTGTTTTAATAGCTCCAGCCCGTTTGTATCCGGCAATTTAACATCGATCAAGGCAAGATCAAATGAATATTGCTGAATGAATGCCGAAAAGTCTTTTCCATTCGACCCCAGCTTGACACAATATCCTTTTCCTTCTAACAAATGAAGAAAAAACGTGCATACTTCCCGTTCATCGTCAATAATTAACACATTGGGCATGTTATCCACTCCCGCGTTTATTGCTTTGCCGGCAACTTTAACATAAATGTACTTCCTTTGCCAGGCTTGCTTGCCACTTCGATCGTTCCGCCGTGAGCCTGCGCGATTCCTAAGCTGACAGATAAGCCAAGCCCTGTTCCTTTCCCTGGCCTTTTCGTCGTAAAGAACGGATTGAAAATTTCTTGCAAATATTGTTCTTCAATGCCTTTGCCGTTGTCTTGGATGGTTAAAAGCACCCATTTCTTTTCCTCTTCCGCCACCGATTTTGTTTCAATAGAAATTACTTTTTCTGGAACGTCCACTTCTTCCAAGGCGTCTTTGGCGTTAATTAAAAGATTTAAAACAATTTGCCCGATTTGCTGAATGTTTCCTTCCACCAATTCCAGTGAGTTATCTAATTTTTTCCGAATGATAATATTTTGTTTCCTAATTTGGTCCCCTATTAGCCCGAGCACCTGCTCCACCGCTTCATTGACAGAGCAATCTTCAAACATATATTCATCTTGGCGGGAAAATGTCAATAAGTTTTGGATGATCGTTTTGCATCTCCGTCCGCACGAATAAATGTCGTAAAGCAATTTGTAGGAGCGGTCGTCCTTTGCCGCCGTCCGCAACAACAATTGGGCATTGCCTAAAATAGCCGTCAACGGGTTATTTAATTCATGGGCGATGCCCGCTGCCATCTCTCCGATTGCCGCTAACTTTCCCGATTGAACTAGCTGTGCTTCAATCCGGCGTTTTTCCGTAATGTCATTAATATAAATGATAATGGCATATATATGCTCATTTTCATTTAATACCGGATAACCACGCAATTCGCATACTCGTTTTTGAAAATGAATCTCTTGATACACAGGCTTTTTTGTTTGCACAATTTGCAAAACGGGGCTGTGATGGATATCCATTGACAAAAGTTGATGAAAGTCTTGCTTCTCCCGTTGATGAAGTTGGAAAAACTCTTTCGCCGCATCGTTATATTTCAAAATATTCCCTTTTAAATCAACGACGAAAATCATTTCCGAAACCGCGCGGAATGTTTCCTCCCATTCTTTTTTACTAGTGAGAACCTCGTTGTAAAGACGAGCGTTTTCGATGCATACAGCTAATTGATCGCAAAATTGTTGAAAGAAAGCCAAATCATCTTCATCATATTCCATGATTTGCTTACTTCCGATACTGAGCACGCCGATTACTTTGCCTTTGCGAATAAGCGGGACTAACAAGACGCTGCGGATCCCTAAAGATTCGTACACTTTATCTTCTATATAGCTTCTTTCTTTACCGAAGTTTACTTGATAAAAGATTTTTTCGAGCGATTCAACTACTTTCCAATAAAGGGAGCGCTTTTTGGAAAAATCAAAGCCAATCGGAAAATATAATGAGTGGGGAGGATACACATTCGTTAAAACCAATTTTTCGTTTTCACACATCGATAAGCTGATTCTCTCGATTGGCAAAATCGTTTGCAGCTTATCAAAAACGTTTTGCAACATTTCATCGATGGACATATCGATATTAAAACTTTTTGTTACGTCATTAATGATTTCCAGCTGCATATTTTTCTTTTTGAGCGCAATCACCGTTTTCCTTAATTCGTTATAGTAGCTTTTTTTCGAAGATTGAACGCCGGTTAATAAGTTAATCATTTGTTGGCGGTCTCTTACGTTCATCTCTACCATGCCCTTCTAAATATCTCTTCAATATCCTCTGCCGTCACATCTCGGGGATTGGTGATCATGCAAGCATCATCGAGGGCGACTAAACTCATATGCGGTATTTCGTCTTTTTCCAGCCCTATATCGGATAACCGCTGCGGAGCGTCAATCTCCATCGTTAATTGTTTGATACACTCAATTGCTTTTCTTCCTGCTTCCATGTGCGACAATCCGCGAATGTCAACACCAAGAAACGCCGCAATATCCGCAAATTTTTTCGGATTGGCCAGCAAATTATATTCCATCACATGCGGAAGCAAAATCGAATTGATATCGCCATGGAGAACCGGATACTTTCCTCCGACGGCATGCGACATAGCATGCACCGCACCTAAAATGGCGTTAGAAAACGCAAGACCAGCCTGCAAACTAGCCATCGCCATTTTTGTTTTCGCTTCTTTGTTTATTTTGGAAGCAACCGATGGGCGCAAATATTCGGATACTAAAGAAATTGCGTTTTTTGCCTGGACATCGGTCAGCGGGGTTGCCGCTAAACTAACATATGCTTCAATGCCATGTGTTAAAACATCCAAACCGGTGGAAGCGGTTAAATGGGCGTTTTTTGTCGATAACGTCTCTGGATCAATAATTGCAATATCTGGAATAAGCGATTTGGAAATGATCGTCATCTTTTTTTGCCCCAACGTATCAACGATAACTGAAAATTGCGACACTTCAGAACCTGAACCAGCCGTTGTTGGGATCATCACTTGCGGAGGCAGCGGTTTTCTGATTTTGTTGACTCCTTCATAATCGTGAATTTTTCCTCCATTGGTGACCAAAATCGCAACAGCCTTCGCCACATCTAAAGGGCTTCCTCCCCCTATTCCGATGATCGCATCACATTCATTTTCTATGTAAGCTTTGCATCCTTTTTCCACTTCGACATCTTTCGGGTTCATCGTTACATCGCTAAATACCGTATATTGTAAATTCGCCTGTTTGCAGCTTCTGATGACAACATCTAACCATCCGGCTTCGATCACTCCCGGGTCGCTGACAATGAAAACGTTCGTTGCCCCAAGCCGCAAACAGCTTTCCCCCGCATGCTCAATCGCTCCGTTCCCAAAAATGACCTCAGGCATCACAAATTTATGAATATTCATATTAATCACCTGACTAGGATCTTCTTGAAAGACGGACCAACTTGCCGGCAAAGCCGGCAAGCTGAGTCATCCATCCAGAGCAGGCTTATCCTTGAAACGGTTTTTTGCTTTTCTTTATTCTGGTTTGACCAAAATTTTCACTTGGTCTTTTTCTTTAATGAGCGCTTCAAATCCTTCTGCCACGATATCATCCAGCTTGATTCGTTTCGTAACAAGCTTTTCGGCTTGGAAATAGCCTCGTTTCATTAATTCCATTACAGCAGGGAAAATATCGCGGTATGCAATAACTCCCTTCACATTTCTTTCTTTTAATACAATATTGTTTGGCTGAATGCTTGCTTCTTTTTCCCATATACTAACGATAACCGTTTCTCCTTCGAATGCAGTGCTGTCAATAGCTTGCTGCAAAACGGCCGGCACCCCCGTTACTTCAAACGCAACATCGACGCCGCCACCGGTCAATTCGACAAGTTTGCGAACCGGATCTTCTTCTTTTGGATTGATGACAGATGTGGCGCCAAGCTCTTTCGCTTTTTGCAAACGTTCTTTGGAAACTTCGACTGCATAAATTTCCGAGGCGCCAGCCGCTTTCAATGCTTCCATCACAAGAAGGCCTATCGGTCCTGTTCCAAAAACGGCAGCTTTATCACCAGGTTTGATTTTGCTTGATCTGACAGCATGTAACGCGACAGCCGCCGGTTCCACTAGCGCTCCTTGTTCAAAAGAAAGACCTTCAGGCATTTTGTGCACCATATATTCATCAACGACGGTATATTCTGAGAATCCGCCGCCTCCTCCGGACAGGCCATGGAATCCTAAATGTTCGCAAAGATTGTATTTCCCTTTTTTGCAAGCCGGGCATTCTCCACAACGAAGAATCGGTTCAACAACGACAGGATCCCCAACTTTGACTTTAGTAACTCCTTCCCCGACTTCTACTACTCGGCCCGAAAATTCGTGGCCCATGATAATCGGGGCGACATCTTTACTAACGGGATGAGGATTTTGGACAGGAATAAAAATTGGACCTGCCGCATATTCGTGCAAATCGCTTCCGCAAATTCCCGCCCATTCGACTTTAATTTTTACTTTTCCTTTTCCTGCTTTCGGTTCTTCTACTTCTTCCACTCGAATGTCTCTAGCATTGTACCATCGCGCTGCTTTCATTCGTTTCCCCTCCCAGTTTTTTATATTATTATAATATCCAATATTATTATATCATTTAAAGTTATTTCTTTTCTATAAATAACAAATAATATAACAATATAATAAATAGAAAGCGCTTCATTATACCGGCGTTTTTGGCGCCGGACTCCGGTCATGCAAAAAAGCCTGGGGGATCGGTGCAATTTTGTTTTTGCCTCTTCCTTACCGCTATCATCTATCCATTTTATTAAGAAAATTTTCAACACCGCTGATACTGAAAAAATTGCAGACACATGAGGCTTGCAAAAATAATAAAAGGACTGGTCTCACAAATAGTGGAGTTCCAGTCCGATTTGCGCTTTATGAATCATTTATTGAACAAGCAAAAAGAACAACGGCACCACCTAACAGTGAATGGCAATTCGCTTCCCTGCCGCTTGGCGTTTCCTAAATCAAATTCCTTAAAAATAAACGGCGGAAACTGTCGGTCAACGGACGTGATGGTTGTCAGTTTGGCAATTTTTCACTGGCTTATCGGGAACTTCGTGATGGTGGCGGCAGCGCGGCTCGTACGATTCGCTCGCTCCCACTAAAATAACGGGGTCGTGATAAGATGCCGGCACACCGTTAATGAGACGCTGCGTTCGGCTTGCCGGGGAGCCACATACCGTACAAACCGCTTGCAGTTTTGTCACCGATTCGGCGATCGCCATTAATGTTGGTACAGGCCCAAACGGTTCGCCGCGGAAATCTTGATCCAATCCTGCGACAATCACTCGGTAACCGCGGTCTGCCAACGTTTGCACCACTTCGATAATGTCATCGGAAAAAAATTGCACTTCATCAATGGCGATGACATCTGTTTTCTCAGAAATATGTTCAAAAATTTCTTGTGGCGAAGAAACGGGAATAGCAATCACCGAATTTCCGTTGTGAGAAACGACGGCCTCTTCGCTATAGCGGTTATCAATGGTCGGTTTGAATACTTTCACGTCTTGTTTCGCAAACGTCGCGCGACGAACGCGGCGGATCAATTCTTCTGATTTTCCGGAAAACATGCTTCCACAAATGACTTCGAGCCAGCCGGACTGCTTCATAACATACATGAAAAACGCCTCTCCCTTCGTTCTCGTCTACCGGCGTATGTATAATGTTATTGTACCTTGTTTGTCCATAAAAAAACAGGCAAGTAATCAGCCGCTTGCCTGTTTTTCCGTTTAATTCACTAGGACGTGATGGACGCCGCCTGCCGCGGAGCCAGGATAGCCACATTTCACCGTTGCCCGCAAGATTGAGGCAACCTTTCAGCGAAATTGGGGCGCTTCCGCCCTTCTTATTATTTCAAGCCGTATTTTTTGTTGAATTTATCGACACGTCCTGCAGCAGAAACAAATTTTTGACGTCCTGTATAGAATGGATGGCATTCAGAGCAGATTTCTACGCGCAATTCATCTTTAACAGAACCGCTTTCGAATTCGTTTCCACATGCGCAACGCACGATCACTTTTTTGTACTCTGGATGAATTCCTTGTTTCATTATTCTCATCTCCTTCCGCCCTGTATCATTTCGAAACAGAGTTTATATATCGTTATGTTCATCTATTGGCATTTACCAAAACACACATGTTAAAATTATAACAACTTTGTCTTCCTTTTGCAACCGGTGATTTTTTCAATTTATTTCTCCACCATCCCAGTATGAATGCTTGCGAATCTTCTGTCAAATCCGCACGATTCCGTTATTTTTCCATTCCTCATCCAACATGGCGAAAAATTCTTCGT
Organism: Parageobacillus thermoglucosidasius; assembly: GCF_001295365.1. Lineage (GTDB taxonomy): Bacteria > Bacillota > Bacilli > Bacillales > Anoxybacillaceae > Parageobacillus > Parageobacillus thermoglucosidasius. Next base: position 737,849 of record NZ_CP012712.1, on the reverse strand, counting down.
TTGATGTTGTCTGGCGAAGCTTGCTTAAAAATCGTTCAATAAAATCAGGGGAATCAGACATCGTTTTCCGAATCGCCCATAATTTTTCAAGATGCTCTTTCGGAATGAGCAGTTCCTCTTTGCGCGTGCCTGAACGGCGGATATCGATCGCCGGGAAAATGCGCCGCTCTGCCAGCGAACGGTCAAGGTGGAGCTCCATATTTCCGGTGCCTTTAAACTCTTCATATATCACGTCATCCATACGCGAACCGGTATCAACAAGGGCCGTAGCTAAAATCGTAAGGCTGCCGCCTTCTTCAATGTTGCGCGCCGCCCCGAAAAACCGTTTCGGACGATGGAACGCAGCCGGATCAATCCCCCCTGAAAGCGTACGGCCGCTCGGCGGGATGACCAAGTTATAAGCGCGGGCTAAACGAGTGATGCTGTCCATCAGAATGACAACATCCCGCTTATGTTCGACAAGACGCATCGCTCTTTCAAGCACTAGTTCCGCAACTTTAATATGATTTTCCGGCACTTCGTCAAACGTCGAACTGACGACATCCCCCTTTACTGACCGCTCGATATCCGTGACTTCCTCTGGACGTTCGTCAATGAGGAGAACAATGAGTTCCACTTCAGGATGGTTTGTGGTGATGCTGTTGGCGATTTCTTTTAATAGCATCGTTTTCCCAGCTTTTGGAGGGGCGACAATCAGTCCGCGCTGCCCGAAGCCAACCGGGGCAATCAAGTCGATGATTCTCGTTGACAGCTTGTCCGGAGTGGTTTCCAGTTTCATTTGCCGATTTGGGTATAATGGCGTTAACGCTGGAAAGTGCACCCGTTCCTTCGCGATTTCCGGATCTTCACCATTGACTGCTTCGACATGAAGCAATCCGAAATAGCGCTCGTTTTCTTTTGGAGGGCGCACTTTTCCAGACACTTTGTCCCCGTTCCGCAAATCGAAACGGCGAATTTGCGATGCGGAAATATAAATATCTTCCGAACTTGGAGAGTAGTTGATCGGTCGTAAAAAACCGAATCCTTCAGATTGAATGATTTCGAGCACACCCTCCATAAACAGCAGTCCGTCTTGCTCCGCACGCGCTTTCAAAATGGCAAAAATAAGCTCTTTCTTTGTGAGTTTACTGTAATAGGAAATTTTATATTGGCGAGCGAGCTCATATAGCTCTTTCAGTTTCATATTTTCTAATGTAGACAGTGTTAACTCCATTTCGACACCACGCTTTTACAATTTTTCATTTTCTCCCATATTGCCTTTGAACATTTAAATGAAATTAAAACGGACGGGATGAAAAGAAGGCGATGAAGGCTGAAAATAAAGAAAAAGAAGTAGAATGGCAGAGCTTATTTTATGCACATGCAGCATGACTATTTTACCCTTTTTGCCGTTTTTTAATCAATAGTTTTTTCCTTCCGCTGATAAAAATAAGCGAGGGCGACAGGTTTTTCCTTCTCGCCCCGCTGGTCACGCTTTTATTTAATCACTAAATTTGGTTTTTTCTTCAAGCTGTGGCGCCCCTCAATAAAGCGAACCGTTCCTGATTTTGCACGCATCACTACGGAGTGGGTTTCGCCATACGCCCCTTTAAATTGGACACCTCGCAGCAATTCCCCATCTGTCACGCCGGTTGCCGCGAAAATAGCATCGTCACCTTTCACCAAATCTTCCATGCGAAGCACTTTCGTTACATCAATCCCCATCTTTTTGCATCGTTCCAATTCTTCATCATTTTGCGGCAACAATTTCCCTTGAATTTCCCCGCCTAAACATTTGAGTGCCACTGCGGCTAACACTCCTTCCGGCGCCCCGCCGGAACCGAACAAAATATCGACACCCGTATGGTCGAACGCGGTATTAATCGCAGCGGCAACATCGCCGTCATTGATCAGCTTGATGCGTGCTCCCGCTTCTCTCAGTTCAGCGATGAGCCGTTCATGGCGCGGTCTGTTTAAAACAACGGCAACGACATCTTCAACATCTTTGTTTTTCGCTTTGGCGACCGCTTTCAAATTATCGATCACCGGCGCTTCAATATCAATCATTCCGACCGCTTCGGGACCGACGGCGATTTTGTTCATGTACATGTCAGGGGCGTGAAGCAAATTACCGTGATCAGCCACGGCGACGACCGCCAATGCGTTCCAGCCGCCAGAAGCGACGATATTCGTGCCTTCCAGCGGGTCTACCGCAACATCTACGCGAGGTCCATAACCATTGCCAAGCTTTTCCCCAATATATAACATCGGGGCTTCGTCCATTTCTCCTTCACCGATGACGACTGTTCCTTTCATCGGAATCGTGTCAAATACGTCGCGCATTGCCGACGTTGCCGCTTCGTCCGCTTCATTCTTTTTGCCCCGCCCCATCCATCTGGCGGCGGCAAGAGCGGCTGCTTCCGTGACGCGCACCAGTTCCATTGATAAACTTCTTTCCATGGTGACTTCTCCCCCTCCCCTTCGTTGACTACGCATTTTTGACTTGCTCAATTTCTTCATCTGTCATTTTTTCACGCCAAATCGTCGCGCCAATTCCTGCTAATTTTTCGACAAGATTGCTGTATCCACGGTCAATGTGCTCCACTCCTGCAATTTCGGTAAGCCCTTCTGCCATTAAACCAGCAATCACAAGCGCTGCGCCTGCGCGCAAATCGCTCGCTTTTACTTTTGCGCCTTGCAGCTGGCTCGGGCCAGTGATAATCGCGGAACAGCCTTCCACCTTGATGTTCGCGTTCATTCTGCGAAGTTCGTCGATATGCTTAAAACGGGCGCTATAAATCGTATCGGTAACGACGCTTGTGCCGCGCGCTTTTGTTAAAAGAGATGTAAACGGTTGCTGTAAATCGGTTGGAAATCCAGGGTAAACAAGCGTTTTCACATCTACTGCTTTTAAATCCGGATTACTGGAAACAAGAATTTGATCATCGCTCGTTTCTATATGGACGCCCATTTCGCGCAATTTTGCGATCAATGATTCGACGTGCTGAGGAATAACGTTGTCGATGATCACTTCTTTTCCCATCGCCGCTGCAGCAATCATATATGTACCAGCTTCAATGCGGTCCGGAATAATCGAATGGCGGCAGCCCGATAATTTTTCGACACCATCGATGCGAATGACATCAGTTCCGGCGCCTTTTATGTTTGCGCCCATATTGGAAAGCAGTGTCGCCACATCAATAATTTCCGGCTCTTTTGCAGCGTTTTCAATAATCGTCCGACCTTTGGCACGCACCGCTGCCAACATGATATTAATCGTCGCCCCTACGCTTACCACATCTAAAAAAATACGGGCACCCCGCAATTCTTCGGCACGCAAATAAATTGCGCCTTGCTCGTTCGTTACTTTCGCTCCCAGCGCCTCAAACCCTTTTATATGCTGGTCAATCGGCCGCGGGCCCAAGTGGCATCCTCCCGGCAGCCCGACAACCGCTTTTTTAAACCGGCCGAGCATCGCACCCATCAAATAATACGAAGCACGCAATTTTTTTACTTTTCCATTCGGCAACGGCATCGGTACCATATTGGACGGATCGATGACCGCTTTTTTGCCATCAAAATGGAACGTTCCGCCAATCTCTTCAATTAAGTCGCCTAAAATCCGCACATCGGAAATATTCGGCAATCCTTCAATCGTAACTGGTGAATCAGCAAGAATAGTCGCAGGGATAAGCGCAACGGCGCTGTTTTTCGCGCCGCTTACCTTTACCATCCCCTGCAACGGATCGCCGCCGATAATCTTGATTTTTTCCATTATAGTCTCCCTTCTTTAACGAAGTTGACTGTTATTTTTGCCGATTCCAGTCTGCCAAAAACTTCTCGATTCCTTGATCTGTCAACGGATGGTTAAACAACTGCATTAATACTTTGTACGGAACAGTAGCAATATGTGCCCCTCTTAGCGCGGCTTCCGTCACATGGAGCGGATGACGGATCGAAGCGGCAATAATTTCTGTATCAATTCCGTGAATATTGAAAATATCGGCAATCGTGGAAATGAGCTCAAAGCCGTTATGCCCGATATCGTCAAGGCGGCCAAGAAACGGGGATACATACGTCGCTCCGGCGCGTGCCGCTAACAACGCTTGGTTGGCCGTAAACACTAACGTAACGTTCGTCTTAATTCCCTTTTCGCTGAATACTTTCACCGCTTTAAGCCCTTCTGGCGTCATCGGCACTTTAATCGTAATGTTCGGGGCGATTTTTGCCAGTTCTTCTCCTTCTTCAATCATTCCTTTTGCATCGGTGGAAATCACTTCAGCGCTCACCGATCCAGAAACAATCGACGTTATTTCGCGAAGACGCTCATGAAACGGGACGTTTTCTTTTGCAACAAGGCTTGGGTTTGTCGTCACACCGGCTAAAATGCCAAGCTCGTTCGCTTTTTTAATTTCCTCTAAATTGGCCGTATCAATAAAAAATTTCATAGCGATATCCCCCCTTAGCGTTAATGAGACGGGAAAGGGAAACCGCAACAGCGTCACAACGCCGCTATGTCAAACGTTTCCCTTTCCCAATGACCGAATGTTATTGAGCTGCTTTTCCAGAAGAACCAAACTCGCGCATTTTGCCGATGACTGTCGCTTTTATCGCATCGCGGCCAGGACCGATAATTTTGCGAGGATCGTATACTTTGTCGTCTTTCGCTAACAATTCGCGGACGACTTTTGTAAATGCTATTTGGTTTTCCGTATTGACGTTAATTTTGGAAGTGCCGAGGGAAATGGCGCGCTGGATTTGTTCTGTCGGGATGCCTGTACCACCGTGAAGCACGAGCGGAACACCCGTCAAATCACGAATTTGCTCCATTTCCGCAAATCCCAGTTTTGGTTCCCCTTTGTACGGACCGTGTACAGAACCCAAAGCAGGTGCTAAACAGTCAATTCCTGTCCGTTTGACTAATTCTTCACATTCTTTTGGATCTGCATAAATAATGTCTTTACCAATAACATCGTCTTCTTGGCCGCCAACCGTGCCCAATTCCGCTTCTACTGACACGCCGCGTGCATGAGCGTATTCCACCACTTGAGAAGTGATTTTAACGTTTTCCTCGAACGGATGATGGGAAGCGTCAATCATGACAGAAGTAAATCCGGCATCGATCGCTGCTTTACATTTTTCAAAGCTGGAGCCATGGTCGAGATGGATCGCGACCGGAACGGTAATATTCATATCTTCCATTAATCCTTTAACCATGTTGACCACTGTTTTAAAGCCGCCCATATAACGCGCCGCACCTTCGGACACTCCGAGAATGACCGGTGATTTTTCCTCTTCCGCCGCTGCTAAAATCGCCTGTGTCCACTCTAAGTTGTTAATGTTAAATTGGCCGACAGCGTATTTTTCCCGCAGCGCTTTATTAAGCATTTCTGTCATGGATACTAAAGGCATGGTAAAATCCTCCTTATGCTTCAACGTCATCGCCTTTCTTAAAATAGCTATGCGTCATTTCGACAGAATATATGTATGAAAGGCGTAAATAGTCTTCGTTATAAGCATACCAACTTACAAACAAAACAGCAACCTCGTAACTCAAGGAAAACGTGACAACTTTCCTACGAAAATAAAAGCCTTTTCACGGCCGCGCGCAAATCATCAATATCAAACGGTTTCGCAAAATGCATCATCGCGCCTAATTCTTTTGTTTCCTGAATCATGTCGAGCTCCCCGTAAGCAGTCATAATAATGACTTTAATATCCTGGTCAATTTCTTTTAACCGTTTTAATATTTCAATCCCATCCATTCCAGGAATTTTCATGTCTAACAATACTAAATCAGGGCGGTATTTTTGGACAATTTCCAGCGCTTGCATGCCGTTAGCGGCTTGATATGTCGTATATCCTTCTTTTTGAAACACTTCATTTAACAAAATACGAATGCCGTATTGATCATCGACGATTAAAATTTTGTTGCCCATCTTATAGACACACCTCAATTCTTTCATTTATTTTGTTCCATGTTATAAGTTTCGCATCCTTCAGTTATTTTCCTGCCATTTTTTTTGCATTTGGATAAATTCCAATTGGCAAATCAGTTTATTATAATAAGCAACGGAAGGAGGAGAAACAGTGAAAATTTTTGCGACGCAAATGATCGGCTATTTGAAAAAAATTGCGGAAGAAGAAGCGGCATTCGAGGACGGAGCGCGTTTGCTCGCGCAGGCAATTATCGGGGATGGCCGCATTTTGCTTCACGGTTTTCACGAAATGGAAGCGGTTGTCATCGAAGCTCTCTGCGGGCAAGACAAGCTGCCAAAAGCGGTACGCTTAATGGAAAATGGGCATCTTCGCGATGATATCGATGAAACGGATCGTGTTTTATTGATTTCGCGATTTTCCAATGATAAAGACGCCATCGACCTTGCCGAACGCTTAAAAGAACAAGGTCTTGAAATTGCTGCCATTTCCGCTGCCGTCGAAGCTGGGCAGCCATCGCTCGTGGATATTGTCGATGTCCATATCGACAGCAAATTGCGAAAACCGATCATTCCAAAGGAAGATGGCAGCCGCATCGGCTTTCCAGCAGTCATTACAGCCTCGTTTGCATACTATTGTCTGTTGCTTACCATTTATGACATTTTGGAAGAATACGAGTAGTAAAAAAAGGACTATCTTAACCGATGGGGAAGATAGTCCTTTTTCGTGAAACCACCATTATTGTTTTAATGATGCTTTAATAAAATCACGGAACAATGGCTGCGGTCTTGTCGGCCGTGATGTAAATTCCGGATGGAACTGGGAAGCGACAAACCAAGGATGATCTTTTAGCTCAATAATTTCGACAAGACGGCCGTCCGGGCTTGTACCGGAAAAGACGAAGCCGTGCTGTTCCATGATTTGGCGATATTGATTGTTGAATTCATAACGATGGCGATGGCGTTCATAAATGACTTCATCTTGATACGCTTCATAAGCGAGCGTTCCTTCTAACAATTTGCAAGGATAAAGACCTAGCCGAAGCGTTCCGCCTAAATCTTCAACATCCTTTTGTTCCGGCAATAAATCGATGATCGGATGAGGTGTATTCGGGTCAAATTCAGCGGAATGAGCTTCTTTCAGCCCCACAACATTGCGGGCAAACTCAATCGAGGCAAGCTGCATTCCGAGACAAATGCCGAGAAATGGAACTTTCTGCTCGCGCGCGTAACGAATCGCTTCAATTTTTCCTTCAATGCCGCGGTCGCCAAATCCGCCTGGCACGAGAATGCCGTCCGCATCGCTCAATAAGTCGGCCGCATTTTCCCTATTTACATGCTCGGAGTTAATCCATTTAATATCAATATCGGTATCAAACGCATATCCGGCATGGCGCAACGCTTCTACGACAGAAATGTACGCATCTTGCAATTCCACATATTTTCCGACAAGCGCGATTTTCGTCGTCCGCGACAAATTACGCACTTTTTCGACAAGCGCCTTCCATTCTGTCATGTCCGCTTCTTTGCAGTCTAACTTCAAATGTTCACAAACGATTTGGTCTAATTTTTGCTCTTGAAGCATAAGCGGAACGGCGTATAATGTATCCGCATCGCGCGCTTCAATGACCGCTTTCGGATCAATGTCACAAAACAGCGCTATTTTCTCTTTCATATCTTGAGAGATCGGCATTTCGGTGCGAACAACGATGACGTTTGGCTGGATGCCAAGACTGCGCAGTTCTTTTACGCTATGTTGGGTTGGTTTTGTTTTCATTTCGCCAGCCGCTTTAATATATGGAACAAGCGTGCAATGGATGTACATGACGTTGTCGCGGCCGACATCGCTTTTGATTTGGCGAATCGCTTCTAAAAACGGCAATGACTCGATATCGCCGACCGTTCCACCAATTTCCGTAATGACAACATCTGCATTTGTTTCCTGGCCGGCCCGAAATACCCGCTCTTTAATTTCGTTCGTAATGTGCGGAATAACTTGTACCGTTCCCCCTAAATAATCCCCGCGGCGCTCTTTTCTGATCACGGCAGAATAAATTTTTCCCGTTGTTACGTTGCTATATTTGTTTAAGTTAATGTCAATAAAGCGCTCGTAGTGCCCTAAATCGAGGTCCGTTTCTGCGCCATCGTCAGTAACGAACACTTCTCCATGTTGATACGGACTCATCGTTCCCGGGTCGACGTTGATATACGGGTCAAACTTTTGGATCGTTACATTCAAGCCGCGATTTTTTAATAACCGGCCTAACGACGCCGCCGTAATCCCCTTTCCTAACGATGATACGACACCGCCAGTAACAAAAATATATTTTGTCATTTTGCGTTCCCCCTTGCCGAAATAGATGACAATTTAAGTGTGTGCACAAATCCAAAAATAAAAAACGCTCCGCTTACGTATATGTAAGGGAGCGATATATTTGTACCGTCTGTTTTTAAGAGCCCAGATAAGATTTTACATAGTTCTTCGGATAAAGTCAAGAATATAATTACTCGTCTTCTTCAGGGACGTCTATATCTAAATCTTCGTCCAGCGCGTCATCCCCTAAGTCAAATTCATCGTCACCAAGAAGTTCGTCATCAAACGCTTCGTCATCGTCGAGGTCAAATTCGTCATCATCGAGAAGTTCGTCTTCATCAAGATCAAGATCGTCTTCATCATATTCGTCAAGATCATCATAATCGATATCTTCATCATCGATAATATCATCGTAATCCTCATAATCATCAAGCGCTTTTTTCTTCTTCTTCGGCTTCGTGATCATTACCGTTTCATCTTCTGTTTGATCGAACGGATACCAAACGCGCAGCCCCCAGAGATTTTCTCCAACACAAATAAAACGGCCGTCAATATTTAAATCTGTATAATATTGAGCAAGCCGCTGTTTTACTTCCTGCTCTGATAAACCAATTAGCGCAGCAACTTCATTCACAAGCTGTTGGAACGATAACGCTTCCCTTTTTTCGGATAAAACGAGACTAGCGAGTTCCACAAACGACATTTCTCGCAATTCCTCTTGAGAGTATTGCTGCAAACTCAAATTCGGCACTCCCTTTCCTATGTAAACTGACGATGAATGCGATTCGAATACATACCATTCATTATAAACAAATTCGCGTTGTTTATGCTAGATCTTTACGGAAAAAAATGAATATTTCCGTATAAAATATTTCGGGAACAAACCGATTCAATCAAGGCATACATATCATAACATAATCTGCATACATGAAAAAAGGAAATCAGCAAGCGATTTCCTTTTTTCATCTACATATTGCGGCGATATTGCCCGCCAACTTCATAGAGGGCACGCGTAATTTGTCCGAGGCTGGCAACTTTTACAGTTTCCATTAACTCTGCGAAAATATTGCCGCCGCTAACCGCGACTTGTTTAAGGCGCTCAAGCGCTTCCTCTACTTTATCTTTATTTCTCTCTTGGAATTCACGCAAGTTTCTAATTTGCAATTCTTTTTCTTCATATGTCGCACGCGCCAGCTGTATATTGTTCAGCTCTTCTTCAGATGGTGGGTTCGGATTAAGATATGTGTTCACTCCGATAATCGGAAGCTCGCCGCTATGTTTTTTCATTTCATAATACATCGATTCGTCTTGGATTCTCCCGCGCTGATATTGCATTTCCATCGCGCCTAGCACGCCGCCGCGGTCGTTGAGGCGCTCAAACTCTTTTAACACCGCTTCTTCCACTAAATCGGTCAGTTCTTCAATAATGAAAGAACCTTGAAGCGGATTTTCATTTTTCGCTAAACCGAATTCTTTCGTTATGATCAATTGAATCGCCATGGCCCGGCGGACCGACTCTTCGGTCGGTGTAGTAATCGCTTCATCGTAGGCGTTGGTGTGCAGCGAGTTGCAGTTATCATAAATCGCTATTAACGCCTGCAATGTCGTGCGGATATCATTAAAATCAATTTCTTGAGCATGCAACGAACGGCCTGATGTTTGAATATGATACTTTAATTTTTGGCTTCGCTCGTTTGCCCCGTATTTTTCGCGCATGACGATCGCCCAAATGCGGCGCGCCACCCGGCCGATGACCGAATATTCCGGATCTAAGCCGTTGCTGAAGAAAAACGAAAGGTTTGGCGCAAAATCGTCAATTTTCATGCCGCGGCTTAAATAATATTCGACGTACGTAAAGCCGTTGGCAAGCGTAAATGCCAACTGTGTAATCGGATTTGCCCCTGCTTCGGCAATATGATATCCCGATATCGAAACAGAATAATAGTTGCGCACCTTATGTTGAATAAAATATTCTTGAATGTCGCCCATCATTCTTAAGGCAAAATCGGTGGAGAAAATGCACGTATTTTGCCCTTGGTCTTCTTTTAAAATATCGGCTTGCACCGTACCGCGCACCGTTTGCAGCGTATACGCTTTCACTTCTTCGTACTCTTCTTTCGTAAGCGGACGGCCCAGCTCTTTTTCCCGCTTTTCGACTTGTTGGTCGATAGCCGTATTCATAAACATCGCTAAAATAATCGGTGCCGGACCGTTGATTGTCATCGATACGGATGTCAGCGGATCGCATAAATCAAAGCCTTTATACAGCTTTTTCATATCATCGAGCGTACAGACGCTGACGCCGCTTTCCCCGATTTTGCCGAAAATGTCTGGACGGTAATCCGGGTCTTCGCCGTAAAGCGTTACCGAGTCAAACGCGGTGCTTAGGCGCTTCGCTTTATCTTCCTTACATAAATAATGGAAGCGGCGGTTCGTCCGTTCTGGCGTCCCTTCCCCGGCAAACTGCCGTTTCGGATCTTCTCCTTGCCGTTTGAACGGGAAGACACCTGCTGTATATGGGAACGAACCCGGAACATTTTCTTTATATACCCAGCGCAAAATTTCGCCATAGTCTTTGAATTTCGGCAGCGCCACTTTCGGAATATCCAACCCTGCTAAACTTTTTGTCGTTAAATCTGTTACGATTTCTTTATCGCGGATTTTCGTGACGAATTGTTTTGCCGAGTATTTTGCCTTCAAATCTTCCCATGAATCAAGAATTCGTTTTGATTCCGGCGTTAATTCGTTTTCATAATGTTGCTTGAGCGTCTCTAACGACGCGATGACGTCTTCGCTTTCGCCCCTCTCTTTTGCCGCTTCGATCGCTCCTTCGATTTGAAATAAACGGCGGGCAATCTCTGATTGCTGTTTGACGCGTTGATGATAGTTGCGGACCGTTTCGGCGATTTCGCGCAAATAGTGGCGGCGTTCGTTCGGAATAATGACATTATGTTTTTCGACATTCGATACGGTTTTTAAGTTGGTCTTCCAATTGGTTCCTGCTTTTTGGTTGATGAGATCCACAAGCGCCACAAATAACGTATTCGTTCCCGGATCGTTAAATTGGCTCGCAATCGTGCCATATACCGGCATTTCCGAAAGGTCTTTATCAAATAATTGATGGCTGCGCTGATATTGTTTTTGCACTTGACGTTTCGCATCTTCGGAGCCTTTTCGTTCAAATTTGTTAATGACGATTAAATCCGCGTAATCAATCATATCGATTTTTTCAAGCTGTGTTGGCGCTCCGAATTCACTTGTCATCACATACATCGAAATATCACATATTTCGGTAATCGCCGCATCGCCTTGGCCGATCCCGCTCGTTTCAACGATGATTAAATCAAACCCTGCCGCTTTGACGACCGAGATCGCATCTTTAATCGCAAGCGACAATTCAGAACGGGAATTCCGCGTCGCTAAGCTGCGCATATACACGCGCGGCGTGTTAATCGAATTCATGCGAATGCGGTCGCCTAAAAGTGCACCGCCTGTTTTTTGTTTCGTCGGGTCCACCGATAAAATCGCGATTTTGATATCCGGAATTTCGTTTAAGAAACGGCGCACTAATTCATCTGTCAGCGAGCTTTTCCCGGCTCCGCCCGTGCCGGTAATGCCGACAACCGGCACCGGCTTTGCCAACGCTTTCGCTTTTTCCAGCACCTCCTCCAGCGCCGCAGCCGCTTCATGAGCGGCATCGACGCGGTTTTCGCACAGCGTGATCAAGCGGGCCACCGCCTGAACATCCCCTTTTGGCAGCCGTTCCAATTCATCGGTAATTTCCGTTACGGTCGGAAAATCACATTGCTCAAGCATGACGTTAATCATGCCTTGCAGCCCGAGATTGCGGCCGTCTTCTGGAGAAAAAATGCGGGCGATGCCGTATTCGTGCAGTTCTTTTATTTCTCGCGGAATAATGACGCCGCCGCCACCGCCGTAAATGCGGATGTGGGAGGCGCCGCGTTCTTGAAGCAGATCGTACATATATTTAAAAAATTCCATATGCCCGCCTTGATAGGAAGATACCGCAATGCCTTGTACATCTTCTTGAATGGCGGCATTCACAATTTCATCGACAGAACGGTTGTGCCCTAAATGAATCACTTCTGCGCCGCTTGCCTGCAAAATGCGGCGCATAATGTTGATCGACGCGTCATGGCCGTCAAACAAGCTTGACGCTGTCACAAACCGCACGTGATGTTTCGGACGGTAAATGTGCGCCATCTTTTCCTCCCCCTTTTGTCATGATGACCGTTTTTTCATGATCCCCTTTAACAACAATTCTGTCTGCAATTCAACATATTCATCAAGCGTATATAGTTTTTTCAGCGCCCAGCGGCGGAACGCCCACATTTGTCCCAGTACGAAAATGTCATGGGCGAACAGCTTGATTTCTTCTTCCGTCAGCTGGAACACGCCGTTATCGACGCATGTCTGCAAAATATTTTCAAACATCGCAACCATTTGGATCTCCTTGTTGAGCACATATGGCAGCGATTCTTTGCTGAGCGACTTCACTTCTTGATACATGACGAGCACTTCATCTTGCAAATCGTCGATGACTCTAAAATAGCGGGCGATCGCTAATTTGAAGCTTTCGATCGTGCCATGGTGGGTTTCGATATCTTTTTCCATCCGTTCGCGCACTTCATCATAAATGCGGTCACAAACGAGATAGAGAATGTCTTCTTTTTTGCGAATGTATTCATACAGCGTTCCGATGCTGAATCCGGAAGCTTTCGCGATTTCCCTTGTCGTCGTCTGGTGGAATCCTTTTTGTTTGAAAAGGGAAATCGCTCCTTTAATCATTTGGTTGCGCCGTTTTTTGACGAGCTTTTCGTCTTTGACGGACGCGATAACTTCCCGTTTTTTCATTTCCATCACCTGACCTGCGATGCCCCGGAATCCCTATCTTGTTAGCATCCGCGAAATAACAAGCCGTTGAATTTCTTGCGTCCCTTCGTAAATTTGCGTAATTTTTGCATCGCGCATAAACCGTTCAACCGGATAATCTTTTGTGTAGCCGTTGCCGCCAAAAATTTGCACGGCATCGACCGTTACTTTCATCGCCGTATCGCCGGCAAACAGCTTCGCCATTGCCGACGCTTTGCCGTATGGCAGGCCGTTTGTTTCAAGCCATGCCGCCTGATATGTCAGCAGGCGCGCTGCTTCAATCGCCGTCGCCATGTCCGCCAATTTAAAGGCCACGCCTTGCTGCTCGGCGATCGGCTTGCCGAATTGCACCCGCTGTTTCGCGTATTCAATCGCTGCGTCCAGCGCTCCTTGCGCGATGCCGACCGCTTGCGCCGCAATGCCGTTGCGGCCTCCATCCAGCGTCATCATCGCGATTTTAAATCCTTCTCCTTCCTGCCCTAGCAAATTTTCTTTCGGAATGCGGCAGTCTTCAAAAATTAATTCGGTTGTCGGTGAGGAACGAATGCCGAGTTTTTTCTCTTTCTTCCCGATCGAAAATCCCGGCGTGCCTTTTTCGACGATAAACGCGCTGATGCCTTTATGACGCTTCTCTGGATCGGTTATGGCAAAGACAACATAAATTTCCGCTTCGCCGCCGTTGGTGATCCATACTTTCGAACCGTTCAGCACATAGTAGTCCCCGTCGCGCACCGCTCTCGTTTTCATCGAGGCGACGTCCGAACCGGCGCCAGGCTCGGAAAGGCCATACGCGCCAAGTTTTTCTCCCGTCGCAAGGGCGCGCAAATATTTTTGTTTTTGTTCTTCCGTGCCAAATTTGTAGATCGGCCAGCTTGCGAGCGAAATGTGGGCGGAAAGCGTCACCCCGGTGGATGCACATACTTTCGATAGCTCCTCAACAGCGATGACATACGCCAAATAATCGCTGCCGATGCCGCCGTACTCTTCCGGCCACGGAATTCCCGTAAGACCCAGCTCAGCCATTTTATTAAAAATTCCGCGGTCAAACCGTTCTTCTTCGTCCCGTTCGGCTGCAGTCGGCGCCACTTCTTTTTCGGCAAACTCGCGCACCATTTTTCGTATCATTTCATGTTCTTCGCTTAATTGAAAGTTCATATCCCTATCCCCCATTTATTGATATAAATATTTGCTAATGACTAGACGTTGAATTTCGCTTGTTCCTTCGTAAATTTCACAAATTTTTGCATCGCGGAACAACCGTTCGACCGGATAATCTTTCGTATAGCCATTGCCACCGAAAATTTGCACCGCTTCAATGGCGTTTTCCATCGCCGTTCTTGAGGCAAACAATTTCGCCATCGCCGCTTCTTTTCCGCATCGGAGGCCTTGCGCGCGCAAAAACGCGGCATGATAGACAAGCAGTTTCGCCGCTTCGACCGCTGTCGCCATATCGGCGAGCTTAAAGGCGACACCTTGCTGTTCGGCGATCGGTTTGCCAAACTGGATGCGTTCTTTCGCGTAAGCGGTCGCATGTTCTAACGCCGCTTCGGCAATGCCTAACGATTGCGCGGCAATGCCGATGCGTCCGCTATCGAGGTTGGCCATTGCAATTTTAAAGCCTTGGCCTTCTTCGCCAAGCAAGTTTTCCGCCGGCACTTTCGCGTCTTCGAACATGATTTGCACGGTCCGCGATCCGTGCAGCCCCATTTTCTTTTCGTCTTTGCCGATGATGAATCCCGGTGTGCCTTTTTCAACGATAAAGGCGGAAATGCCGCGGCTGCCTTTTTCGTTCGGGTCCGTGCGGGCAAAAACGATGTACGTATCCGCCTCGCCGCCGTTGGTGATGAAAATTTTTGAACCGTTTAAAATGTAGTAATCGCCTTGGCGGACCGCTTTCGTTTTTAAACTTTTCGCATCCGACCCAGCGCCTGGTTCAGTGAGGCAAAAAGCGCCTAAATATTCGCCTCTGGCTAATTTTGGCACATATTTTTTCTTTTGCTCTTCTGTCCCAAAGTATAAAATCGGATTGGTGCCGACCGACGTATGCACCGATAAAATGACACCAACCGTTGCGCTTACTTTCGAAATCTCATGGATGGCGATAATGTATGAAATAAAGTCCATTCCCGCACCGCCGTACTCCTCTGGAACGGTAATGCCCATCAGCCCGAGCTCAGCCATTTTATTTAAAATCGGGCGCGGAAATTCGCCCTGTTCCATATGTTCAACAAATGGCGCGATTTCCGTTTGCGCGAATTCTTGCACCATCTTCCGCATCATTTCTTGCTCTTCTGTAAATTGTAAATTCATGTATGCCACCTTCTTTGCGCTTACTCATACGTGTAAAAACCTCTGCCTGTTTTGCGGCCGAGCCAGCCGGCTTTCACATATTTCCGCAGCAATGGGCATGGACGGTATTTATCATCGCCAAATCCTTCATGAAGTGTTTCCATAATGTATAAGCACGTGTCTAGCCCGATAAAATCTGCTAATGTTAACGGGCCCATCGGATGGTTCATGCCGAGCTTCATAACTTCGTCAATCGCTTCTTTCGTCGCCACCCCTTCATACAACGCGTAAATCGCTTCGTTGATCATCGGCATCAAGACGCGGTTGGAGATAAAGCCAGGAAAGTCATTGACTTCAACAGGAACCTTGTTTAACTTGCGAGTGATGGCTTCAATCGTTTCATATACTTCGTCGGCGGTCGCCAACCCGCGGATAATTTCGACAAGCTTCATGACCGGAACCGGGTTCATAAAATGCATCCCGATCACTTTTTCCGGCCGTTTCGTCGCCGCTGCGATTTCCGTAATTGGCAGCGAAGACGTGTTTGTCGCCAAAATCGTGTGCGGCGGAGCGATTTGATCAAGTTCGGCAAACAATTTTGTTTTCACATCCATGTTTTCGACAACCGCTTCAATCACTAAATCCACTTTCGCAGCGTTTTGCAAATTGGTCGAAGGAATGAGGCGCGACAACGCCGCCGCTTTTTCGGCGTCGGTCATTTTTCCCTTTTCTACTTGACGGGACAATAATTTTTCAATATGGGCAAGCCCTTTATCGATTTGCGTCTGGCTGATGTCATGAAGATAAACATCATATCCCGACACCGCGCATACTTGGGCGATGCCGGACCCCATCTGTCCGGCGCCGACAACCATGATTGTTTTCACGTCCATCATTCCACATCCCCTATCTTTGATTCTTTGTGAAGTTTTGTTACTTAATCATAATGGTGAAAAAAGTAAACGATTGCTTGTGTTTGCATAAGCCGAAACAACATTACGAATCAACCTGCACCATAACAGCATCGCCTTGGCCGCCGCCGCTGCAGATCGCCGCGATCCCGATGCCGCCGCCGCGGCGCTTTAATTCGTGAATTAATGTAATGATAATGCGCGCGCCGCTCGCGCCGATCGGATGGCCTAACGCGACCGCGCCGCCATTGACATTCACTTTTTCTGGATCGATGCCGGCGATTTTTATGCTGGCGAGCGCGACAGCGGCAAACGCCTCGTTAATTTCAAATAAATCAATGTCATCGACTGTTTTCCCCGTTTTGCGAAGCAGCTCGTTGATCACAAACCCCGGCGTTTTCGGAAAGTCTTTTGCCGCAACGGCAATCGATGCATGGGCCAAAATCGTCGCGAGCGGTTTTCTTCCTTCGCGCGCCGCTCTTTCTTCACTCATCAGCACAAGTGCGGCAGCGCCATCATTGACTCCGGGAGCGTTTCCCGCTGTTATCGTCCCTTCCGGGTCAAATACAGGAGGCAGCTTCGCCAGTTTTTCAAGAGACGTATCTTTTCTCGGTGCTTCGTCATGCTCCACCAACAGCGGCTCCCCTTTGTGCTGCGGAACTTCCACTGGTACGATCTCCTCCGCCAATAATCCGGCTTCCATCGCCGCAATCGCCCGCTGATGGCTGCGGTATGCCCACTCATCCTGTTCTTCGCGGGAAATCTCCAATTCTTTCGCCGTTTCGCCGCCGTAGACCCCCATATGAACTCCGGTAAAACTGCATGTTAAACCATCATATACCATTAAATCTTTGACAGCCGCATCGCCCATTCGCAATCCCCAACGCGCATTTGGCAAAATGTATGGCGCATTGCTCATCGATTCCATTCCGCCCGCGACGATGACTTCGGCATCTCCCAGGCGGATGATTTGATCGCCAAGTGTGACGCTCCGCATTCCCGAAGCGCACACTTTATTAACCGTTTCTGTCCGCACTTCCCACGGAATGCCAGCATAGCGCATCGCTTGGCGGGATGGAAGCTGGCCTTGCCCTCCTTGCAGCACCGTTCCTAAAATGACTTGATCGACCTGCTCGCCGCTGACTCTGGCACGATGAAGCGCTTCTTTCACAGCAATGCCGCCGAGCTGCGCCGCCGTAAGCGGCTTTAACGCACCGCCGAATTTTCCAAACGGCGTGCGAACCCCACTTAAAATCACCGTTTTTCCCATAAACCTCTCCCCTTTGTTTATTCATAAAAGAAAGCGATTACAAAACACAGACTGAACGCTCGCTCAATGCGATGGTGAACGGAAGGTGTACGGATAAAGGCACACCTTCTCTTTCTATTATACTAATATTTTTAAAAATTAGAATTGTATATTCAAAAAAATTTATGAAGCAGTTTCTTTTTCCTCGCCAAATACAGATTTAGCAAGCAATTCCGCAACGTCGTAAGCAGAGACGCGATCTTCCACCTCCTTTGCTTTTGTGCCGTCCGTGAGCATTGTCAAACAGTACGGACAGCCGGAACTGATGACCGTCGGATTGACGGCAAGCGCCTGCTCGGTACGGGCCACGTTGATGCGGTTTCCAGTCGTCTCTTCCATCCACATTAAACCACCGCCCGCGCCACAGCACATGCCTCGTTCGCGGTTGCGCTCCATTTCAACGAGCTCGATGCCAGGAATCGCCTGCAAAATGTTGCGCGGCGCGTCATACACATCGTTGTAGCGGCCTAAATAACAGGAGTCATGGAACGTCACCCGTTCTTTAACTTCATATTTCGGCACTAGTCTGCCTTCCTCAATCAATTTCGCGAGCAGTTCCGTATGATGGTATACTTCCGCTTTAAAGCCAAAATCAGGGTATTCGTTTTTAAACGTGTTATACGCGTGCGGGTCGATTGTGACAATCTTGTTCACGCCCGCTTTTTCAAATTCGGCAATATTGTTGGCGGCTAATTCTTGGAATAAAAACTCGTTTCCTAAACGGCGCGGCGTGTCTCCGGAATTTTTCTCTTTATTTCCTAAAATCGCAAATTTTACGCCCGCCTCGTTTAATAATTTCGCAAATGCCAGCGCGATTTTTTGGCTGCGGTTATCAAATGCCCCCATCGATCCGACCCAAAATAAATATTCAAATTCCTCGCCGGCTTTTTTCAGTTCTTTGACGGTTGGAATATGCACATCATCGCGAAGCTCGCGCCAATTTTCTTTTTCTTTCCGGTTCAGCCCCCACGGATTTCCTTGGCGTTCGATGTTTGTCATCGCCCGCTGCGCATCTGGATTCATTTTTCCTTCGGTAAGGACAAGGTAGCGGCGAAGGTCGATAATTTTGTCGACATGTTCGTTCATCACTGGACATTGGTCTTCACAGTTGCGGCATGTTGTGCACGCCCAAATTTCTTCTTCTGTGATCACATCGCCGATTAAACTCGGCATTTCCAGCGCGGCCGCTTGTTCTTGCACGCCTTGGGCGGCAAGCGCCAATTGATTGCCTCTTGTATGCTTGAAAGCGAACGCCGGCACCCAAGGAGCGCGGGAAGTGATCGCAGCGCCTTTTTCCGTAAGATGGTCGCGCAATTTTAAAATTAAATCCATCGGCGACAACATTTTCCCGGTTCCCGTCGCCGGGCACATGCTTGTGCATCGTCCGCATTCGACACAGGCGTATAAATCAATGAGCTGTTTTTGCGAAAAATCTTCAATTTTGCCGACGCCAAACGATTCCTGCGTTTCATCTTCAAAATCGATTTTCGACAACTTCGGCCGGGACAAGCGGCTGAAAAAGACATTAACCGGCGCGGCAATTAAATGCGCGTGCTTCGATTGCGGCACATAGACTAAAAATACCAGCAAAATCAATAAGTGCACCCACCATGCGATAAAAAACAATACTGCAGCGACCGGTTCGCCGACCCAGCGGAACGCGCCGGCGATCAATGACGCGACCGGTTCGCTCCATGCCGCTTCTTCGTTGTGCCAAATCATGCTCATTCCGTTTCCGAACAAGACAGAAATCATTAACCCGCCGATAAAAATCAGCACGAGTCCTGCTTTGAAATCCCGCTTCAAACGAACAAGTTTTTCAATATAACGGCGATAAAACGCAGCGAAAACGGCAATCAAGATAAGCAAAGTAACGATTTCTTGGAAAAACGTAAAGCCCGGATAAAGCGGACCTAACGGGAGGTGGGCTCCGGGAACAAGGCCTTTAATAATAAAGTCGATCGCCCCAAATTGGACAAGGATAAACCCATAGAAAAACATCACATGGATGATTCCGCTTTTTTTATCCTTTAGCAGCTTTTTCTGCCCGAATACGTTCACCCAAATGCTTTGCAGACGCTCTTTTACTTTTCCGTCAAACTCCACTTTTTTGCCGAGCTTGATGTAAGCGGCACGCGTTTTGACTAAATAGGCAAAAAGGTAGACTGCGTAAGCGGTTACAAACAAAAACGCAAGAAAATTAATGACCAGCAGCGGATTCATATCGCTCTCTCCCCTTCCCCTTTGAATCGATGAAATGCCATTCAAAAATATTAACAACAAAATAAATTTTCTGAATTATTGCCTTGCGTTTATTTTACATATGAATGAGCATTCAGTCAATAACGTTTTTTGCGAGTTGTCCTGCTATTTTTTATGACAACGGGCAACATTAATAAATAACGATGTAATCAGGAGGGGACGAAATGGCCATCTTTTTCGTTATTGTCACTATATTAGCGTTAATTTACGCCGATGACAAGCTCGGGGAACACTTTAACAAAAAGAAAAAAGCAAAAACCGTATATCAAGAACGCCGCAGCAATCTTTCTTTTTTCATCGACGGAACGCAACTATTCGCCGATTATTTTGCCGAAATCCGCAAAGCAACACATCATATCCATATTTTGTTTTATATTGTCAAGACGGATGAAATCAGCCAGCAATTTTTCCAATTGTTAAAACAAAAGGCAGAAGAAGGGGTCCGCGTTCGTCTTCTCGTTGATTGGGTCGGCAGCTTCGGGTTTCCAAAAAAGCTGATCCGCTCCTTAAAAGAAAGCGGGGTGGAATTCGCGTATGCGCATAAGCCCCGTTTCCCGTTTTTCTTTTACCGGCTCAACCGGCGCAATCACCGGAAAATTACCGTTATTGACGGAAAGGTCGGATATATTGGCGGCTTCAACATCGGCAACGAATATGTCGGGCGAGATCCAAATTTTGGCCAGTGGCGCGATTACCATTTAAAAATAGTGGGAGAAGGGGTTTGCGATTTACAAACACAGTTTTGCCGCGATTGGGAAGAAGCGACGAAAACGTCTATCACCAAACACCGGTATTTTCCTTCTCTCCAAAAAGGAACGGTTTCCCACCAGCTTATTGCCACGAACGGCCATTCGTTAGAACAGCAATTCATCCACTTCATCCGCCAGGCAACGAAAGAAATAGTCATCGGCAGCCCGTATTTCATCCCTAGCCGCGCCGTAATGAACGCGCTGCTTGAAGCGCTCTCCCGCGGTGTAAAGGTCACGATTCTCGTGCCGTTAAAAGCCGATCACCCGTTTGTGAAAGAAGCCGCGTATCCGTATTTTTACCGCCTTTTAAAGTCCGGAGCGCACATTTATCGATTTTATCAAGGATTTTATCATGCCAAAACGATGGTGATTGACGAAAAGTGCTGTGATATCGGTACAGCAAACTTTGATAAACGAAGCATGTTTTTAAACAGCGAAATGAATTGTTATATTTATGACCGCCCCTTCGTGCAACGAGTGAAAGAAGCGATTCAGCGCGATCTGGCCCGCTCGGAACGGCTGACGCTTGATCTTTGGCAAAAGCGGACATTATGGCAGCGCGGCAAAGAATCGCTATCATCGATCCTTTCCGCATGGCTGTAACGTTTCATTGGTTTCCAAAAACACATGTTGAGGGCGATGCCCTCAACATGTTTCATTTCCAAAAATAACTCACCCATTCAAACACTTTCATTCCTAAGTACACCCCAACAATGCCGGCAATGCCTGCTAACGCCGGAGGAGCGGGAATCGGCAAACGAAACAGCGTAAATAAAAAGCCGACTACAACGCCTGTCACTAATGATAAAATCACTTCTTTCATTGGTTTTTCCTCCATGTTTGTTTTATTGTCATTATGCCCATAAGAAAGAGGGGGCACCCGCAAAGATTCCCCCTCTTTCCCGCATCTATTGTATCATTATTCTCCAAAAACGTCTTCCATTTTCCCCATGGTTCAAACGGGCGCCTTTCTTTTCCGGCTCCAAGGCGCCGCCGGCTCGTGACGCCGCGCCACAATGCGGCAGCTGCCTTCACGAGACTGGTTTTTTGTTTTTTACATTTTTTCCGGAGCCGATACTCCAATGAGCGCTAAAGCGTTTTGCAGCGTGATTTGGACGGCTTTCATTAACGCTAACCGCGCCCGGCTTTTTTCGGCGTTTTCCGGATCCAATACTTTTTCCGCATTGTAAAAGCTGTGCAGCGCTGACGCTAACTCAAAAACATAGCCGGTGATGCGATGCGGCATCCGCTTGAGCGCCGCCTCGGAAACAGCGCCCGGAAATTCCCCCAGTTTTTTCAACAACTCTATTTCTTTTTCCGTTTGGATATAATCAAGCTGCAAATCGCCTTCGTACGATAACTGGAGTTCTTCCCCTTGGCGAAGGATGCTGGAAACGCGCGCGTGGGCGTACTGCACGTAGTACACCGGGTTTTCGTTCGACTGCGACACAGCAAGGTCCATGTCAAAATCCAAATGAGTGTCGCTGGAGCGCATCGCAAAGAAGTAACGCGTCGCGTCAAGACCGACTTCTTCCATCAATTCGCGCATCGTTACCGCTTTTCCGGTCCGCTTGCTCATTTTTACTCTCTCGCCGTTTTGATACAAATTGACTAACTGAATGATTTCGACTTCGAGCACGTCAGGATCGTAGCCAAGCGCCGCAATTGCCGCCTTCATCCGCGGAATATAACCGTGGTGGTCTGCGCCCCAAATGTTAATGATTTTGGCAAAGCCGCGGCGCAGTTTGTCTTGGTGGTAAGCGATATCCGGCAACAAATATGTATACGTGCCGTCTTGCTTAATTAAGACGCGGTCTTTGTCGTCGCCAAACGTTGTGGAGCGGAACCATGTCGCGCCATCCTTTTCGTAAATATGCCCGCGTTCGCGCAATACGGCGAGCGCTTCATCAATTTTTCCGCTTTTATATAAAGATGTCTCCGAATACCAAACGTCAAATGTCACTCGGAAGTCTGCCAAATCTTTTTTAATTTTTTCTAATTCATAACGGAGACCATACTCGCGGAAAAAGGCAAGCCGCTCTTGTTCATCCATATGAACGTACTTGTCGCCATGCTCCTCGGCGAGCTTTTTCCCGATTTCGATAATATCGTCGCCATAATAGCCGTCTTCCGGCATCTCCTTATCGATGCCAAGCGCTTGGAAATAGCGGGCTTCCACCGATTTTGCCAAATTGTAAATTTGGTTTCCCGCATCGTTAATATAATATTCGCGCGTTACATCAAACCCTGCTTTTTCTAAAATGTTGCATAAAGAATCGCCGACCGCTGCGCCGCGCGCATGCCCTAAATGCAAGTCGCCGGTCGGATTCGCGGAAACAAACTCCACTTGGACTTTTTGCCCTTTTCCGACATTTGTTTCCCCATACGATGCGCCCGCCTCGATAATCATTGGAATGAGTTCCGTAAGATAACGGTTATCCATGTAAAAGTTAATAAAGCCAGGACCGGCAATATCAATTTTCTTTACCGACACTTTCGTTTGATCAAAATGCTTGACGATTTCTTCAGCAATCGCGCGCGGAGGTTTTTTGGCAATCCGCGCCAGCTGCATTGCCATATTTGTCGAATAATCTCCATGCGCTTTTTCTCTCGGGACTTCTAAAATGACATCCGGCACTTCTTCCTCCTTGGCAAGCCCCGCGCTGACGACCGCGCGCTTAATTTCCTCTTTCATGCGTTCTTTCATTTGTTCAACAATATTCATGGATCTATGCCTCCTTAAACATAATCGTCATCGCATGACGTCCCGCCTGTTCATTTTGCATTTCCAATTGATATGATAAAAACAGGTGCCCTTGTTTTCGTTTTTCATTATAGCGGAATTCGATATTGTCCGTTTTCGTTTTCATCGTCCACTGCCCGAACGGAGTATAGTATTGCCCTGTTGTTTCTTCTGTTTTGCGGAAGACATGGCGCATCCGAACCGCTCCGGACCGCATCACAACCACTTCGCGATCCGTTATTTTCACCACCGTGTTTATTTTGCCTAGCTCTTGCTGTTCGGCAAACTGCAAATAAACGGCATTTTCTTTTATGTAGCAAACCCCTTCCGTTTCCAAAGCGACCGTCTCTTTACGCAATCCGTCGCGAATATCGGTAACTTGCTTGAGAAGAATAGGGATTCCGTTTTGCTTTTCCATCAAGGACACACCCTTATGATCAAAAACAAGAGTAGTAACTTTATTAAGTATAATGGAATCGTTTCCTCCTGTTCAAGAGGCTTCCCCTCCATTGTCGGCAAACAAGAAAAAGCGGCTCCTGTGTGAAAGAAGCCGCCTCAAGTGCGTTATTCTTTTGGCAACACGTTCAGCCCAAACGCAATCACCATAAAAGATTTTCGCTGCACCTAGTGGATCATCTCCATAAGGAACGCTTTTTTCTGCGCCAAAAAACAATATCTCATTTACGCATTGCGTTTTTGCACCCAGCCGAGAATCATTTCGCGAATAAGTTTGCTTGCTGTATTGGCGGTTTGCTCCGAATGGTCGTAGATAGGAGCTACTTCCACCAAATCGGCTCCGACGACGCGGATGTTCGATTTGGCGATTTCGTGAATCGCCGCCAGCAGTTCTTTCGACGTAATACCGCCGGCATCGACCGTTCCCGTCCCCGGAGCGTGGGCAGGGTCCAACACGTCGATGTCAATCGTGACATAGACAGGGCGGCCGGCAAGCTTTGGCAGCACTTCCCGAAGCGGCTCGAGCACTTCAAACTTGGCGATGTACATCCCGTTATCTTTCGCCCATTGAAACTCTTCTTTCGTGCCTGAACGAATGCCGAACGAAAATACGTTTGTCGGGCCTATAAGCTCCGCGACTTTGCGGATCGGCGTCGCATGGGAAAGCGGCTCCCCTTCGTATTGTTCGCGCAAATCCGTATGGGCGTCCATATGGATGACCGCCAAATCAGGATATTTTTTATACACCGCTTTAATGACCGGCCACGAGACGAGATGCTCGCCGCCGATGCCGAGCGGGAATTTATCGGCCGCTAAAATTTTATCCACGAAATCTTCGATCATATCCAAGCTGCGCTGCGCGTTCCCAAACGGAAGCGGAATATCGCCCGCATCAAAATATTTTACTTCCCCAAGCTCACGATCTAAATATGGGCTATATTCTTCCAACCCGATCGACACTTCGCGAATGCGGGCCGGGCCGAAGCGGGAACCAGGGCGGTAACTTACCGTCCAGTCCATCGGCATTCCGTAAATGACCGCTTCGCTTTCCGCAAAATCTGGATGGCTTTTAATAAAAACGTTGCCCGAATACGCCTCATCAAATCGCATTTGCGCGCCCTCCCTTATTTCACTAAATCAGCGACAAATTTCGGCAGAACAAAACAAGCTTTATGAAGCTCTTTTGTATAATATTTCGTATCAATGTCATGGAAACGTTCGTCGCTTACTTCAAGCGGATCGTATTTTTTCGAACCGAGCGTAAACGTCCATAAACCGCTTGGATATGTTGGGATATTGGCAGTGTAAAGACGCGTAATCGGGAAAATTTCACGAACATCGCGATAGACGTTGCGGATTAACTCCGCTTTAAACCAAGGGTTGTCCGTTTGCGCGACGAAAATGCCATCTTCTTTCAGCGCCTTTGCGATGCCGGCATAAAAGCCTTTTGTGAATAAGTTGACGGCCGGGCCGACCGGCTCTGTCGAATCGACCATAATAACGTCATATTCGTTTTCACTTTTCGCGATGTGCATAAAACCGTCATCGACTTTTACTTCTACACGCGGGTCATCTAACTTGCCAGCGATTTCCGGAAGATATTTTTTCGAACATTCAATGACTTTGCCGTCAATTTCAACTAATGTCGCCTTTTTCACGCTCGGGTGTTTCAGCACTTCGCGGATAACGCCGCCGTCACCACCGCCAACGACAAGCACGTTTTCCGGATTCGGATGGGTGAAAAGCGGAACATGCGCAACCATTTCATGGTAGACAAATTCATCTTTTTGCGTTGTCATGACCATTCCGTCTAAAATAAGCATATTGCCGAATTCCACGGTCTCGACCATATCCAGCTTTTGAAACGGGGTTTGCTCTGTATGTAAAGTGCGTTTAATTCTCGCGGTAATGCCAAAGTGCTCTGTTTGCTTTTCCGTAAACCATAATTCCATGTTCAACACCCTTTCTTAACACATTTCAGCTATATACAAAACGCTACTTTCATCTTTCCCTAGCGAAGAAAAAACCAAACATGAAAAAGTATAGAGCAATCTAGCAAAAATGCAAGTGAAACTTGATAGAAAAATGTTTAAAATAGAAAAAATTTTTTCATACTAATACAAATACGGTCATGAGGTGATGGACGTTGGAAATCATTCCAAGCAGCCGGTTCCGCGGAACGTGGAAATACATCCGGGCGTTTGCCTTCATCAGTTTAATCCTAGCAATCTTCTTCACCGTTGCGCTTGCCGGTTTGATCGCGTTCGCCAAATTAAAAGGGGCCCCACCTCTAGCCGTGCCGCAAACGACGATTTTTTACGCGGATGACGGCTCGAAAATCGGCGAGAGTGACAACGGGCAAACGCGTTACTGGGTAGATCTTGATGATATATCCCCCTATATCATACAGGCGACAATCGCTGTTGAAGACCGGAAATTTTATGAACATCACGGTTTTGATATAAAACGGATTATCGGCGCCGTTGTCGCGAATATCAAGGCGATGGCGAAAGTGCAAGGAGCGAGCACCATTACCCAGCAATATGCGCGCAATTTATTTTTAAACCACGATAAAACATGGACGCGGAAATTGCAAGAAGCGTTATATACGATCCGTCTTGAAGCGAACTACAGCAAAAAACAAATTTTAGAAGGGTATTTAAACACCATTTACTACGGCCATGGCGCTTACGGAATCGAAGCGGCAGCCCATTATTATTTTGGAAAACCGGCAAAACAGCTAACACTAAGCGAAGCAGCGATGCTGGCCGGGATCCCGAAAGGCCCGTATTACTATTCGCCGTTCATTAACGAAAAGCGGGCGAAAGCGCGGCAAAAAACGGTGCTTTCGTCGATGGCCGAAGCCGGATACATCAGCGAAAAAGAAGCGGAACAAGCGTATCAAACCCCGCTTGTTTATTCCCGCCATCACGAAGCGGGAAAGAAAAAAATTGCCCCTTATTTTCAAGATGTGGTGAAATATGCGCTGCGCAATCAATTAGGATTGGATGAACGCGTGATTGAAACGGGCGGATTGCGTGTGTATACATCGCTCGATCCGGAAATGCAAGAAATTGCAGAACGAAAAATTCATGACATCATTGACCCTCATTCGGACATTCAAGTGGCGTTTGTCGCGATGGATCCTCGCTCGGGAGAAGTAAAAGCGCTCATCGGCGGCAGAGATTACGATAAAAGCCCTTTCAACCGCGCGGTGCAAGCGGAGCGGCAGCCGGGCTCGACATTTAAACCGTTTCTTTATTATGCGGCCATTCAGCAAGGATTCACGCCATCGACGCAAATGCGAAGCGAGCTGACTACCTTTACCTTTGACAATGGAAAAGAGACCTATACGCCGCACAACTACAATAACTATTATGCGAATGACGAGATAACGCTCGCACAGGCCATTGCCTTGTCGGATAATGTATTCGCCGTAAAAACACATTTATTTATCGGTGAAGACAAACTTGTCGAAACAGCGAAAAAACTTGGCATAACAAGCAAATTAAAAGCAGTGCCTTCCCTTGCCCTCGGCACATTGCCGGTGAAAGTGATCGACATGGTGGGGGCTTACAGTGCGCTTGCCAATAACGGCAAAAAAACCGAGCCGGTTTTTATAAAAAAAGTCGTCAATCATAAAGGAGAAACGATTTATGAATATAAACCATCAAGCAAGCAAGTGCTCGATCCGGACGCCGCATATGTAACAGTCCAACTGATGACAGGCATGTTTGACCCGAAATTAAACGACTACACCACCGTCACCGGACAATCGATCCGCAAACAGATTACGCGCCCATACGCGGGAAAATCGGGAACGACCAAAACAGATAGTTGGATGATCGGGTTTGCCCCCCAGCTGGTCGCGGGGGTATGGACCGGCTACGACCGCGGGGAAACGATGGATAAAGTTGCGGAGAAACAATACGCCAAACAAATTTGGGTGCAGTTTATGGAAGAGAGTTTGCAAGGAAAGCCAAAGAAACAATTTAAACCAACAAAAGGGGTCGTTGGCGTCTATGTCGACCCGGACAACGGCAAGCTCGCGACGAAATCATGTCCGGTAAAACGCCTCACTTATTATATCGCCGGCACAGAACCGACCGACTACTGCACCGACCATTTGCATCACAAAAAATCCAAAAACAAGGAAGAAAAGAAAAATTGGTTTGAAAAATGGTTTCCTTGGTTTTAAAAGGAACTCCCCAAGCAGTTTCGCTTGGGGAGTTCCTTGTCCTAGTTTTATTGTGTTATACATGTAGCTTTAGTTTACCTTGTTTCCTACGAAACGACAAGTACCCGCCATAGGACGTTCACAAAAACGTCACATATATGGAAATCCATGAAAGAAGCAGTTTTTTCCCCTTTTTATTCCCCGCCTTCCAATCCTTTTCGCAATTCCTCGCTCGAACGATTCCACATTTCGATATCATGTTGTTTTAAAAAGTCCGCAAGTACCCGTTTTGATTTTTCGTCCATATGATCGACGATAATACGGCGCTTTAGTGACTTATCTAAACGATTCACATGCTCCGGAAGCAGCTTATAGCCGCGGCGCGCCTCGCGATCGACCGTCATTTCGCATGCGGTGACGCCGGCATAATACGGCCCCTCTTCTTTTCGCTCGATCGTCACCCATACGATCCAATACGGCTTTCCGTTCGGCACTTCCTCGCGATTTGGTGAAAATTTAATTCCCCGCTCCACTACGCTCCGGGCATGCATCGCTCCCATATCCACAAACGCTTCCCCCGCTTCGACGTCGATAATGACCGGGGAAACATTTTCCAAGCTTAACACCCCAGCGCCAAATCCGCCGTGGCCATCCGTTGGATCATCCTTAATGATATTGAATCCGATATTTTTCTTTTTCTTCTCCATCCTAACGCCCTCCTTCATCACTTAAAAGAATAACGCGGAAAAAAAGGATTGCAAGTTTTCCAGTACAAACGGAAGCGCCACATTAAAAAGCGGCTGTATCGTATAACGGTCAAGCGGCGTCAACACAAGAATCAGAAAAAGAAGCGCCCCGTAACTTTCCCACTGCGTCAGTTTCGCGCGAACGCCTTGTGGCGCCAAATCCTCAATAATCCGGTAGCCGTCAAGCGGAGGAAACGGAAGCAAGTTAAAGACAAACAGCACCGCATTTAAGCTGATAAAAATTTGAAAAAACGTATCAAACCCGGCGGCAAACCAATCTGGAATCGCCGCCATCACGCCGAAGCGAATCATGCTATACCATGCCAAAAACCCGAACGCGGCAAGGAGAAGATTGCTGAAAGGGCCTGCGGCCGATACAAGAATCCCGGCAAGGCGCGGATTGGCAAAGTTAAAACGATTCACCGGCACAGGTTTTGCCCAGCCGAACCCGGCCAGAAAAATAAGCAATGTGCCAAGCAAATCGAGATGGGCAAGCGGGGACAGCGTCAGCCTTCCTTCATTTTTCGCCGTCGGGTCGCCGAACTTATAAGCGACGTACGCATGAGCAAATTCATGGACCGAAAAAGCAATCGCGAGCGCCATGAACACATATGGAAGTTGCTGAAGCGAATAAGGCAATAAATGTTCCACTCTTTTTATCTCCTTTTTTCCATTTGATCGTTTATTAACTAGTATACATGATTATACGGAAAAAGTGGACGGAAGTTCCCTTTTTCATGATATAATAAACACGACGAATGACCAGCAAAAGGAGGACGACCCATGCCTTACGTTACAATCAAAATGCTCGAAGGGCGTACGGACGAGCAGAAAAAGGCGCTTGTCGAAAAAGTGACAGAAGCGGTCGCCGAAACAACAGGCGCCTCGAAAGACAAAATTGTCGTGTTTATTGAAGAAATGTCGAAAAACCATTACGCGGTCGCCGGAAAACGTTTAAGCGACGAGTAATAAGCGCACAAGCAAGGAACGTTTCTGTTCCTTGCTTTTTTCATTGCAAATTTTTGAAAAAACGAATATTATTATATGTGTGATTCAAAACGTTCGTATTTTGGAGGTAAACGATGTTTGATTTGGCGAAACATAACACGAATTTAAAAACAGAAATCATCGCCGGGTGCACGACGTTTTTAACGATGGTGTACATCATCGTCGTTAACCCTGTCGTGCTGTCGGATGCCGGTGTTCCATTTTCCCAAGTGTTCACTGCAACGATTATCGCTACCATCATTGGAACGCTATGGATGGCGTTATTTGCAAATTATCCGATCGCGATCGCGCCGGGGATGGGATTAAACGCGTATTTTGCCTACTCCGTTGTCGGATCGCATGGCAATATTTCCTATGAAGTCGCATTCTCGGCCGTGTTCGTTGCCGGAATCGTTTTTGTCATTTTGTCGCTGACGCCGTTTCGCAGCAAGCTGATCGAAGCGATTCCAGAAAATTTAAAACACGGCATTACCGCGGGAATCGGCTTGTTTATCGCTTTTATCGGCCTTCGTTTAACCAAAATTATTCAAGCACATCCGCAAAACTTAGTCGCGCTTGGCGATTTACATTCGCCATCGGCGGTATTGACGCTCATCGGTTTGGCGGTTACGCTCGTGCTGATGTCGCTCGGCGTCAATGGCGCGCTCTTTTTCGGGATGGTCATCACCGGCGTGATTGCTTATTTCACCGGGCAATTGAAATTTGACAAAGGTTTTGTTTCCATGCCATCGCTTCCGGAAGGGCTTGTTGTCGCCAATCCGCTTACCGCCATCGGCGATGTGATTCATTACGGATTGTATGCCGTCGTATTCTCCTTTTTGCTTGTAACGATTTTTGATACGACGGGAACGATGATTGGCGTCGCCCAGCAAGCCGGACTGATGAAAGGCAAAACGATGCCGCGCGCCCGCGAAGCATTGCTTGCTGACTCTGTCGCAACAACGATTGGCGCGATGTTCGGCACCAGCCCAACGTCTGCTTACATTGAATCTTCTTCGGGCGTCGCCGCCGGAGGACGTACGGGTATTACAGCGCTGACGGTCGCGATATTATTTGCCTTATCCGCCTTTTTCGGGCCGCTTGTCAGCGCCGTCTCCGGCATTGCGGCGATTACCGCACCGGCGCTTATTATCGTCGGCAGCTTAATGATGGGCAGCATCGCCCGGATTCAATGGGATCAGCTCGATGAGGCATTCCCGGCGTTTCTCATTATTTTAAGCATGCCGCTTACTTCCAGCATCGCAACCGGAATCGCACTTGGCTTCATTTCTTATCCGCTGTTAAAAATCACGCGCGGCAAATGGCGGGAAGTGCATCCGCTCGTTTATCTTTTTGCCATCTTATTTTTCTATCAGCTCGCCTTTTTGCCTCATTAAAAAAGCGCACGAAAAAACGAAGTCCCGTCATGCGCGGACTTCGTTTTTTACTTTGGCGCGCAATTTTTCTATGTACGCATACGCCTGCTCGATTTCTTCTTCCGTATACCGCTGCTTGCTTTTTAATAAAAATACTTTTTCTTTCACTTCTTCTTTCGTCAAATGCTCAAAATAGAGCACTGTCGAAACGAGCTCTAAAAACCGCGAGTTTTGCTCGTTCATATCTTGCATGCATTCTTGCAAATGGGGCATCTTGATATCATAATGGTTTAAAAACTGCTTTCCCGCTTCCGTCAGCGTATAGCGATATTGGAAATAGCCGCCTTTTTTCTCTTTCACTTCATGCAAAAATCCTAAATCGCAAAGCTCCTCAACGCGGCACGTTAATTCTTCGGAGTACGGCCCATAGAAATGAAAATCAAACTTCTCGTAAAACGGAAATTGCAATTTTTTCGCGATGTAAATCATTTTTTGCAGCTTTTTGCGGCCGACGATTTCCCCAGCTGCCGCCAACGCCTTCATCACCTTTGCATGTTCAGTGAACACTCCCCGTCATCTCCTAACCCTCTAAAATTTCGATAATTTTTTTCTTTGTTGTTCGCTTCGTCGAAAAATCGTAAATAAAATCAGCTGGAAAATATAGTTTATGATCGGTTCTCCGTTTTCCAGAAATCGCATCGACAAGCACCGATTCTCGCGACAGCTCGCGAAGCTCTCCATTCGGCATCAGCAAATAAATCGGCAGCCGCTCCCCTTCTTCGCCCGGGCGGTAAAAATCGTACGGCAAATCGGACGAAGAATCGACAACTAAATAATATTCCGGATCAATGTCCGCTTTTTTAAACAAGCTGGTCAGCTCGATCAGCTTTGTCATCTGTTCATTAGTTGGATTAAATTCGACATATTTGAATAAATGGCGATTAACAAAACGGCGGCACAGGTCGCTTAAAATCTCATCACGCTCGTCTTGCCATTGCTGGAAATAAAACAATATGACCGCTTCATCGAGCTTTAAATAATCTTGCAAATCCACGTTTCCGGCAAAGAGCGAATAAAAGTGGACCGGCTTTGTTTGAAAGTTGTATCCGTCTTCATACAGCTTTTTCGCGCGATGCAAAATTTTCGTTAAAATGACTTCAGCGCTGCGCGTCACTGGGTGGAAATAAACTTGCCAATACATTTGATAGCGGCTCATAATATAATCTTCCACCGCATGCATGCCGCTCCGCTTGATGACAACTTGGTCTTCACGCGGGCGCATGACGCGCAAAATCCGCTCCATGTCAAAATTGCCGTAACTGACGCCGGTATAATACGCATCTCTTAACAAATAGTCCATTCGGTCAGCGTCGATTTGGCTCGAAATTAAACTGACGACAAGCTTATTCGGATATGTTTTCGCAATGACTTCCGCCACTTTTTTCGGAAAATCGGCGCTCACGCGGCGAAGCACTTTGTTGACTTCTGTATCCCCTAAAATAATTGCTTGGGTGAAATCTTCATGATCAAGCCGGAACACTTTTTCAAATGAATGAGAAAACGGCCCGTGTCCTAAATCATGCAGCAGCGCCGCACATAAACAGAGAAGCCGTTCGCTATGGTCCCAATGTTCGCGGCCGACGAACACATCGTCAATAATGCGGCGGATAATTTCATAGACGCCAAGGGAATGGTTGAAGCGGCTATGTTCGGCGCCGTGGAACGTCAAATATGTCGTGCCAAGCTGTTTAATGCGGCGCAAGCGTTGAAACTCTTTCGTGCCGATTAAATCCCAAATGACTTTGTCGCGAACGTGTATATATCGATGAACGGGATCTTTAAATACTTTTTCCTCACTGAGCTGCCCGCCGGGATATGCCATGTTATCCCCTCTTCCATTTCTGACTGAATCTATTATAAGCCGTTTTCGGCGATAAAAAAATACTCGATTTTTCCTCATTTGCCTATCAGTATTTCCTAAAACATAGAAACAAAAAATCACCTTCTTCCTAAATATGAAGGCGATTTTTTAGCTTTTCTTCAATTTTTCAGCAATTTTTTCGATCAGTTCATCTTCCGTCAGCGCAGAGACCGGACGGTTATTGACAAACGCAAATGTTTTTTTGCGGCCGGGACCGCAGTACGACTGGCAGCCGATTTTGATCGTCGCGTTTGGGTCCAGCTTTTTTAAACGCGGAATCAACGTTTTTAAATTCGGCGCTTTGCAATCGGCGCAGACGCGAAATTCATTCGCCATCTTTCGTCACCTCTTCTCTTCGCTCGGCAGGTTTATGCACTAACGTGTATTCTAACGCTTCTTTTCCGGCAATGCAAGTTTGTTTGCTCACGGGGGTTATTCCATTTCGTCCCACCCATCGCGAGATGTTAAGCAAGGTTGCCCCCGCATAGACTGCGACTCTGGCCAATCCTTGCGCATTGTGTAAAATCTCACTGCCGGCCCTTAGGAAAAATCAACCTGTTTGTTGCCATTCCCAGACTTCATCAAAAACTCTTGCAACTTTAAAAAAAATAATAGTATAAAACTTCCTATTTTTGTCCATGCTTCTACTAACAAATTAAAGAAAAAAAGAGGGAGTTGAGAGTGATGAAACAACGTCAAGATGCATGGACAGAAGAAGACGATTTGCTACTAGCAGAAACGGTGCTTCGGCATGTGCGGGAAGGAAGCACACAGCTGAACGCGTTTGAAGAAGTCGGCGATAAATTAAACCGAACATCTGCCGCCTGCGGCTTCCGCTGGAAC
Organism: Parageobacillus thermoglucosidasius; assembly: GCF_001295365.1. GTDB lineage: Bacteria > Bacillota > Bacilli > Bacillales > Anoxybacillaceae > Parageobacillus > Parageobacillus thermoglucosidasius. The sequence goes on along the minus strand of NZ_CP012712.1, from coordinate 703,958 downwards.
GCTGTCGTCCGCCGCCGCTATGAACAAGCGCTGCAGTTGGCAAAGCGGCAGCGGAAAGAACGGCAGCGGCTGCTTGGCAAACAACAAGCGGTGCGCAAAAAGCGATTGTACAATCCGCCTGTTCCTTCTTTGGAGGAAATAGGAGAAATCGTCCAATTGCCAGCGGTCGTGCCTTCTGCCAATGAAACATCGCCGATGACACTCGATCACGTGATCACCTTTTTACAAACGTTCAAAACCGTTCATCGCGATCATGAATCATTAGTAAAAGAAAACGAGCGCTTGCGAAAAGAAAATGAAGAAATCCGCGCGAAAAATAACGAATTAGAAAAGAAAATTGCCAAATTGGAAGAAAACTCTTCAACGATTCAGGAAGATTATGAAACATTGGTGAGAATTATTAACAGAGCCCGCAAGCTCGTCTTGCAGGAGGAAGAAGAGCGGCAAGCACTCAAATTCCGGATGGACCAAAACGGAAATTTGGAAAAAATCGCAGAATGACTAACGGCTGCCCCGTTAAAAACGGGCAGCCGTTTATTGCGCTATCAGCGACTTCTCATTCCGGTTGACGATCCGCTCCCAATAATATTCGTATAATAATAGCTCCTCCTCGTTTAAAGCGGACGAATAAAGCTTGCCGCCAAACGATTGCAGTGTGCGAAATAATAAAAGTAAGACGGACGATATCGTCAACTCTTCATGAAGCAATTCGGAAAGCGACGCCATCGTGCTCGGAACAATCGTCGGGTATGTAAATTTCGTCTTCTCCCCTTTTAAGCCAATCTTGTAAAAGCGGCGGAGCAACTCCGCGCGCGCCGAGCCGCTGCCGTTTATACATAAATAAATTTGCACCGCAACGCCGCCGCGCACGCGCCGCTGCGAGATGCCAGCGAATTTTTTCCCGGCAATGCTTAAATCGTAGCTCCCCGGACAGTAAGAACCGGTGACTTCTCTTGCTTCAATTGCCTTATTGTAATCCGAAAACATCGCCTGTACCAGCTGCCACATCGCTTCATATCCTTGGTTAATATCAATCGCTTTTGTCGTTTCTGGAAAAATGAGCGACAGATTAAGCACCCCATCGTCCAGTACGACGGCAAGCCCCCCTGAATTGCGGACGATGACGTTGTATTTTTGCGCTTTTAAAAATGACACGGCATCGCGCAAATGAGGGAGCTTCGTATCTTGAATTCCCAGCACGACGGTATTGTAATGAACCCATGTGCGAACAACCGGATCGGACAACCCTTTTCCTACCGATGTACAAAGGGTGTCATCGATCGCAAACGACTGTTTTGCATCAAACATCGGACCGAAATGCGACTGGTCAATAATGCGCCATTTCGCCTGTTGCAACAATTCGTGAACCATGGCTTTTCTCCTTAACAAAGTCATTTGCAAAAATTATACCATAAACATAAAAAAGGTGACGTTTCGTCACCTTTTTCTGAATTATAGCGATTGCGCCGCAGTTATAAGCGTCAGCTTGTACACATCTTCCGCATTGCAACCGCGTGACAGGTCGTTCACAGGCTTATTGAGTCCTTGCAAAATCGGGCCGACCGCTTCAAAGTTGCCGAGACGCTGGGCGATTTTATAGCCGATATTTCCCGCTTCAAGGCTTGGGAAAATAAATACGTTCGCGTCTCCTTGAATGACGGAATCTGGCGCTTTCTTTTTCGCGACAGACGGAACAAACGCCGCGTCGAACTGAAACTCACCGTCCAGCACTAAGTCAGGCGCCATTTCTTTCGCAAGCCGCACCGCTTCGACGACTTTTTCCGTTTCTGGCGATTTCGCTGATCCTTTTGTCGAAAAGCTCAACATCGCCACGCGCGGCTCAATGTCGAACATTTTTGCCGTGTTGGCGCTTTCGACAGCGATTTCCGCCAAATCTTGGCTGTCCGGGGCAATGTTGATCGCGCAATCGGCAAACACGTACTTTTCATCACCGCGCACCATAATGAATACTCCTGACGTTTTGCGGACGCCTTGTTTCGTTTTTATAATTTGCAACGCAGGCCGCACCGTATCAGCCGTCGAATGCGCCGCGCCGCTGACAAGCCCATGCGCCTTATCCATGTACACAAGCATGGTGCCAAAATAATTTTCGTCAAGAAGCAGCTTCCGCGCCGCTTCTTCCGTCACTTTCCCTTTGCGGCGTTCGACAAATGCCGCAACAAGCTTGTCCATTTCCCCGTACTGATGCGGATCAATGATTTCGACATTCGGAAGCGTCAGCCCAAGCTCGCTTGCTTTTTGCTTAACCGCTTCTTCATTGCCAATGACAATCGGCGTGACGATTTGCTCGTTCGCCAGACGGCTTACCGCTGTTAAAATACGCTCATCAAGCCCTTCCGGAAACACGATTTTCCGTTGTTTTCCCGCTATTTTTTCTTTTAATGTCGAAAATAAATCACTGCTCACGAACGAATCCTCCCTAATGTTTGAAATGCCCCTATATACTAGGATACTCTTATTATATAGAAACGCAACTAAGTTAAGCATTGCCATAAAAAATCGATTTATTAAGACAATTCAGTTTATTATCTTTTACATGCGGCATTCGAGCGTTTCTTGGCCAAACTATGGTATAGTAAAATTGTAAATGACAGATAAGGGAGTGAAGAAAATGAGCGAAGCTGCACAAACACTCGATGGCTGGTATTGCCTTCACGACTTCCGCTCGGTCGATTGGAGCGCTTGGAAAACATTAACAAGCGATGAACGTGAAGCAGCCATTCATGAGTTTTTATCATTAGTCCAAAAATGGCAGGAAACAGAAGACAAACAAGAAGGCAGCCATGCGATTTATACAATCGTCGGGCAAAAAGCCGACATTATGTTTATGATTTTGCGGCCGACGATCGAAGAATTGAATGAAATCGAAACGGCACTTAACAAAACAAAGCTGGCCGAATATTTAGTGCCAACCTATTCTTATGTTTCTGTCGTCGAGCTAAGCAACTACTTAGCCTCTGGAAATGAGGACCCTTATCAAATTCCGGAAGTGCGCCGCCGTCTCTACCCAATTTTGCCGAAAACGAAACACGTTTGCTTCTATCCGATGGACAAGCGCCGGCAAGGCAATGATAACTGGTACATGCTTTCGATAGAAGAACGCCGCAATTTAATGCGCGCCCATGGCATGACAGGACGGAAATATGCCGGCAAAGTAACGCAAATTATCACTGGCTCCATCGGCTTAGATGATTTTGAATGGGGCGTTACATTATTCTCTGACGATGCATTGCAATTTAAAAAGCTCGTTTACGAAATGCGTTTTGACGAAGTGAGCGCCCGCTATGGGGAATTTGGGTCCTTCTTTGTCGGAAACCGTTTAACAGTAGAAAAAGTGCCGTTATTCTTCCATGTTTAACCTGTTCCCTATCTTCCCGCTTTCTTTAATTAAAAGGAGCGGGATTTTTTTTGTTGTTCTCCTGTTTTTTGGACCATCCTCTTTTTTCTGTCATATTCTACTTTTTTCTTCCATAAATATAAAATCAGAAATTCACTTTCAAAATGGATTGTCCAATTGTCACCATTTTTTCCTTATATCAATAGCCTAATATTGTTGAGAAAAAGACAGTTGAGGTGACAATATGGCTGTTGTGGCATGCACAGATGAAGAAGTGAGATTATTGGCAAGGCTGATGCGGGCGGAAGCAGAGGGCGACGGAAAACTTGGCATGTTAATGGTCGGAAACGTCGGAGTGAACCGCTGCATTGCCGATTGCCTTGATTTTCGGGGAATACGCACGATCCGCCAAATGGTGTTTCAAAGCCCGGGCGGGTTCGAGGCGGTACGGAAGGGTTATTTCTATCAAAGAGCGAGAGACACCGACATTCAATTAGCCCGTCAAGTGATTCGCGGCTGGCGGTACCATCCTGCGACAAACTCACTCTGGTTTTTTAAACCGGCAGGAGAGTGTCCGCCGCAATGGTTTAATCAATGGAACGCCGGCCGTTATAAGTCACATTGTTTTTATGCGCCGTCACAGAGTGATTGTCCAAGAGTATATTAAATTTTCATGAAGGAGGTTTCTCTCTTATGTCCGCTAACTCGTACGAAAATACGTTTTTGGAAGATGAACGCCAACAACCTTATTTTTATTATCCGTATCTTTATGGAGGATACATGTTCCCGCAAGCATATTATCCAACCGCTTATCCATACTCCCAGCAGCCACTAACGGCGGCAGCTCCTGCATTCGGCACACAAGCACCTTCTTTCGCAGCGCAAACACCGACAACAGCCATCCAGCCGTCCATCCCCGGCATGCTTCCAATTGAACAATCATACATTGAAAACATTTTGCGCCTGAACAAAGGAAAGACAGCTACTGTATATATGACGTTCGAAAACAACCGGGAATGGAACGCGAAAATATTCCGCGGCATCATCGAAGCGGCCGGTCGTGACCATTTGATCTTAAGCGAACCGCAAACGGGAAGGCGCTACTTATTGCCGATGATTTACCTTGATTACATCGTGTTTGAAGGGGAAATCGCCTACGAATATCCGTTTGCCGGCGCGACTGCTGAATTAAGCACCTATTCTCCGCGATAAAGCTTCTTAAAAATCCCGTTACACAAAACAAAGGCTGCATGTGGCAACCTCGTTTTTTTCATGATGAAAACAGCACGGGGCAGACGTTTGCCTGCCCCATTATAATGCTTTCACCGCCGCGTATCCGATCAACGCCCACGCAATTAAAAACGAAACTCCGCCAAACGGCGTGATCATTCCGAGCGGCTTGATCTGCGTCACGCTTAACACATACAAACTTCCGGAAAACAGCACAATGCCGATAAACATAATCCACCCGGCTGTCGTCAACAATCCAACATTCGGAAACTTACCGAGCAACAGCCCAACGGCCAGCAAACCGAGCGCGTGAAACATTTGGTATTGCACGCCCGTTTTCCATACTTCCAAGTAATGTCCCGGAATTTTTCCTTCTAGCCCATGCGCTCCAAATGCCCCAAGCGCCACAGATAAAAACGCGTTAATCGCTCCAAGAAGCACAAACGTTTTCATTTCCCTCCGTCCCCTCATCAACAATTCTCCATCATTATGATAACGTATTTCCACATAAAAGAAAAACTCTTCTGCTTCAGAAGGGGTAAGTTCTTCAACACCGAACGTATAACCGCTTTGTCCCGTTTCTTTTTTAACACACAAAATCCCTTGAAACCGCCTTAAAAATCGAACAGCGATGGTCCATTCGCGTCATCTCCAATGTCGATTCGCTCGCTTTTCCCTTGTGGGATGGAAAGCGGCACCACAGCGGCGGAAGAAACGGCCGCCGTTTCCTTTGCTTCCTCTTTCTCCAGCACTAAATCACACAAAGCCCGAACGGCAGCGATGTGCTCACGCAAACGTTGCTGGCTGGCAGCCGTTTTTGCCTGCCGCAGCTGTTCTTCCATTTTCGTTAAAATAGCAGCAATCGGTATATTCAACACTTTCACTCCTATTCTTCATAAAATCGCGCTGAACTCCCGGCCCCATCATTTTTCCCGCTCTCTTCTTCCTTGAAAAAAGAGGGGGAAAACAAGACAGGGCTTCCGGCTCCGACAGAGAATTTTTTACTTAAATATTTTCAATTTGCCAATCAATCGGCTCGCGCCCCACTTTTTGCAAAAAGGCATTGGCCCGCGAAAAAGGGCGATGGCCAAAAAAGCCGCGCGCAGCGGAAAACGGGCTTGGGTGAGGCGCTTCGATAATGTAATGGTGCGGATTGGTAATTAGCTCTTTTTTCGCTTGCGCATGCCGCCCCCATAACAGAAAGACGACAGGATCTTGTTTTTCATTGACAAGCTCAATTACGCGGTCCGTAAAAAATTCCCATCCTTTTCCTTTATGCGAATTCGCTTGGCCGCGCCGCACCGTTAATACGGTGTTTAGCAATAACACTCCTTGCTTGGCCCACTTTACTAAATAGCCGTTGTTCGGAATATAACAGCCGAGATCGTCATGAAGCTCTTTAAAAATATTGACAAGCGACGGCGGCAGCGGAACCCCCGGTTTGACGGAAAAACTCAATCCGTGCGCCTGCCCCGGCCCGTGGTACGGGTCTTGCCCTAAAATCACGACTTTCACTTGCGAATACGGGGTATAATGGAGCGCATTAAAAATATCATACATATCCGGGTAAATCGTTCGCGTGCGATATTCTTCCTTCAAAAATTCACGCAGCTTTATGTAATACGGCTTGCGAAACTCTTCTTCAAGCAATGGAGCCCAGTCGTTTTTCAAAATCGCCATACCTAAAACTCCTTTTCGTTTGTTCACCATTAATGTATCACAACTAATTTCAATCTATAAACCGTTCAACGAAAAACGGAAATAACCAAACGAACAGCGCCACATACAAAACAATGATCAATCCGCCCACAAACCAATTTTTTGGCTTTTCTTTTTTCGCCAATTCCGCCGCTTGAGCACGGTACTCATCGATAACCTCCTTCGGCATCCATTTTAAAGCGAGAAAAATGCCGAGAGGAACAAGAAGCAAATCATCGAGATACCCGAAAACCGGGACAAAATCGGGAATCAGATCAACCGGACTGAAGGCATAAGCGACGACACACAGCGTAAACAACCGCAACAGCCAAGAAATCCGCCGGTCTTTATACGCTAAATACAACACAAATAATTCTCGCTTCAGCTCCTTCGCTCGCCGTTTCCATGTTTGCATCTCGCTTCTCCTTTTTCATTTCCATATTGTAATAAAGACGATCGGCGTTTTTCCCGTCAGAAACGATAAACTGCACAACCTATTTCTATTATTACGGAAAACCGCGAAAAAGCACAACATGCCGGAAACAAAGCGAAAACGATGTAAAAAAACAGGAAAAATGTGCTTCCTTTTTCAAAGCCTCCATGCGCTAAACTAAGAGCAAATTTTATCCAATCATCAAAACTTGGTCGGAAGACGTGCGTCAGCAGCACGGAAATCTCCCTCCTTTTTCTTGCATTGTTAACATAAAAGCTGCAGGTGGCTTTTCTTGTTCAGAATATGGTGATCCATTGACATTATCGGCATTTTCCGATTTCCATAGTATAAAAAGAAAGAGCGCCTTATCCAAGCAAAGGCGCTCTTCTCTCCACCGGTTAAAATTGCACTTTTTCCTCTAAAAAGCTTTTTAACTGAGAAATCGGAATTCGTACTTGTTCCATCGTGTCGCGGTCGCGCACTGTCACCATGCCGTCTTGTTCAGAATCAAAATCATACGTTATACAGAATGGCGTGCCGATTTCATCTTGGCGGCGATAGCGTTTGCCGATCGAACCAGTCTCATCGTAATCGACCATAAAATGTTTCGACAAATCCGCAAAAATGTTGCGCGCGCCTTCCGCCAATTTTTTCGATAATGGAAATACAGCGGCTTTATAAGGGGCAAGCGCCGGATGCAGGCGCATCACCGTCCGCGTCGTACCATCTTCCAGCTCTTCTTCGTCATAGGCGTCAATCATAAACGCCAGCGTCACGCGGTCTGCGCCAAGGGATGGCTCAATGCAATAAGGGATGTAACGTTCGTTCGTTTCCTGGTCAATATAGCGGAAATCTTCCCCAGAATATTCCATATGTTGTTTTAAATCGTAATCTGTGCGGGAGGCAATGCCCCATAGCTCGCCCCAGCCGAACGGGAATTTGTATTCGATATCGGTTGTGGCGTTGCTGTAGTGCGACAATTCTTCTTTCGTATGGTCGCGGAGGCGGATGTTTTCTTCCTTCATGCCCAATGACAGCAGCCACTGCTTGCAAAACTGCTTCCAGTAATCAAACCATTTCAGCTCCTCGCCGGGCTTGCAGAAAAACTCCAGCTCCATTTGTTCAAATTCGCGGGTGCGGAACGTAAAGTTCCCTGGCGTAATTTCGTTGCGGAAACTTTTTCCGATTTGCGCAATGCCAAACGGCAGCTTTTTCCGCATTGTACGCTGGACGTTTTTAAAATTCACGAAAATGCCTTGCGCCGTTTCCGGACGGAGATAAATTTCGTTCGCGCTTGATTCCGTTACTCCTTGATATGTTTTAAACATTAAGTTAAATTGCCGAATGTTCGTAAAATCATGGCTGCCGCATTCCGGGCAAGCGATGTTATGCTCTTTAATAAGCTCTTCCATTTTTTCAAACGGAAGGCCATCGACGACCATTTCGATTCCCTTTTCTTCTAGCGCGCTTTCAATCAGTTTGTCCGCGCGATGGCGGGCTTTACATTGTTTACAGTCAATCATTGGATCATTGAAATTGCCTAAATGGCCAGATGCTTCCCACGTTTTTGGATTCATTAAAATCGCCGCATCCAAACCGACGTTATAAGGCGATTCTTGAACGAACTTTTTCCACCATGCCCGCTTAATGTTGTTTTTTAATTCCGTTCCCAGCGGGCCGTAATCCCATGTGTTGGCCAAGCCGCCGTAAATTTCCGAGCCCGGAAACACAAAGCCGCGATGTTTGGCGTGAGCAACGATTTGCTCCATTGTCACTGACATGACTGCTTCCTCCTTTTCCGTTTTCATAACAAACAAAAACGCTCTCGCCACTAGGCCTTATTGCCTAGGGACGAGAGCGTGGCTCCCGCGGTTCCACCCTAGTTGATGCGACTAGCGCATCCGCTTTTCAGGAAAGCAACTCCGGACTGCCGTTTCATTAACCATCTTCACCGGGCTTCCACCGTCCCCGGCTCGCTACAGAAGAGAGGGTTAACTACTATCGATCCATCATCGTCACGCCATATTCCATTTTGCTATTTATAATAGCAAAATGGAAAAACGCTCGTCAATGCTTGAAAACATTTTTTACGAATGGTGTTTCAAATGCCACAGTCTCGATATGATCGGCTCCCCGTCCCAAACGATCTTGCTTTCTGCCCTTCGTTTTTTCACTTCCGGTTCGTCAAGGAGCAGCCAAAAGTTTTTCATTGGCAAATTCCCGAGCCCGTGCTTTTCGCTTAGCCTGTTTAAATACATTCTCCGTTTGTCGTCCATCCGCCGCGACAAGTTATTCCCGGCATCGGAAAAAGCGTATAACACGCTCGCTGTCGCGACACGTTTGACGCGAAACGACCCGGAAACGCGCAAAAAGAAGTCCCAGTCCCAATAATGGTGAACACCCGGATCAAAATAGCCGATATGATCATGAATCAATTTGCGATATAAACTTCCGGACGGAACATATGTGGAAAATTTCCGCATCGCTTCCCGGTCATATTCATAAGCGAATAAAAAGCGGTCTGTCGGGATGCGCTGCCCGTTTTCCGTCCGGTAATGAAAAATTTCGACATCCGAGTAAACGAAATCGACATCGCTAATTTCCGCAACCATTTGCTCCATATGGCAAGGAAGCAACAAATCGTCATCGTCGCAAAGCATAATAAGTTCCCCTTTTGCCGCCTTGACACCGATATTTCTCGCCTCGACATGTCCGACATTGCCGCGGCAGTGGATAAGATGAACATCGAGTTCCGGATATAACGCAATAATATCGTCAACGCGCTCGCCCCCATCATTGACAACGACCACTTCAAAATGATGGTATGTCTGCCTGTTCAGCGATTCCAATAATTCCGCAAGCGGGTACGGGCGATTGTATGTCGGAATGACAACAGACACAAACGAATTCAAGTGGTTCACTCACCGCCTCTCTTGCATACATAAAAAAGAAGGAGCAATTATCCTAAAGGTATAGCTCCTTCTCCGTTTTGTCAAATATTTATGCCAATTCCCGCTGTTTCGTCTCTTTTCCCAGCGCCCATACCGCGATCACACCGACGAAAATGGAAAGGCAAAAAACCGCAAAAATGGCCGTGACGGTGAGGCCATTGCCGACAAAATAGCCGACGAAAAGCGGGCCTAAAACGCCGCCGATACGTCCAAACGCCGCTGCCATCCCGGCCCCCGTGCCGCGAACCGAAGTCGGGTAAAGCTCTGGCGTATAGGCGTATAACGCCCCCCATGCGCCAAGATTAAAAAACGACAATAAAATTCCCGAAGTCATCAATAATGCAAGCGAATCAGCATTGCCAAAGAAATAGGCGCTCACAGCCGTACCGATCAAATACGTGATGAGCACAAATTTCCGCCCCATCCGCTCAATAAGCCACGCGGCGCTAAAATAACCGGGCAGCTGCGCCAGCGTCATAAGCAAGACATACTCGAAACTTTTAATTAAACTAAACCCTTTCATGACCATTACACTTGGCAGCCATAAAAACATGCCATAGTAGGAAAATACAACGCAAAACCAAAGCACCCAAAGCATGAACGTTTCTTTCCGGTAAGCAGATGACCAAACTTTGGCAATGTTATTCCACACTGTTTTTTCTTTATGCGCGCTCGTAAACCTTGGCGAATCAGGCAGCCCCCATCGCAAATACAGAGCGTATAACGCCGGAATCGTCGCAAGCAATAGCGCTGTTTGCCAACCGTATGTTGGAATGACAAAATACGAAATGAACGCGGACAACAGCCAGCCGACTGCCCAAAAGCTTTCAAGCAACACAACAGCTTTTCCGCGTTCGTGCGCCGGCACGCTTTCCGATACAAGCGTCGAAGCAACCGGCAGTTCTCCACCTAAACCCATGCCTATGAGAAAGCGCAAAACTAAAAACGCCGCCAGTGTCGTCGTTAAAGCGGATAGACCGCTTCCGATTGAAAATAATAACAGGGTGATAATAAACACGTTTTTTCTGCCGATGCGGTCGGCTAACAAGCCGAATAACAGCGCGCCGGCTGCCATGCCGATTGAATTGACGCTCCCGATCCATCCCATTTGCTTGGCGCTTAAGCCCCAATCTTTTTGCAATGCCGCGATAATAAACGACAGCATGCCCACATCCATCGCGTCAAACATCCAGCCAAGCCCGGCGACTCCTAACAGCTTCCGCTGCGAAATTGTTTGTCGACTCATGTAAATCCTCCTATTTTAACAAGTGTAAAGACATGTTTTCTATCATTATAGGAGGTTTTGCGGAATGATTCAATAAAAGTGTGCAATTGCCATATGAACTTTACATATTTTTGAAAAGAATGTTTTGTATCATGAGAAACATTCCCCAACCGACTATCCCAAGCGCGACGGATAAACTGAACGGAAAAGAAGCTTTGAAACATAAGCCGATAACGAACAATAAAAAAGCGGTTGCCGGTAACCCCCACAACACTCCATCAATAAATTTGCTCAAAATGCGGATTTCTTCTCCTTGAAAATATAGCCAAAATAAACTCAATAAGCTGACTAACGGCAATGCCGCGATAACGCCGCCAAAGGCTGGATATCTCCGAGCCGCTTCTGTGACGCCGCCAATTATAATAGCGGAAACAACGATCTTGACTAGCGCAAACATTTTCTCGCTCCCTCGCTAAGAATAGAAAATGCCTTTTGTATAAGTTCGATATCCAATGGATCCAGTTGCTTAAAAATTTTTTTCAGTTTGTCTTTGTCCAACCGGGTATGCCGGTATAATACCCGTCTCCCTTCCTCGGTTAATACAACGAACACTTTTCTCTCATCTACACTGCTTCTTCTTTTCACAACCAGTCCTTTTTTTATTAGCCTCTTTATATGCTCTGAAGCAGTATTATGCGAGACAGCTAAATGTTTTGCTAAATCGCCAATCGTTGCTTCTTTGTTTTTTTCTATGTACTGCAACAAACGAACCGCTTGGTGTGTAATATGATCTTCATGAACATAATGTAATAAGTAATAAATATCTGTCCATTGCTCGTTAATCATTTCAATAACATCATCAATCTGCATCCGTTCCCCCTCCTGTTATTCAAATATATCTTAACATAAGATATAATCTTATGTTAAGATATAAAAGACCGCTGTTATTTCGTCAATCTGCACGTTATGGATCTTATTGAACCGCTACTTTATCCATAAAAAAAGATAGGCGCATTAACCTGCCTATCCTCTCACGGCTCTGTCCTTCTTTATTTTACAAATGTCTCGCCAACTATATATTCCAGCCACTCTTTTAGCTCCTTAAACGCAAATCGAACGTTAAGGCGTTCCGTCCATTGGTGGGCGTCACGCCCGATCGGCCCGATGTTGAGCATTGGAACGTCCCATTTTGCCAGTGCATCAAGCGGCAGCTGATAGCCGCAATCCCATATCGGCATATTTTCGGTAAGCGTTTGTAGAGAAGCGAAAGATTGCTGCAAGCCGACATAGCTTAAATCAGAAATTCCAGGAAAATAATGTTGTCGGACAAGCAAAATGCCATGTTTTTCTTGCGCGTATTTTTGCAGCTTCGCAACAAGGCGCTGAACAAACGGATCGCTGCCGGAGCTGACAGCCGGGTAATATGGAGGCGCATAAAACAACACAATCATCGGCGCGAAATCTTTACAAAGCATGGCGAGCCGGTCGACTAGCGTGATCGTTTTCTCCCGGTCGTCCTTCGCCGCTTCCATCGATAGCACGCTTGCTTCAAGCTGTTCGACTTTTTTGGAGCCAAACATGTCCACTGCTTTCTTTCTTAATTCCGCAAAAGTAAATACGTTGATCAATATTGGTTTCGGCACTGATGTTTCGAATTTCGCAAAACGGGACGCCTCGCTGTCATAATGCTTTTCAATGCGCTTCGCCGCCCGCTTTGCGGCCGCAATTAACGAATCCGTCACGTCATCGAGCGGTTTTTGTTGCAAAAATAAATTAAATAGCGCCACAGCGCGATGCGGTATTTGCACGGAATATTCTTCTTTTAAATCCGTCTGCAATAAACTAGTCGGAGGCGGGCTGGCTTCCCCGTCGAATACTTCGCAAAAATCGGTATTAAGCTCTAATTCGCTTGCAATTTGCGCCACCATGAAATTAGCATTTAGTCCCGCGAACGGCTCGCCGACATGCGTTTCTTTTCCGTAACAATAAAAGCCCGGCAACGCTTTCCCGATCGATCCGGTGTAAATGTAATTCGTTTTGTCCCCCGGATAGCGCGCAAACATCGGTTCAGAATTGATGACAAGCCGGTAAGTCAGCTCATATTTCTCTGCCATTTCCACGAGCACTGGCGCAGCCGCGCGCATTCCCACTGAATTTGCTTCCTCATCCGGCACAGTAAGGAGAAGTAAATTCCCGGCAAACGCTCCGTGGCATGCTTGCTCGATCAGCGACATATGGAGAGCAAGCCCGCATTTCATATCCATCACACCGCGGCCAAACAGCCATTCTCCTTTTTCGAGATCCGCTTGCACGCTAGAAGGAAGCTGCTGTTTCTGCTCGTAAAACCGTTTCGTCAGCTCCTCTGGCGAAAACGCAGCGTCCTTCCACATTCCGTAATCTTGTACATCGACCACATCAAAATGGCTGATGAGAACGACAGTATCGCGCACTTGTTCCGCTTTTTTCACAAGCGCGGTAACAAAATAGCGCCCATCTCCGGTCGGATGCAATTGTACAAACTCATTATTTCCTCGGAAATAATCAATGGCGCGCAACTGTTCTGCGATAAATTTCGCAATCGATATTTCCGCTTCCGTCCCGCTGATGCTTGGATATTCGACTAAACGGCAAAGCAATTGTTTCAATTGTTGTGGCGTCTGCCATTTCATTTCAATCCCCCATTTTGAATATATCTTCCTCCCTTATTTTAGCAAAAAACAACACCGCAACCGACGGCGTATGCGGTGTTACAAACTCCATTTTTCAATGTCAAAAACAAGCTGTCCATTGGCAGCAAACGAAATCGTTTGATTGTTTTTATGTGGAAAGAACCGTGCCGTAAATACTTCTTCTCCTCCATTTACAAATACTTCGATTGAGGAAGTGTCTAAAAACATGTGCAACGAATGCAAATATTCCAAATAACATTGCCTTTTTTCGGTCAGCCCGTTGGCAAAACTTTTGCGTTCTAATGTCAACACACGTTCACCGCTATGGTAAATAAGGCGTACCTCGCTACGAATAACAATCTCCATGTCTCCTAATAGATGAATGTTTTCTAAATAAAGCTCGATCACATCCCCGTTGATTCCTTCTAACATTATTTCTTCGTTTGCGATTGTGACACCAGAATATGCAATTTTATCCTTACGCAGCATTTGCAACTCTTCCACTGGTTTCTGATATATTTTACCATCTTTCAGTTTTAGTTCACGCGGCAATGTGAGCGCATGAACCCAGCGATGCGCAACGGTCGGATGCTTATCCTCATCTTGATCAGGAACTCCCATCCAAGCGATTAAAATTCGTCTTCCTTTTTCATCAAGCATCGTTTGTGGAGCATAAAATTCAAAGCCGCGGTCTAATTCGGTAAACGCTCCGTGAAAAAATTGGGCCGTTTCGTAATCAAGGCACCCGACAAAATAACCAGACTGATGCACGTTATGATATTTCATTCCTTCTGCTTTTAACCCTTGCGGACAAACAAGGAGCACTTCTTGTCCGTCCAATTCAAATAAATCAGGACATTCCCACATGTAGCCAAAATCGCCTAATTGATTCAAATTTCCTCCGGCAATCGCACCAAGATATTCCCAGTCAAAAAGATTTTTTGAGCGAAATAACACCGCTCGTCCATCCAAACTGTTGCTTTGAGCCCCGACAATCATGTACCAATTTTTGTCTTTTTTCCAAACTTTCGGATCACGGAAATGCGCCGTATAGCCGTCAGGAAGCGTTACAACAACTCCTTTTTTCTCAAAATCAATACCGTTTTTCGACATAGCCATACATTGGTACGTCTGGCGGTTTCCATATTCATCTTTCACATTTCCTGTATAAAATAATGTCAATACACCATCATTGTCAATGGCGCTTCCCGAATAGCATCCGTTTTTGTCAAACCATTCACTTGGGGCAAGCGCAATTTTTTCTTGTTTCCAATGAACAAGGTCACAAGATGTATAGTGCCCCCAAAATTTCGCGCCATGCCCAGTATGAAACGGCATCCATTGATAAAACACATGGTAAACGCCGTTCCAATGAATCAAGCCGTTCGGGTCATTCATTAGCCCGACCGGCGGCATTAAATGATAATGAAGGCGGTAATAGTCTTTTTCTACCATGTCTCGATATTTTTTCATTTCGGCATATGCTTGTTCGATCAGTTGTTGTTCTTTTTCCGATTTCATTTTTGCTCACCTCTGTCGCAGCGAATCAGGCATGACTGAATCATTCTTCTTCGCGAAATCCAAGCAATAATGTTGCAATAAACGCAGAAACTACCGCAATTGCAAACCCGACTAAATAGTTGACTAAATTTTGCATTCCTTCCGGGGCGACGATGGCAATCATCGGAATGCCCGTTAACCCGTAGGCGTTCGCAACAACGTTTGTAAATACAACATACGCTCCTCCTAACGCACCGCCGATAGCCGCAGCAATAAATGGCTTACGGTATTTTAAGTTCACCCCGAAAATTACCGGTTCAGTAATTCCAAGAAAAGCTGATAATGCAGATGGAAGAGCCACTTCTTTTGTTTTCGCTCGCTTCGCTTTCACAAATACGGCCAGCCCTGCCCCGCCCTGTGCAACATTGGCCATCGACCAAATCGGCAATAAATAGTTGACGCCAAGTTTCGCCAATAAGTTGGCTTCGATTGCATGGAAACTATGATGCACACCAGTAATGACAATCATAGAATACAAGCCGCCGAAAACAAGCCCAGCAAGCGCCCCGCCATAATGGTAAATAAAGTTAAGCACTGTCGTAATTCCATCACCAAGCAAGTTGCCCAATGGGCCGATGGCTAAAATGGTAATAAATCCAGTGAAAATGACCGTCACAAATGGAACAACAAGCAAACTGACCGCGTGAGGCACGATTTTCCGTAATCCGCGCTCGATTTTACACATCACATAAGTAGCCAGCAAAATCGGAATGACGGTCCCTTGATAACCAACCATAGCAATATCAAAACCGAGAAAATGCATATACTCTGGCTTGGCTTCTGCCAATCCCCAAGGATTCAACAGCGCGGGATGTGTCATAATCCCACCGATGACCGCCCCTAAAAATGGGGTGCCACCAAACTCTTTCGCCGCACTAAAACCAATTAAGATCGGCAAAATGATAAACGCCGCACTCGAAAACATATCAAGCAACACATACCACGGGCTATCAGGCGCAACCCATTTGAACGCTTTCATCATTCCTAATAGTCCCATCAACAGACCGCTAGCAACAATCGCAGGGATAATCGGAACAAAAATGTTTGATAACGTTTTCGCCAATCGTGCTAATGGATTCATTTTTTGCTTGATTGCTTCTTGATGAACAGCTGTACTTATATGTTGCAATCCCGCTTCTTTTACAAATGCGTCGTACACTTTATTGACAACACCAGTACCGAAAATAATTTGATATTGCCCGGAACTGGAAAATGCTCCTTTTACCCCTTCAATGCTCTCGATCGCTTTTGTGTCCGCTTTCTTGTCGTCTTTTAACACTAAGCGTAGCCTTGTCGCACAATGGGCGGCGCTGATGAGATTCTCTTTTCCGCCTAACAACGAAATGAGTTGTTTTGCGATGTGTTCGTAATTCATTTGTGAACCCCTCTCTTTTATTTTTTAAAAAAGCAAAAAAGACCTAAAACATACAAAGGGCAGTATGGCAGAAACACATCTGCCATTCCCTTCATACGTTTTAGGTCTTGCCTGCGTTTGCAGTAACAATCCCACGATATTTTTTTGTAATGCGCTTTCATTATAATCGAATCGAAATCATTCGTCAACGTTTTTGTAAACGTTGAAGATGAAGGGCGATATAAGCGAGCTCAGCATCAGGAAACTCGAGGCCATATTCACTCTTCGCATGCTCGGCTATCTTTTTTGCGCAAGCGTATTCTTTTTCATATTTTGCTTGAATGAGCGCAAGCATCTCATCATCCATCGAATGAAACCATTCATGATCTTCAATGCGGTTGATCGCAAAACGCAAGTGGGTGAGCAGCCGCTGGTATGAAATGCTTTCTTCATCCATATCAACGCCTAGTTCAGCTTGAACGATATCGACCATTTCGCGAATAAGTGTCGTTTGCCGAAGCGTTTTATTCATGCTGGCGGCGTCCATCTTAGCGGTATGGATATGGAGAGCGATATGTGCCACTTCATCATCCGGAATTTCAATGCCGAGCCGCTCCTTAATCAGTTGTTTCGCCCATAGTCCAATTTGATATTCTTTTCTGTACAACACTTTAATTTCATTGAGCAATTTATTTTGGATGCGGTAACCCTGTTCAAGCCGCTCAAGCGCAAATGATAAGTGATCGGTTAAAGCAATATGAATATGATTGTTTAGCGGGGCTTGCAGCTGCCCCTCCGCATAGCTAATAATTTCTTCGGCAATTTCAATATGCTCTTCCGGCAATGTCCGCAATAATTGTTGAAACTTTTCATTTTCCCCTTCCATCACAAAAATTTTTTCAATTTTCGAAGGAGGAATAATATCATTTTTTCTTTTTTGAAAGGCAATTCCCGCTCCCATGACAATTTTTTCTTTCCCATCATCCAATACGACAACCGCATTGTTATTTAAAATTTTATGAATCCGGAACGCCATGGATTCATCACCATTACGCGTTGATGTCAATGTGGAAAATGGTCGTTTCTCCTTTTGTCGCTTTCGTTTCTGACGTTTTTTGCAAGCTTGCCACCACATCTCCGTTTGTCACAATAATCGGCGTGATCGTGCTTTTCGCTTTTTGTTTGACAAGATCCAAATCAACCGTTAATAAACGCTGGCCGACTTTGACGCGGTCTCCGGCCGCTACGTGCGCCGTAAATCCTTCGCCATTCATCGAAACCGTTTCTAAGCCAACGTGAATAAGCAGTTCCACCCCTGCTTCGGAACGCAATCCGACCGCGTGTTTTGTCGGGAATACTTGCACGACTTCCCCGTTGACAGGCGAAACAACTTCCCCGTCTGTCGGTTCAATCGCGATGCCGTCTCCCATCATTTTTTCAGAAAAAACAGGATCCGGAACTTCCTCGAGCGGCTTTACGATCCCTGTTAACGGAGCGGCAACATCTTCATGAGTCGCTTTGTTTGTTTTACCAAACCATTTTTTAAAAAACATGTTGCTCATCCTTTCGTCTTTTTCAACTTCATCCACCGAACAAAAAAGACCTAAAACGCCGCGATCCGCCCGTCTTAAGTCCTGCCTGCATCCGCAGCCGCAATTCCGCATTATCAGGGTAAATGGAAATGAGAGATTTGTCAAAGAATAACGACATAAAGTTCATGATTATTTCACATATTCGTCTATGCCAATTGTCTTAAGCGGCAGCAAATCTCGTCCGTCACTTCACGGGTAGTCGCTTTCCCGCCGATGTCCGGAGTTTTTATGCCGTCTGCCGTCACATCTTCAATCGTTTTTAATAACACGCTTCCTAATTCGTCTTCGCCAAAATGGTCAAGCATCAGTTTTGCCGTCCAAATTTGACCGATCGGGTTGGCGATGCCTTTCCCGTAAATATCCGGAGCGGAACCATGGACAGGCTCAAACATTGACGGATACTTTCCGTTCAAATTGATGTTCGCCGCCGGGGCAATGCCGATGCTGCCCATAATGGCTCCGCCCAAGTCGGTAAGAATGTCGCCGAATAAATTGCTGGCGACGACAACATCAAATAAATGCGGTTTTGTTACAAAAAACGCAGCAAGCGCATCGATGTGATACGAGTCTGTTTGAACTTCCGGATAATCTTCCTTAACTTGTGCGAAGACCTCATCCCAAAACGGCATCGTATGGAAAATGCCGTTTGATTTCGTAGCACTCGTCACATGCCCTTTCCGTTTTTTCGCCAATTCGAACGCATAGCGCATCACCCGCTCTGTTCCTTTGCGGGTAAACACCGCGTTTTGGATGGCAATTTCGTCGTCGCCCCGATGAATCCTCCCGCCGATTTCGCTATATTCCCCTTCACTGTTTTCGCGGACGACGATGAAGTCAAAATCGTTCGGATTCGCCAGCGGTGACGGCAGCCCGCGGAAAAATTTCGCCGGGCGGATGTTAATCACCTGTTCGAACTCGCGGCGAATTTTTAATAGCAATCCCCAAAGCGAAATATGATCCGGCACTAATTTCGGGTTCCCGACAGCTCCCAAAAAAATCGCTGCAAATCCTTGTAACGTTTGCAAACCGTCATCTGGCATCATTTTTCCATGCTCAACATAGTAATCACAGCTCCAAGGAAACTCGACAAACGTAAATTGCAGACCGCCGTGCACCTCGGCGATCGTGCGCAGCACGTCTAAAGCAGCCGGCACGACTTCTTTGCCGATTCCGTCCCCGGGAATAACAGCTATTTCCAATTGTTTCATATCGATTTCTCCCCCTATTTTCTGGATCTCCCAAACGTGTTAAAGCGATGGAACCGAACGTTCGCCGCCATCTTGGCGACTAATACGCCCCTGTAATTCGACCAATGCAGCAAAATTTCCTGCCCTTTGCGCCCTCCTCTGCAAAAACCGTTTCATTCACAAATTTTTCATTAACCGCTACAATAAAAACAAACGACTGCTTAAATGCCTTCCCATCCATTTCATGTGACGAAATGAGGGACAAACATGACACATTACGATGACCCTTTCCGTGGCGATTTCGACAGCCTCGAAGAATTCGCCGACCGCATCAGCGACCTTTTGCAATGCCCGATAACGATTGAAGACGCTAACCATCGCCTCATCGCCTACAGCGCCCACGACGACTATACCGACCCGGCGCGGACCGCGACGATTATCAGCCGTCGCGTACCGGAAAAAGTGATCAACAGTTTATGGAAGCAAGGGGCGATCCCCGCTCTTTTAAGCAGTCGCGAACCTGTCCGCGTCGCCTCCATTTCCGAAGTCGGCCTCGGCAGCCGTGTCGCTGTCTCGATTTGGAAAAATGACGAAGTGATTGGATTCATTTGGGCGCTGGAAACAGACCGGGCGCTATCGAAAGAGGATATGGAATTGCTGAAAAAAGCGGCAAAAGCGGCGAAAAATAAAGTATTACAGCTGCATATGCGAAAAAACAAGAAAGAAGAACGAGTGCAAGAATTTTTTTGGAAGCTGCTAACAGGGCACATGGCGACAGAGGAAGAAATTAAAGAAAGCTTCAAAGCGATGCAAATCCCAACCGCTCCGTTGTTTTCTGTCATCATTTTCCGTTTCGCCAACGAAATTACAAAAGAAATTGAAAAACAAATTTCTTATTCGCTGCAAACAACCCAGCAAATCCAACTCCTTCTCTATACGACAGACCAGAGCGACGTCATTTTATTAGCGGCGCCGAAAACGACGAATCAGCCGCTGAAAGAATTTACTTGCTTTATCGAATCGTTCGCGACGAAAATGAAAGAGCGGTTCCACATAAGCAGCATTCAAAGCGGCTTCGGCGGCATATACGAAACATATACATGCATTGAAAAAAGCTACAAACAAGCTTTAACGGTACTGAAAATGAAAGAAAAATTTCCGGCGCAACTCAACCGTGTTCATGGATATGAACAATTAGGCATTTACCAATTTTTTGATCTATTGTTGCAGAAAACACAACAAGGGGAATTTGGCAATTCGGCTTTGCGTAAATTGCAATCATATGACGAAAAACACCATACCGATTTAGTCGAAACGTTTGAAACGTTTTTCGACCGCGACTGCAACGTCAATGAAACGGCGGAAGCGTTAAACATTCATCCAAACACGCTCGCTTATCGGCTGAAACGCATTGCCGAAATTGGCGAAATTGACTTGCATGATATCAATCAAAAGGTAAAACTATATATCGATATTAAACTTGCCAAATACGAAGCGCTACATTGATTTGTGGAAATCCACAAAATGATAGCGCTTCTTTTTTTCTTCCGAACAAAGAAAAAATCACGATAACTGTTTATACTATAATTAAGCTTACAGTACAAAGGAGGATTTCATTGATGATTATTGGTATACCAAAAGAAATAAAAAATAACGAAAACCGTGTCGCCATCACTCCGGCGGGCGTGATGTCATTCGTTCAAGCAGGGCATACAGTTTTAGTGGAAAAAGACGCAGGAATTGGAAGCGGTTTCACAAATGAAGATTATGCAAATGCTGGCGCGCAAATCATCGATCAAGCGCAAGACGTATGGGAAAAAGCGGATATGATCATGAAAGTAAAAGAGCCGTTGCCAAGCGAATACGGCTATTTCCGTCCAGGGCTCATTTTATTCACCTACTTGCACCTTGCCGCAGAGCCGGAACTGGCGCGCGCGCTGAAAGAAAAAGGCGTGATCGCCATCGCGTACGAAACCGTGCAAGTCGGCCGCACGCTTCCGCTTCTCACGCCGATGAGCGAAGTTGCAGGACGCATGGCAGCACAAATCGGCGCGCAATTTTTAGAAAAACCAAAAGGCGGAAAAGGAATACTTCTCGGCGGCGTTCCAGGAGTGAGCCGCGGCAAAGTGACGATCATCGGCGGAGGTACCGTCGGAACGAACGCGGCCAAAGTCGCAGTCGGGTTAGGCGCAGACGTAACGATCATCGATTTAAGCGCAGACCGCCTGCGCGAGCTGGACGACATTTTCGGCCATCAAATTACGACATTAATGTCCAATCCAATGAACATCGCTCAAGCGGTCGCAGAGTCCGATCTTGTGATCGGTGCCGTTTTAATTCCTGGCGCCAAAGCGCCTAAACTTGTGACAGAAGAAATGGTCAAAGCGATGAAACCAGGTTCTGTCATTGTCGATGTCGCGATTGACCAAGGCGGCATTGTCGAGACAAGCGACCATGTCACGACACACGATAACCCGACATATGTCAAACACGGTGTCGTTCATTACGCAGTCGCCAACATGCCTGGGGCAGTGCCAAGAACATCAACGCTCGCGTTAACCAACGTAACGATTCCATACGCCTTGCAAATCGCCAACAAAGGCGTCCAGCAAGCAATTTCGGACAACCCGGCGCTAAAGCTCGGCGTCAATGTCGCCAACGGCGAAATCACTTACGAAGCGGTCGCACGCGACCTTGGATACAACTATGTCCCGGTCGAAGAAGCACTAGGAAAACAATTGACATCGAACTAAGCCAATACCGGTACTGCGCATGATGCGCAGTACCGGTATTGCGTTTTTGCGTATCACTTCCATGATCCGCCTTAGCCAAAATTACTTGCTACCTTATCCAATTTATTTGTGCTATGATGAAATAATACATACATAATTTTTATCACTTTAAGGAGGAATGGATTTATGACGATTTATAAAGCATTAACAATCGCTGGGTCCGACAGCAGCGGCGGCGCCGGACTGCAAGCCGACTTAAAAACGTTCCAAGAACTTGGCGTATATGGAATGACAGCCATAACCACCATCGTCGCGATGGATCCGCACAACAACTGGTTCCATCAAGTATTTCCGGTCGATCTCGCCACGATCGAAGCGCAGCTCGAAACGATTATCGTCGGCGTTGGGGTTCACGCCATGAAAACCGGCATGCTTCCGACGACAGATATTATCGAACTTGTCGCAAAAACAATTGAAAAACATCAATTGACCAATGTCGTCATCGACCCAGTGATGGTATGCAAGGGGGCTGACGAACCGCTTCATCCGGAAAATACCGTATGCTATCGCGAAGTGCTCGTGCCGAAAGCGACAGTGGTGACACCAAACTTATTTGAAGCGGCGCAATTAAGCGGGCTGAGCCGGATCCAAACGGTAGAAGACATGAAGGAAGCGGCAGGAAGAATCCATGAGCTTGGCGCAAAATATGTGATTGTTAAAGGCGGCCGCAAAATTCCGCATGAAAAAGCGGTTGACATCCTATACGACGGAAAAACGTTCGAACTGTTAGAATCCGACCGCATTGAGACAACATATACACATGGCGCAGGCTGCACGTTCTCGGCTGCGATCACCGCGGAACTTGCAAAAGGAAAACCGGTAAAAGAAGCGATCGCAACAGCAAAAGCGTTCATTACGGAGGCCATCCGCCATTCCTTCCCGCTCAACAAATACGTCGGACCGACAAACCATGCCGCGTACCGCCTATCCACACAACAATAAGGCAGGGGACATTCCCTGCCTATTTTCTTTGCATGACGCAATAAACATGATAATATAAAAGGCAAAACGACTATGAAAGAAGGATGTGTGAAGCGATTGAGAGTATCTGCCGTTCAATACCATCTTCATACCATTGATTCGTTCCAGCAGTTTGCCGACCAAGTCACCCATTACGTCAAAACCGCACAAGAGTTCGAAGCAGAATTCGTCCTATTTCCCGAATTCATAACAACCCAGCTGTTATCAATTCCGGGCGATTCGGGAAAATCCGCAACCATCGATGACTTGCCGAATTATACAGAACCGTATTACGAGCTATTCACTTCATTAGCAAAGCAAACGGGCATGTACTTAATTGGCGGCACCCATGTCATTCGCAAAAACGGAAAATTATATAATGCCGCTCATTTATTTACGCCAGACGGGCAAATTCACCAACAAGCAAAGCTGCATATCACCCCGACGGAAGTAAAAGAATGGGGCATTGCTCCAGGGGAAAGCGTCGGTGTGTTCGAAACGGAAAAAGGAACGATCGCGCTGTTGACGTGCTATGACATTGAGTTTCCGGAAATCGTCCGCATCGTGCGCGCCAAAGGGGCAGACGTCATTTTTTGCCCGTCATGCACCGATGACCGCCATGGATTCCACCGCGTTCGTTATTGTTGCCATGCGCGCGCCGTCGAAAACCAAGTGTATGTCGTCACGACAGGCACGGTTGGTTCGCTGCCGACCGTCGACTTCATGCGCGCCAACTTCGGCCAAGCAGCGGTCATCACGCCAAACGATATTCCGTTCCCGCCGCGCGGCATTTTAGTCGAAGGGGAAATCAACGACGACATGGTGGTCACCGCCGACCTTGACTTGTCGCTGTTGTATAAAGTGCGCGAAAAAGGCGCTGTGACAACATGGCGCGACCGCCGCACGGATTTATATCCAGATTGGAAATAAGGGACAACACATGGAATTACGTACAATGAAAAGTATGATCACCCTTTTATAAAAAATGGAACCTTGCTAACCGTGTTTCTTGGAGAAGTATTGCACCGCTTCATTATGCCGCGGTGCTTAAAGGAAAAACCATTGCTGCGGCCGGGTGCCGCTAGGAGCCGCAATAGCCGGCTTTACGATGGATCCGAGGGCAGGGTGTTGTCTGCTTTTTTATGGATAATGGCATATGCTGTTTTACTAAATGAATTCGATGATGGTGTGAAGAAGCGGAAACATTTTCAAAGAAAAAGTTCACTCTCCCAGTGAACTTTTTCTTTGCTGATGAGATTCGGCGCTGTTCTTATTATCAACTATTTCTTCAAGCGTTGCTTTTAGTGCATAAGCTTATATCCCTATCCAACCATCTTGTCCTAGTAAAACAAAAAATGACATCTCTACTATAGCTATTTTTATTGAATAAATTTTTCCCGAAAAATTGAAACTTTTATATGCATTTTTACGTATATTAAGGCGCCAATCTGTTCACGCTTGTTTGTGAAGCTAACTTTGGCCGCTGTTCATGATAAATATGTGAGAAAGTATATACATAACGCTGGAGTTTGTACATTCTTATTCTATAAATTTCAATAAAAAGGGAGGATAAGAAAATGAATATTCGAGAAAGCGAACTTCCTGGAGTTGGGAAAAAATTTGAAGTATTTACGAAAAATAAGGACAAAATGGTGATTATCATTCATGATAATGGCCGGAGAGATCTTTATTATTTTGAACAAGATAATTATGAAGATTATGTGGCCAATGCCGTTTTCGATGACACTGAAGCGAGACAAATCGCAGCGATTATTGGCGGTATGACATATAAGCCGAAGGCATTGGAGAACATTGAAATTGTGTTTGATGAGCTGGTCATTGAATGGTTTAAAGTGGAACAGGGGGCTAAAGCGGCAAATCAATCCATTGGCCAATTAAATGTCCGTCAATCTTTCGACGTTAATATTATCGCGATTGTCAAGAAAAACCATCAAATCATCCACACTCCTGGGCCTGAAAATATCATTGAAGAGGGGGATACACTTATCGTCTCAGGTGAGCGTACGCAAGTTAAAAACATGGTCAAAGAACTATTGGCTGGAAGGGGGTCGTAACATCTGATGACAAATCATTTGGTTTTTGAAGTCGGTGTCGCTTTGATTTTAGTTGCTATTGCAGCAGTATTGGCTGGAAGATTAAACTTCTCCATTATCCCCTTCTTAATCTTGCTAGGAATGGCCGTAGGTCCTCATGCCCCTCAATTTGGAATTATCGATCTCACATTCATTGAGAGTTCAGAGATTATCGCGTTTTTCGGACGTATCGGCGTATTGTTTTTATTATTCTACCTTGGTCTGGAATTTTCCATCGGGAAACTGATCAGGTCTGGCCGCTCCATTGTCGTCGGAGGCTCCATTTATATCCTCATTAATTTTAGCCTTGGTCTGTTATATGGTTATATTATGGGATTTCCTTTCCTTGAGATTTTAGTGATTGCTGGCGTGATTACGATTTCATCGAGCGCGATTGTGGCCAAAGTATTAGTCGATTTGCGAAGAACAGCTAACCCTGAAACCGAATTAATATTAGGGATTATTATGTTTGAAGACATTTTCTTGGCCGTTTACTTATCGATTGTTTCAGGATTAATATTGGGCGGCTCTACTTCGCTCGGAGGAACATTGTTATCCGTTGCCATTGCTTTAGGCTATATGCTGTTTTTCTTTGTTTTGGCAAGAAAAGCTACACCTTTGATTAATAAATTGCTGAATATTTCCTCCGACGAAACGTTTGTCATTGTTGTATTTGCCCTTCTGTTCTTCGTAGCTGGGTTTTCCGAAACGATTCATGTCGCAGAAGCAATCGGTGCGTTGCTATTAGGCCTCGTCCTTTCTGAAACAGAACATAGTGATCGAATCGAGCGCCTTGTCGTTCCTTTTCGCGATTTCTTCGGAGCCATTTTCTTTTTCAGCTTTGGATTAAGTATTGATCCTTTTTCGTTAGGCGAAGCTGTCTGGCTCGCAATAGGAGCGGTTATATTAACGATAGTCGGTAATTTTATAGCAGGTATGGTCGCAGGCAGAAGAGCAGGATTGTCCCATAAAGCCTCCTCTAATATCGGATTAACCATTGTTTCAAGAGGAGAATTTTCCATCATTATGGCAAACCTTGGGATTGCTGGCGGTTTATCGGCTAATCTGAAACCTTTTGCTGCGTTATATGTGTTGATATTAGCGATCATCGGCCCGCTGTTAACGAAAGAATCCAAACGGATTTACGAATTTTTAAACAAGATATTCAAATGGAATAAATCTAGTGAAAAAATGAAAGGAGCTCAATCATAAATACGGAAGAAATCGAAAACCCTTCTCGTCTTGAGAAGGGTTTTCCCTTATTGTAAAGCCTGCTTAAATTTATCAAACTGCTCGATAATTTTTTCTTCCGGCGCTTTTGTCAATAAGCTAACGACAACAATGGCGAGCAAGCTTGCGGCAAAGCCTGGAATCATCTCATACAGCAAGTTTTTCAAATATTGCGATTGCGTCCAAAGAATCACGGTCGCCGCTCCCGCAACCATGCCGGCAAACGCCCCCCATTTTGTCATGCGCCGCCAGAACAGACTCAATAAAATAACCGGGCCGAACGAAGCACCAAATCCCGCCCACGCATAACCGACTAAATTTAAAATCGTATCATTTTTCGTATATGCCAGCGCGGATGCCACTAACGCCACGATGAACACGGCAAGGCGGCCGACAAAAACCAATTCTTTATCCGAAGCGGAACGGCGAAATAATATTTTATATAAATCTTCCGTCAACGAACTGGACGTCACAAGCAGCTGCGAAGAAATCGTGCTCATAATCGCTGCTAAAATCGCCGAAAGCAAAAAGCCGGTGATGAGCGGATGGAATAAAATTTCCCCAAGTTGAATAAATACCGTTTCCGGATCATCCAGCTTAGCGCCGCGCTGTGAAAAGTAAGCGATCCCAAACAGCCCTGTTAACATGGCGCCAGCCACTGAAAAAACCATCCACCCCATTCCAATGCGGCGGGCGCTTTTCATCTCTTTGACAGAAGAAATCGCCATAAAACGGACGATAATATGCGGCTGCCCGAAATAACCGAGCCCCCACGCAAATAAAGAAATAATGCCAAGAAAACTTGTTCCTTTCCATAAATCTAATAAATTCGGATCGATGCTCCGAATCGTTGCCACCGTATCCCCTACTCCGCCCGTATGGAAAAGCGTGACGGCCGGAACGAGAAGCAAAGCGAGAAACATGATCGTCCCTTGCACAAAATCGGTCCAACTAACGGCCAAAAAGCCTCCAAACAATGTATACGCAACAACAACGCCGGCGACAATCCATAATCCTGCATGATAACTTATGCCAAACGAGTTCTGAAACAGCACGGCTCCGGATACAAGACCAGAAGATACATAAAATGTAAAGAAAATCATAATTACAAAACCGGAAATCAACCGGAGCAGCTTCGACGTATCACCAAATCTATTTTCCAAAAATTCTGGAATTGTTATGGAATCGTTTGCTACTTCTGTATACACGCGCAAACGAGGCGCAACATATAGCCAGTTCGCATACGCTCCGAGCGTCAGCCCAATAACAATCCATGACGCGCTTAATCCTTGTGCATACATCGCTCCCGGAAGCCCCATCAACAGCCATCCGCTCATATCGGAAGCGCCCGCGCTAAGCGCCGTAACAGCAGGACCTAGCGTCCTTCCCCCAAGCATATATTCAGAAAGGTTCGATGTCCGCTTATAAGCCCAATACCCTATTAACAGCATGCCAATCATATATGCCGCGACAGAAACGAATACCAAAACGGTTTCTCTCCTTTCTTTACTGTCTTGCTTTCCATTCTAACGAAAAACTATTATTTTAACAATAACAATTTTTACTTTTCTAATTATTTCAACAAAATATTCCATATATCGACATTTATTCATTCGGATTGCAACATTGCTTTCATCCAGCGGGTTTCGGCCACTGAACAAGGTTTTTGCCGTTTCCTTTGCCCCAATTCCGTTGGGATTTCATCCGTTTCCGCCGCCAACGAGTTTGATTAAATTATTTCACACAAATTTATGTAACTTGACGGCAAATGTAATAGAATACATCCCATCATCGCATAATATTGCCGCCAATACAATAAAAAGCTGGCTCCTCCGCGTAAGAAAGGAGCCAGCGATCTTTCTTACAACACGAATGACATCGTCCAAATCGAACCGACAACAACGACGACCGCGATAAAAAAGCTATATGCCATATTGATCGTTTGAATTTTGCCGCTGTCACTCTCCGTCATGTGCATAAACATAAATAGCTGCAAGCTTGCTTGAATTACCGCCAAAATAACAATAATGCCAATGATCGCTCCTGTCGATAATCCGGAAGACAGCGCGACCCACAGCGCCGCGAATGTTAATAAAAGCGAGAAAATAAATCCGACGATATGTTTCCAAGGAAATGTTTCATGGTGATGGTTAGCACCCATCCTAGATCACCATCCCAGTCAAATAAACTAGTGTAAAGATGAAAATCCAAACAACGTCAAGAAAATGCCAGTACAAGCTGACAATAAACACTTTGCGGGCAGTTCTTGGCGTCAAGCCACGCTGCAAAATCTGGATAATAATTAAAATCATCCAGCCGATTCCAAGGCTGACGTGCGCTCCGTGCGTTCCAACAAGAACGAAAAAGCTGGACAAAAATGCGCTCGTTTGCATTGTCGCGCCTTCATGCACGTAATGAATAAATTCGCGAATTTCAAATGTAATAAATCCCGCGCCTAAAAGAAGCGTCACCAGCAACCATGTTAATAAACCGCTAAAGCGGTTGCGGCGCATTTCAAAAACGGCGAGCCCGCATGTAAAGCTGCTTGTCAAAAGAAGCAATGTCTCGATCAACACGTCTTTTACTTCAAACAGTTCTTTCGCCGTAGGGCCGCTTCCCGTACGTTGGAACAATACAAGATATGTGGCGAACAAGGTCGCAAACAGCGCGACCTCGGCGCCAAGGAAAATCCAAAATCCTAAAATATTTAAACGGCTTTCTTGCGTCCGATACTCGAGCGGCATCGTTTCATCATAGCGGTGAGCTGCTTCTGCCATCTGTTACGCCCCCTTCCGTGCCAAACGTTCCGTGCGTTTTATTTCGTCGACGCTAATATAATAGCCGTCATCATCATCAAACGAGCGGAGAATCAGCCCAAGAATAATGAAGATCGCAGCGATAATCGCCAGCGTAAACCATTTAAAGACAAGACCAAATCCCGCGAAGAAAAACGCGATGGAAATCAAGAATGGGCGGCCAGAGTTGCTTGGCATATGAATCGGTTCCAGCTGTTCTTCTTTTACTTCATACCCGCTGCCATTTTTCTTCATGGCCCAATAAGCGTCCAAATCCGTTACTTCCGGCACAACTGGGAAATTGTAATGCGCCGGCGGCGAAGCTGTCGCCCACTCTAACGTGCGGCCGTCCCACGGGTCCCCGGTCATGTCGCGCTCTCCGTAACGCGCGCTGTAATAAATGTTATAGCAAAACACGATAAAGCCGATTCCCATTAATACGGCACCAATTGTCGCGACAACGTTGAGCGGCGTCCAACCAAGCCCAGCAGCGTATGTGTACATGCGCCGCGTCATTCCCATTAATCCTAAGAAATACATCGGGAAGAAGCAGATGTTAAATCCGATCATAAAGAGCCAGAACGCCCATTTTCCTAAATGTTCGTTTAACAGATGGCCGAACATTTTCGGATACCAGTAATGAACCCCGGCAAAACAAGCAAACACCGTGCCGGCAATTAACACGTAATGGAAATGGGCAATTAAGAAATAACTGTTATGATATTGGTAATCCGCCGCTGCCATCGCGAGCATGACGCCAGTCACCCCGCCGATGACGAAGTTTGGAATAAACGCCAGCGACCAAAGCATCGCCGTCGTTAAACGGATTTTCCCTTTGCGGAGCGTAAATAGCCAGTTGAACACTTTCACTCCGGTCGGAATCGCAATCGCCATCGTTGTTATCGAGAAAAACGAGTTCACCGCCGGGCCGGCGCCCATCGTAAAGAAGTGGTGCACCCAGACGATAAAGCTCAAAAAGGCGATACCAACGATCGATCCGACCATCGCTTTATAGCCAAATAAGCGTTTGCGGGCAAATGTGCTGACAATTTCGGAGAAAATCCCAAAAGACGGCAAAATGACGATATACACTTCCGGATGTCCCCAAATCCAGAACAAATTCGCCCAAAGCATGGACATGCCGCCGTTTGCCATCGAGAAAAATTGCGTGCCAAACAAGCGGTCAAATGTCATTAGCGCCAATGCGACCGTAAACACTGGAAACGCGAAAATAATCAGCACGCTTGTTATTAAAACCGTCCATGTAAACATCGGCATGCGCATCAGCGTCATGCCTGGCGCCCGCATTTTTAAAATCGTTACCAAAAAGTTTATTCCGGTCATCAGCGTGCCAATCCCGGAAATTTGCAAGGCGACCGCGTAATAGTTGTTTCCGACGCCCGGGCTAAATTCATTGCTAGCAAGCGGGAAATACGCCGTCCAGCCGGCATCCGGGGAACCGCCGATAACAAACGAAATATTAAACAGCAGTGCGCCGAAGAAAAAAAGCCAGAAGCTTAGCGCATTTAAGTAAGGAAACGCAACATCGCGCGCCCCGATTTGCAGAGGCACGACAATGTTCATTAACCCGATCAGAAACGGCATCGCCATAAATAAAATCATAATCGTACCGTGCGTGGTAAAAATTTCGTTGTAATGCTGCGCGTCGAGAAATTTCATGTTCGGCACCGTCAGCTGCGCCCGCATCAACAGCGCGTCCACGCCGCCGCGGAACAACATGAGCACAGCGCAAATAATGTACATGATTCCAATTTTTTTATGGTCTACCGTCGTTAACCACTCGTCCCAAAGCCATTTCCATTTTTTAAAATATGTCAACACAAAAACAATGCCGATAATGGTCAGCACAATCGCGACATCCGCCGCATAAATGAGCGGCTCACCAGTGACGAAAAACTCGCTCCATTTCATATACGGTTCCTCCTTTCCCGCCATTAATGCTCATAATGATCGCTTTCCATGTCCCCATGGCGGTCATTGCGTTTTTCATCATCCCCATGGTGGCTGTTTTGTTTCGCATGGTCTACCCATTCAAGATGCGTATTCGAAAACGTCATCCGTCCGACTAACCCTGGTTTTAAAATTTCGCCGTATTTTTCTTTATTGAGCTTTGGCGCCGTTTGTTGCACCTCTTTAACCCATTTGTCGAATTCATCTTGCGTTTGCGCGACGACCTCAAATTCCATATGGGCAAATTGTTTTCCGGAGAAGTTCGCGCTTCGCCCCATGTACGAACCCGGATGGTCGGCTTGCAAAATCAACTGCGTTTCCATACCGTCCATCGCATACTTTTGTCCGCCTAACTCCGGCACCCAAAACGAGTTCATCGGTCCAGCAGATGTCAGTTTAAACTTTACTGGAACATCTTCTGGAATATTGACATAATTCACCGTTTCAATATTTTGCTCCGGGTAGCTGAAAATCCATTTCCAGTTTGCCGACGTAACATGAATCGTCAATGGCTTGACGTCATGACGCGGCGGCTTTTCAAGCGCAAATGTCGACTTCACCGTTGGAATTGCCAATGCGGCGACAATGATAACCGGAATCGCCGTCCATACGATTTCCAGCAGCGTATTCCCTTCTTCATCCGGCGGCTCATAATCGGCATTTTCCGGCTTTTCGCGGTATCGGATGAGCACAGCCGCAAACAATGCAAAAACGACAACAATAATGAATAACATGAAGCCAATCGACCACATAATTAAGTCATACTGCTCTTTCGCGACAGGCCCTTTCGGATTCAATACCACTATATTTTCGCTACAACCGCTTAAAAGAAGCAACAACGACAGGGGAAGCCATGAAAACCATTTCCGTCCCCGCTGCTTTCCATGCTTCATCAGCACGCTTCCTCCTTTTGACAGCATTTATTTTTACCATATCAAAAGTGAAAATAGTTGAAACTGACAAAAACAAAAATTCATAAATTCGAAATAGATTTGTCACAAATAGTTCAATATTTTTTCAATAAACATTCACGATTATGACTAAAAAATGAAAATTAGCCAATAACAGCCCTTTCAAGAAAATAAGCCTTCCCCATAACATAGGGAAGGCTAAAAAGAGCGGCCGAGCCGCGCCTTCATCCGTTCGCGAGTGCGCGGATTTAACGTTTGCCACATCCATTTTTCATATAGTTCCTTCTTCTCTTGAAATGATAAATAGTAGCGCTCGCCTGCCTGCCGGCGCGCCCTCTCGGTAACATCATACAACGCCAGCGCCGCCGCTACCGATATATTAAAACTCTGGACAAACCCGTACATCGGAATCATAAACGTCGCATCGGCGACACGGATCGCCTCTTGCGACACGCCGCTATGCTCGTTGCCAAACAGAAGCGCCGTCGGCTGCGACACATCAATGTCGCAAAGGCGGATCGTTCCTTCGCCGAGATAGCTAGCGTAAACTCGGTAGCCTTTTGCTTGTAAATCTTGAATCGCCGTTACAATATCCGGTTGCTGCCGGAGCGTCAGCCATTTATCGGCATGCCGCGTCACGAGCGGATTCGGCTGGAACGGCGCTCTTCCTGCCACAACATACACATCCTGCACGCCAAACGCCTCCGCTGTGCGCAAAACAGCCGCTTGGTTATGCGGGTCATCGACCGCTTCCGTCAACACCGTAACATAGCGAGTCCGCTGTTGGAGTATGTCATACATTCGTTTTAACCGTTCCGGTAAAATCATTTCCCAAATAAGCCGCGTCTCTTCCGTTAATAATCCTTCTTTTTGCAGCTGTTCAATGAACGCTTTTGCTTCTTGTTCGTTCATTGTCATCACCTTCACTTTTCTCTATATTCCTGCTGCCGCCAGAACGAATCTCATTGTACAAAATTTCCGCCATGCAGGCAAAAGTAAATAATGTAAAAACATTAAATATTATTTCATTTCTGATATAAAATGTACTATTATAATTATGTAAACGCTTTTAATAAACCATCCATTATTTTAATCAGCAGGAGGAATGACAATGCAACCCCCCAAACATCAGCAACAACTGCACCGTGGATTAGAGGAAAGACATATCTCTCTTATGTCCCTTGGCGCGGCGATCGGAGTCGGCTTATTTCTCGGCTCGGCCAATGCCATCAAACTGGCGGGACCGGCAATTTTGCTGGCATACGCGGTAAGCGGCATCGTCATCTTCTTTATTATGCGCGCGCTTGGAGAGATGGCCGTGGAACACCCGGTGGCCGGTTCATTCAGCCGCTATGCGCACAATTATTTAGGACCGCTTGCCGGTTATTTAACCGGTTGGAACTATTGGTTTTTATGGGTCGTTACTTGTATCGCGGAAATAACAGCCGCCGGCATTTATATGCAATTTTGGTTTCCGGATACGCCAAGATGGATATGGGCGTTAGCTGCTTTAATCTTAATGACATTGATTAATTTCCTCGCCGTCAAAGCATACGGGGAATTAGAATTTTGGTTCGCCCTTATAAAAATCGTCACTATTGTATTTATGATTATCGTCGGCTTTGGCATGATTTTGTTTGGCATCGGCAATGGCGGAGTCGCCACCGGCATCAGCAATCTTTGGAAACATGGCGGCTTTTTCCCAAATGGCATTACCGGTGTGTTAATGTCTTTGCAAATGGTGATGTTCGCCTATTTAGGAATTGAAATGCTTGGCGTTACGGCCGGAGAAGTGAAAAATCCGGAAAAATCGCTTACCAAGGCGATTAATAGCGTATTTTGGCGCATTTTAATTTTCTACGTCGGCGCATTGTTTGTCATCATGTCCATTTACCCTTGGAACGAAATCGGGGAAAAAGGAAGCCCGTTTGTGCTGACGTTTGAAAAAATCGGCATTCACGCTGCGGCGGGAATCATCAACTTCGTTGTTTTAACGGCCGCTTTGTCTTCATGCAATAGCGGAATTTTCAGCACAAGCCGCATGCTCTTTAACCTGGCCGAACAAAAGGAAGCGCCGCCTTCCTTCGCTAAACTGACCAAGCGCGGAATTCCAGGCGTCGCCCTTATCGTCACGGCATTGGCAATGTTAGTCGGCGTTTATTTAAACTACGTTTCCGAAAAAGCTTTCCAATGGGTAACGAGCATCGCCACATTCGGCGCCATTTGGACATGGGCGATTATTTTGCTTTCGCAATTGCAGTTCCGCAAACGCTTAAGCCCGGAGAAACGGCAACAATTAACATATAAAATGCCGCTTTATCCTTACAGTTCATATATTTCTCTTGCCTTCCTGATCTTAGTGGCGATTTTAATGGGCTACTTCAAAGATACACGAATCGCGCTCATTATCGGGCCAGCTTGGCTCATCTTGCTCGTTGTCGTCTATTATGCAAAAGGCTTGCATAAGCGTCATTCTTACGCTTCTGATAAAAAAACAAGTTAGCAAAACAACCGCTCCATCCCTTTTTCAGGATGGAGATTTTTATTTTTTCCCTCCTTCTTTGGCTTGCCATTTCTTCTTCTTAATCTGTTATATATTTTTATCATCATCTAATTCATATTGTTCAACATTTCACAAATTATTCAATAATGGATAGATCTAATGATGAAAAAACGTAGTATTGTATAGATGAAAGCTGTTATATACATTTTTACAAATCTGTTATATAAACAGATGCATGGGAGGGAAACTGTTATGAAACAAGCCACTGTTGTATTGGACCCTTGGCGCAATTTTAAAGGGTCAAAATGGAAAAAATCGATTGACGTCCGTGATTTTATTTTAAACAATGTAACCGTTTACTACGGGGATGAATCATTCCTAGAAGGGCCTACAGAAGCAACGAAAAAACTATGGGAACAAGTGATGGAATTGTCGAAACAAGAACGCGAAAAAGGCGGCGTCCTTGATATGGACACATCGATTGTTTCGACCATCACTTCCCACGGACCAGGTTATTTAAACAAAGACTTGGAAAAAATCGTAGGTTTTCAAACAGATAAACCGTTTAAGCGTGCATTAATGCCGTTTGGCGGCATTCGCATGGCGCAACAATCATGCGAAGCATACGGTTACAAAGTAAGCGACGAAGTGAAAAAAATCTTTACGGAATACCGGAAAACACACAACCAAGGTGTGTTTGACGTTTACACCGACGAGATGAGATTAGCGCGCAAAGCAGGAATCATCACCGGCCTTCCTGATGCGTACGGACGCGGCCGTATCATCGGCGACTATCGTCGCGTCGCGTTATACGGTGTCGATCGTTTGATCGAAGAAAAACAAAAAGATTTGAAAAACACTGGCGCAAGAACGATGACCGAAGACATTATCCGTCTTCGCGAAGAAATTTCAGAGCAAATTCGCGCATTAAACGAGTTAAAACAAATGGCGTTAAGCTATGGATATGATATTTCCAAACCGGCACGGAACGCACATGAAGCATTCCAATGGCTCTATTTCGCTTATCTTGCTGCTATTAAAGAACAAAACGGCGCGGCGATGAGCTTAGGGCGCGTTTCCACCTTCTTGGATATTTATATCGAGCGCGACTTTGCAGAAGGCACATTAACGGAAAAAGAAGCGCAAGAACTTGTCGACCATTTTGTGATGAAATTGCGCCTTGTCAAATTTGCCAGAACGCCGGAATATAACGAACTGTTTAGCGGAGACCCGACATGGGTTACCGAATCGATCGGCGGAATTGCCATTGATGGCCGTCCGTTAGTGACAAAGAACTCGTTCCGTTTCCTTCATACGTTAGATAACTTAGGACCTGCGCCAGAGCCAAACTTAACAGTACTTTGGTCGAAACAATTGCCGGAAGCATTCAAAGAGTATTGCGCGAAAATGTCGATCAAAACAAGCTCGATTCAATATGAAAATGACGACTTAATGCGCGTCGAATTTGGCGATGATTACGGAATTGCTTGCTGCGTATCAGCGATGCGAATCGGCAAACAAATGCAATTTTTCGGAGCGCGCGCCAACCTCGCCAAAGCATTGTTATATGCGATTAACGGCGGCGTCGATGAAAAATTGAAAATCCAAGTTGGCCCTGAATTTGCGCCGATTACCTCCGAATATTTAAATTATGATGAAGTGATGCATAAATTCGATCAAGTGCTTGAATGGCTTGCCGAACTTTATATTAACACACTGAATGTCATCCATTACATGCACGACAAATATTGTTATGAACGCATTGAAATGGCGCTTCACGATACTCACGTTTTACGCACAATGGCCACTGGCATTGCCGGATTGTCAGTTGTCGTCGATTCGTTAAGCGCGATCAAATATGCAAAAGTCAAACCGATCCGCGATGAAAACGGCATTGCTGTTGATTTTGAAATGGAAGGCGACTTCCCGAAATACGGAAATAACGATGATCGCGTCGACCAAATTGCCGTTGATTTAGTCGAACGTTTTATGACGAAATTGAAAAAACATAAAACATATCGCGATTCGAAACATACGCTATCTATTTTAACAATTACGTCTAACGTTGTATACGGGAAAAAGACCGGAAATACACCAGATGGCCGCCGCGCTGGCGAACCGTTTGCCCCAGGAGCAAACCCGTTGCACGGCCGTGACACGAAAGGAGCGCTCGCTTCGCTAAGCTCTGTCGCGAAATTACCATATGAACATGCATTAGATGGCATTTCGAATACGTTCTCGATCGTGCCGAAAGCGTTAGGAAAAGAGGAAGGAGACCGTGTCCGCAACCTTGTCGCCGTTTTAGACGGATACATGGAAAAAGGCGGGCATCATCTCAACATTAACGTGTTGAACCGCGAAACATTGTTAGATGCGATGGAACATCCAGAAAAATATCCGCAATTAACGATTCGCGTTTCTGGATATGCCGTCAACTTCATAAAATTAACGCGCGAACAACAAATCGATGTCATTAACCGCACGTTCCACGAAACGATGTAATAATCTCCCCCCTCCTTCTTAAGAGGGGGGTATATTTCTCTTAGGAAGGAGAACAGGCGTATGAAAGGATTTATTCATTCCATCGAATCATGCGGCACCGTCGACGGGCCGGGCCTTCGCTATGTCATCTTTACACAAGGCTGTGTGCTGCGCTGCCAATATTGCCATAACGCCGATACGTGGGAAATTGGAAAAGGAAAAGAAATGACTGTGGAAGAAATCATCGATGACGTGAAAACATACTTGCCGTTTATCAACGCTTCCAATGGCGGAATTACCGTCAGCGGCGGAGAGCCTTTGTTACAAATCGATTTTTTAATTGAATTATTTAAAGCATGCAAAAAACTGGGCATTCATACCGCGATCGATTCATCGGGAGGATGCTACACGACGGAAGCATCGTTCCAGCAAAAATTAAATGAATTACTTTCCTATACCGATTTAATTTTGCTTGATTTAAAACATATCGATGAGAAAAAACACCGGAAACTGACAGGAAAAACCAATAAACATATTTTACAATTTGCTCAGTTTTTATCCGAAAAAAACGTTCCTGTTTGGATCCGGCATGTTCTCGTTCCAACCATCACAGACGACCCGAATGACTTGCGCCGTCTCGCCGCTTTTATTCGCACATTAAAGAATGTGAAAAAAATTGAAATTCTCCCATACCATAAATTAGGAGTATACAAATGGAAAGCGCTTGGATTAAAATACCCTTTGGAAGGAATCGAGCCTCCTTCGGAAGAAAGCGTACAAATGGCACAGCGAATTCTTAACGGAACAGAAGATACAGTATCTCTTGCGTAATAATCTCTTTTCTCAGATGAAAGTTTTTTACACATGGAAAAAGGATGGCTCGCTGTGCTCATGAGCAGCAGGTGAGCCATCCTCTTTCTTTGGGGGAGTGGTTTTTATTTTTAAACTCCTTTAAACGCTTGGCGATAAATATGAACTAAATCGCTAACAAGCGGGAGTTTCGGGTTAGCAGTAGTACATTGGTCTTCGAAAGCCAATTCGGCTAATTTTTCAACTTTGCTTTCAAATTCTTGTTTGCTGACGCCGCATGCTTCAATGCTCAGCGGCATATCCAACTGTTTTGCCAGCTTAATGATCGCCTGAACGAGGCTTTCGACCCCTTCTTCCGTTGTGCGGGCCGGCAAGCCGAGCATTCTCGCAATTTCTGCATAGCGCTGGTCCGCTTTGAAATATTCGTATTTCGGAAATGCGGTAAATTTTTTCGGTTTCGCTGCGTTATAGCGAATGACATGCGGCATCAAAATGGTATTCGCGCGCCCATGCGGAATATGGAATTCCGCGCCAAGTTTATGAGCCAAACTATGGTTAATGCCTAAAAACGCGTTGGCAAATGCCATTCCCGCAATCGTAGAGGCGTTATGCATTTTCTCCCGGGCAAGCTCATCCGCTCCGTTTTGATATGCCCGCGGCAAATATTCA
Source organism: Parageobacillus thermoglucosidasius (assembly GCF_001295365.1). Taxonomy (GTDB): domain Bacteria; phylum Bacillota; class Bacilli; order Bacillales; family Anoxybacillaceae; genus Parageobacillus; species Parageobacillus thermoglucosidasius. Next base: position 665,486 of record NZ_CP012712.1, on the reverse strand, counting down.
AATACGAGTTGGATTGCTTTCATGGCAAGACCATCGGTATAATCATTTGCCATATTGGAGACATACGCTTCGATCGCATGTGTCAATACATCCATTCCCGTATCGGCGGTGACATGTTTTGGCACGGTCATGACAAATTGCGGATCCACAATCGCGACGTCCGGTGTCAATTCATAATCTGCCAACGGATATTTTATATTCGTTTTTTTATCGGTAATGACGGCAAAGGACGTTACTTCCGATCCTGTTCCTGATGTCGTCGGAATGGCGACAAATTTCGCTTTTTGGCCCAGTTTTGGATATTTATAAACGCGTTTTCGAATATCTAAAAATTTTTGTTTTAATGCGTTGAAATCCGCTGTCGGATGCTCGTAAAAGAGCCACATCGCTTTTGCCGCATCCATTGGCGAGCCGCCTCCAAGCGCGATAATCACATCCGGCTCGAAACTTCTCATCATATCGACACCTTTCATTACCGTCTCAATTGAAGGATCTGGCTCTACTTCGGAGAAAATTTCACTATGCACATAATCCGGGCGTCTGCGCAAGTAATACAGCACTTTATCGACATATCCGAGCTTGACCATTCCCGGGTCGGTGACGATAAAAGCTCTGGAAATATCCGGCATTTTCGCTAAGTATTGTACAGCATTTTTTTCGAAATAAATTTTCGGCGGCACTTTAAACCATTGCATATTTACCGTCCTTTTTGCCATTCTTTTTATATTGATAAGATGAATCGCACTGACGTTTGTCGAAACAGAGTTTCCGCCAAATGTGCCGCATCCCAGCGTTAATGACGGAATGTACGCATTGTAAATATCGCCGATTGCTCCTTGCGAAGATGGCGCATTAACGATAATCCGTCCCGCTTTCATCCGTTTGCCAAATTCGGTAACCACGTTTTGATTATCGGAATGGATGACAGCCGAATGTCCCAAGCCGCCAAATTCCAGCATTTCTTCACAGCGCTTAAATCCTTCTTCCGTGCTGTTAACTTTATAGCAAGCAAGGACAGGGCTTAATTTTTCCCGAGACAACGGATATTTTGGCCCGACCCCTTTTAACTCAGCAACAAGAATTTTTGTGTCTTCCGGCACAGCGATGCCGGCCATTTTCGCAATTTCATAAGCTGGCTTTCCGACGATATCCGGGTTGACGGCGCATGTATTTTCATTGATAACGAGTTTTTCTACTTTTTTCTTTTCTTCTTCATTTAAGAAATAACAATGGTTTTCTATCATTTCTTTCTTTACTTGTTCATAAATTTCTTTATCAATAATGACTGCTTGTTCAGAAGCGCAAATCATGCCGTTATCAAACGTTTTCGATAAAATTAAGTCATTTACCGCCCGTTTTATGTTTGCCGTTTTTTCAATATAGCAAGGCACATTGCCAGGTCCGACGCCCAAAGCTGGTTTTCCAGAGCTGTACGCTGCTTTCACCATGCCGGCGCCACCAGTTGCCAAAATGAGAGAAACGCCAGGATGGTGCATAAGCTGATTGGTTGCATCAAGCGAAGGAGTTTCAATCCATTGAATGCAATGTTCTGGAGCCCCTGCCCGGACCGCCGCATCGCGCAGCACTCTTGCCGCTTCGCTGCTGCATCGTTGCGCCGATGGATGGAAAGCGAAAATAATCGGGTTGCGTGTTTTTATCGAGATTAACGCTTTAAACATCGTTGTCGATGTCGGGTTTGTCACTGGCGTAATCCCAGCAATAACACCAACAGGCTCAGCAATTTCGATAATTTCTTCATGCGGATTTTCATGAATAATCCCGACTGTTTTATCATACTTAATATTGTGGTATATATATTCTGTCGCAAAAAGGTTTTTTATGATTTTATCTTCATATACACCGCGTTTTGTTTCTTCTACTGCAAGCTTGGCTAATGCCATATGCTTGTCGAGCCCGGCTAACGCCATTTCTTTCACGATATGATCGATCGTTTCTTGATCGTAAGCGCGAATTTGTTCCAACGCTTTCTGTGCATTAGCGACAAGCTCATCAATCATTTTTGCTACTTCGATTTTTTTATCGACGACTCTCTCCTCCACAGCCATACGCATTCTCCCTCCTGATTGTGAAATGTTTCACAAATGATGTTAAAAAATAGAAGATGGAAATATTCCCATCTATACATCCCTTATTATAAATAGCTAACGAAGATTTTAGTTTGTCTAATTTGTGAAATGTTGAGCAATGTATTCATAAAATATTCACAAAAAATTTGTTGATTTTTTCTTTCTTAACCTATATCCTGTCCTCCCAGCAGCAGTGTTTTTCAAGCGTAAGCTTAAATTCTTCTTCGCATGACGCGTCTTGCAACGCCAATATATAACAAGAGGTTGCCTTAAGGCAACCTGCGTAGACGATGGCAAATTAGGTTTTGGCAAATGTCTAAAACCTCATTTAAGCTATTTGACTAATGAATGCTTAAATGCATAAATTACCGCTTGTGTCCGGTCTTGCACTCCTAATTTGCTTAAGATGTTGCTGACGTGGACTTTCACTGTTTTCACCGCAATAAACAGCTCATCAGCGATTTCTTGATTCGTTTTGCCCTGCGCCATTAACAAAAGCACTTCCATCTCCCGGTTTGTCAATTCTTCGTGAGGAAGGAGTTCTTTCTTTTGTTTCATTTTTGCCATTACTTTATTCGTCACTTCCGGTTCCAACACGGATTGGCCGTAAAATGTGGCACGGATCGCGTTGGCAATTTCGTTCGCTTTCGATGTCTTGAGCATATAGCTTGTTGCCCCGGCTTCCAGAGCCGGATACACTTTCTCGTCATCTAAAAAGCTCGTTACAACGATAATTTTCGCTTCCGGCCACTGGGCGATAATCTGTTTTGTCGCTTCAATTCCGTCCATCTCCGGCATCACTAAATCCATTAAAATAATATCCGGGCGCAGCTCAAGCGCCAGCTCTACAGCGCGTTTGCCGCTATCGGCTTCTCCCACCACTTCCATATCCGGCTGTGACGCCAAAAACGCCGAAACACCGATTCTCACCATTTCATGATCATCGGCCAATAAGACACGGATCATGATTTTCCTCCCTCCTCTATCATCGGCACTTTCACCTCTAACCGCGTTCCTTGATTCGGCACACTGACGATTTGCAGCGTTCCGCCGATCTCCAACGCGCGCTCATGCATATTTTGTAAACCGTACGACCCTGCTTTCACTTGGTCGACATGAAAACCAACGCCATCATCCGATACGCGCAAAATGACGAGTTGGTCCCGTTTCACTAGCAATACTTCCAATTTTGTCGCCTTTGCATGACGAAGCGTATTGGAAATCGACTCTTGCAAGATGCGAAATAAATGGTCTTCCACCCCTTTATCAAGCGGAATGTCTTCCACTTTCCACTCAATATGCAGCGGCACTTTTTGCCTTAGTTCCATCAATAACTCTTGAATTCCTTCTTTAAGCGATTTGCCTTTGAGGGCGACCGGGCGAAGGTGAAGCAATAACGCCCGCATTTCCAATTGTGATTGGTGAATCATTTCTTCAATTAAACGAAACTGCTTTTCCTCGCGCTCATCGGAAAACGTTTTTGTTTCATTGATGGCGGAAATAAGCATCGAGGCGGCAAACAGCTGCTGGCTGACCGAATCATGAAGCTCGCGCGCGAGCCGGTGCCGCTCTTGGGAAATGATGTCCTGAATCCGCTTTTCCTGCTCTTCCGCCTTTTCATTGGCGAGCCGTTGCGACAATTTCACTTGTTCTGCCATCTGCTTTTGAATTTTTTGAATGTGCGCTACCATCGCCGCCGCTTCTTTCAGCTTTGGAGGATCCAAAGAGGAAACAGGCTGGCCATATTCAAGCTGGCGCAGCGCATCCATCACCATACGCCATTGTTTTTGCCAAAAAAACCCGAACACAATGCCAAACACTGCCCCAGCCGCTATGCTAGTCCCTGCCATAAATAAAAGAAACGGAACACCCATGATTTCCTTTTCCCATAATAAAGACCAGTTCGGTAACGGATATGTGATAAATAGGGGCACGGCAGTAATGATGAAAACGAACAACGAAAAGCCAATTCCTGTGACCATATAACGCTGCACTGCATTCATACATGCTTCACCTCGATTGTTCCGATAATCATCGAGGTGAGTATTTTTACTTTTTGCTCCGCTTCCTCATACCCTTTTGTTTGAAAGCAAACGGTTTCGTTCCACAAATTCGCTTCTTTTCGCTCAAAAACAATGGCGGAGCCATAGATCGCCGAATGGTGCAGGCGCACTTCCACTTCATATGGCACAAGAATTTGCACGGTTCCAATCAAATGGCGGATGACAATGACGGCTTCGCCTTTCGGAAGCACCGTATAACTTAAATCAATCACCACATCGGAAATCCCGTTTTGAATGTTAATATCTTCCCACTCATAAACATGTTCCGGCGTTTTTTGGCTGTTAAAAAAGTGGTTTTTCCAGCGCGGTTTCCGCTCAAGGAGGGAGGATTCGCCATGCTTCCGCTCGACCATGACTGGCTGTATCTGTACAGGAGCTTTTTTCGACTGCATGTACTGCCAAATGATATACACTAAAATAAAAAACAACAAAATGCGAAATGTCGCCATGCTAGCTAATGAAATGACGAAACTAATGAGTCCGAACCAAAACAGAACAACGCCTGACAGCTTTGGCATCCGTTTTCTCCCTATATACATACAGCCAATCACGAAAAGCAGGAAGAAAACATCCCCATGTCGAAACAATAGCAGCTCTGCCAAAAAGAGAATGATGGCGATCATGGCAAACCAAGCGACGCGATCTGTTTTTTGCTGACGAAGCATCTCTTTTCCTCCCTCCTTTACGAACGATTGCCGCATCTCCATTATACAGCTAGTGAAAAAAGGGCGCTAATATGTAATACGCCCTTTTAAGAATACCATGGTTCCGCTATGAAATGGCATTTTTCTTTTCTGTTTCCAGCTTCTTCTCCAATTGCGCGATGCGTGCATCAATCGTGCTTGCATAGTAATTGGCTTTGACGTTTTGTTCCAAGCGTTCTAAATATTGTTCCATTTCGTAAAAACGGGGATAAGCGACATCGCTCCACCCTGCTTGCAGCACTTTGTCCATCCGGTAATGCGCGCGTGCGACATTCTCCCGTCCCATCAGCTGCATGCGGCGGATGTGCATATCTTTTAATTTATGCTTCATTTCTTCGTATTTTCTTTCCAACTGTTCTAACTCGTCGGCTGCTTGCCGGAGCAACTCTTGTATCCGTGCTGCTCTCTCTTCATAGTTTGCCTGTTCCAAAACAGCAAATTCATATAGTTCATTTTCCCCTGCTTGGGAAGCGATTTGCGCTTGATGCTTTCGCTTATCCGCAAGCTCTTTCGCCTGATTGTATTCGCGCTCAAGTTCTGCCTTCAATAGGTGCTGCCGCTCAAGCAGATGGCGAACCTTTTCTGCTTCCTTTTCGCATTGCCTCAAATATTCATTTAATAAAGCAATCGGATTTCGCTTTTCTTTTTGATCGATCATCTCATGCAAATCAGCCATAATGATATTTTTGATTCTCGTTAATAAATCGGCCATCCCTTTTTTCCTCCTTTATAAGCTTCTTTCCAACTCTGCCCACTGCTTTTCAAAATGAGCAAACGGGTCATCGCTTTCTTTCGGTTTCATCTGTTTAGTTTCATTCCATTTTTGATAAACTACATACAACACATACGCCGCGACAACCGCAATGAGCGCAGGCGCATTCGAAGCGGAAGCAGCAAAAGCGATGATTCCGACCGCTATCCATAACAGTTTTTTCATCATTGTGTCCGCTTTCATCCATCGTTTCCAAGCATAATACAAAATGGCAAGGCTTACTGCGAAAACCGCGAGAGAACCAAGGTTGGCAAACAGCGTAACCGCCGCAACCGCACCGATTATCAACAATCCGATTTTTTTCACCGTTTTCCCTCCTTTCTGCCCCCATCTTACCAACCGTTTCCTATTTCGATAATGAGCCGAGGCGTTATTTTTCTCTAAGACTTGAGGCGTATTTTCTCATCTGCTCTCGCTCCAATTGCCACACATCGCAAAAAACTCTGATATGACATAAAAAAGAAGGCCGCTGAATAGCGCCTTCTTTATTCCGTTGCTTTCATATACGCTTGTTTCGGATGATTTGGCTGATCCGGATATTTTAAACGAATTTTTCCTTCTTCTATCAGTTTCCCTAAATAGTTGTTCCTTAATCCGTCCGGTGTTCTCTCCAACAGAGCCGCTAATTCCTTTAACATCAGCGGTCTTAGCGCACAAAGCTGCAAAATGATATTTTCCATCACACTTGGAGGCAATCGTTTTTTCTTTCTCGCTAACTCCGCAATGTTCCATAGCTTTTCATCGATTTCACTCTTTTCTTTATCTTTATCTGAATCAGATGAAGACAGCCCGTTATTTACGGAGTTAAGATGTTTATTTACGGAGTTAGGGTCTTTATTTATGAAGTTATCTTCGCTATTAACGGAGTTGTCATCTTTATTTATGGAGATTGGCGTCTTATTTACGGAGTTGTCCTTTTTATTAGCGGAGTTGTTTTCGCTATTTATAGAGCTTTGGTCGTTATTTATGGAGCTTTGGTATTTATTTATGGAGTTTAAGTCTTCTTCCGTTAACACGAGATCCATTTCCCGCTCCTCTTGCTGTTCTATATCTTGATATATATCTGTTTCATACGATGCTGCTGTTTCATCTGGAAAACCGAACGGATATATTATCACAACAGTTCGCTCCGGATTCGAATGCTGAATAAATTCCGGCTGCTTGCATTGCGGGCCGCTCCATGTTGTGACAATATGCTTCAGCCCGAATCCGGCACGTTTGCAAAGACCGATCAAAATAAACATTTTAAATAAATTCGGATTGCGGAGATTGCTCATATGTCCTGAAAGCGCTGCATCGACTGGAATGCGAAATAAGCCTGGATTAGCAAAGCGAAACACACCGTTTTCTTTTTCCACAATAATGCCGCCTTCCCCTAAATAATCGGCATGAACAATGGCATTGACAAGCGCCTCGCGCAACGCGGTTTGCACGGAATCGTCCATGTCATGCTGCTGCAGCTGTGACATCACTTTAAAATAAAAATCGTACAAATTGCCGGACCATGTGCCGTCTTGAGAGGTGAACCGCTTTATCCAGCCGTTCGTTACTATATCGTCCAAACTTTCACGGTATTCAAGAAAATATTGCGGCAAAACTTCTGTTATAACGCGTTCCTCACTAAACATCAACAATCCTGCCAGCGTAACTCCTTCTTTGCTGCTATCCCGCAGCTTCCCCCATGCACCGATTTTGTATAAAAATTCTTTCGTCTCCAACCCGTTCCACGGATGATTTGGCTTGACAGCTGCAAACTTTTCCCGGTAATTTTTAATCGATTCAAAATTTAATTCATTTAATCCGTAATGTTCCAAAATGGAACTATCGTGCCAAACAGATGAATTTTCCTCACGAAAATTTGAATATTTATTCACTTCTGATCTTCCTTTAACGATTATTTTTCGAATTTTTTCTCTCACTCTTATAAGAGCTGAAAGCTTCCGCCATCGAGGCGGGATGCCAAGCGGCCGCTAACGCCTCACCGCCGTGTTTCACTATCGTCTTCGCTTCTATTGTACCATCTTTCATTTTGATTGCATGCAAGTGCAGAAAACAAAAAAGCAGACGGCTTACGCTGCATCTGCTTACTCTAATATGTGTTTTCCAGCAATGCTGACGAGCTGTATTCGACAGGAATTTGCTCATATTCCATCCATTTAAGAAACATCGACGCCAGCTCAGGATCAAATTGTGTTCCTTTTCCTTTCACGATTTCTTCGTACGCTTCCTCCCAGCTTAGCGAAGAACGGTACGGGCGAATTCCCGTCATCGCTTCCAGTGAATCGGCAAGCGCTAATATTCTTGCTTCTAGCGGAATTTCCTTTCCTTTCAATCCATATGGGTATCCATTGCCATCCCAACGTTCATGATGAGAAAGCGCCATTTTGACCACTATTTCTGGAAGCGCATATTTCTCCAAAATCTCTGCGCCCAATTGCGGATGTTTTTTCATTTCCTCGTATTCCTGTTCAAGAAGTTTCCCTTTTTTGTGCAAAATCTCTGTTCTCACCTTTAATTTTCCGATATCATGAAGCAGGGAGCCTAATTCTAAATTCTTTATCTTCTCCGTCTCAATCTCCGCAAAGCGAACAAAGGACATCAATATTTTTGTGACGCGATACGAATGCAAAAACGTCAATTTGTCTTTTTTCCATAGCCCTCGCATTAAAAGGCACAAGTCCATATTCCGCCATAATTCCATTGTATCAACGACCCTTCTCCCGTGTACATTAACCGCTCTTCTCGCTTGCTGCTTCCCCACAAGTCTGTTTTTTTTATTTTATCATAGACAGATTTTTTAAGTCATTTTTCACCTCTGCTGATTGCGCATGAAAACGCAGATGGATAGTTTGCCTAAAAACGAGCAAAACTAATACATATTAACACTCAACTAAGGAGGCTTTTGTTACAGATGCCATCTCTTCCCTTATCACTAGAGCCGTATTGGCGGACATCTGCCGCGCTGCCGTCATTTTCGAAACTATCAGAACATATCCGCACTGATGTCGCCATTATCGGCGGAGGAATTTCGGGAATCACGACCGCCTATTTGCTCGCCAAAAACGGAGTGCGCGTCGTTTTATTGGAAGCGGACCGCCTTCTCAACGGAACGACAGGACATACGACGGCAAAAATTACCGCCCAGCACGATATCATTTATGATGAACTGATCAACCACCTTGGCCAGGAAAAGGCAAAACTGTACTATGCGGCGTGCATGGAAGCACTGCGTTTTATTCGAAGCACAGTCAACCAGGAAGCGATTGACTGCGACTTTATGGCACAAGACGCATATATATACGCCGATTCATCCTCATCGCTGACAAAGTTAATAAACGAATGGAAAGCGTATGAAAAGCTTGGCATTGACGGAACATTCGTCGAATCGCTTCCGCTTCCGCTCCCTGTGAAAGGCGCTGTCATGATGAAAAATCAGGCGCAATTTCATCCGTTGAAATATTTGGCAAAACTAGTGAATGCCATTATCCAAGCCGGCGGGCGCATCTATGAGCACACTCCTGCCGCTGACATTGAGCAAGGATCGGCGCTGACGGTCGTCACCCGCGACAAAAAACGGGTCGCATGCGAGCATGTCGTCGTTTGTTCCCATTTTCCGTTTTATGACGGCGGCTTTTACTTTTCGCGCATGTACGCGGAACGCTCTTACGTATTAGGCGTGAAAATCGCTGAAGCCTATCCGGGCGGCATGTATTTAAGCGCAGATCAGCCAAAACGCTCGATCCGCTATGCCCCCATGAATGGGGAAAACTTAATTTTAATTGGAGGGGAAAACCACAAAACGGGACAGGGCGTCCCGACGATGAAGCATTATGAGTCATTGCAGTCGTTTGCCTCGGAGTTATTTACGGTAACCGACATCCCTTACCGCTGGTCGGCGCAAGATTTAACAACGCTCGATAAAGTGCCGTACATCGGAACCATGACTGCAGGAACACCGAACATCTTTGTCGCGACGGGATACCGCAAATGGGGCATGACGCATGGGACAATAGCGGGGCTGTTAATCAGCGACCTGATCCTTGGCCGCGACAACCGCTACCGTGACTTATATACGCCGTCGCGGTTTTATGCCGACCCAAGCGTCAAACATTTTCTTACGCAAAATGTTGATGTCGCGAAACATCTCGTCGAAGGAAAAATAGAAGTGGTCGTCCGCAAACCGGAAGACTTGGCAAACGGCGAAGGCGCCGTTGTCACCGTGAACGGAAAACGAGCCGGCGCGTATAAAGATGAAAGCGGAACATTGTCCATCGTCGATACGACATGCACCCATATGGGATGCGAACTGGAGTGGAACAGTGGCGACCGCACGTGGGACTGTCCGTGCCACGGTTCGCGCTTCTCCGTTGACGGCAATGTCGTCGAAGGACCGGCGCAACAGCCTTTAAACAAAATCGGTGGCGATCTATCATAAACAGAGGAGCCGTCTTATGGAGCGGCTCTTTCTCTATTTCCATCATTTTTTACCGGAACTTACGGTATCTATTTATTCTATTTCCGATGTCAAATGACATTAATATTAAATTGTGAAAAGGTTTACAAAACGGGAGGGAACAACATGAAACTACTTGCCATTACGTCGTGCCCTAACGGTATTGCGCACACATATATGGCTGCTGAAAAACTAGCAAAAGCAGCGGAAAAAATGGGACATGAAATGAAAGTAGAGACACAAGGTTCCATTGGAGTGGAAAATGAGTTAACTCCAGAGGATATTCAATCCGCAGACGGAATTATCATCGCCGCAGACAAACAAGTAGATAAAAGTCGCTTCTATGGGAAACGGGTGCTTGAAGATTGCGATTCCTCATGGAAAAAGTAATGCGGTAAAGCAAACGCGTGTTGCCTTCGGGGTAAAACGTAGCGGCGTAGATTGGGGCAGTTTAGATGGCGAAAAAGCCCAGCTCATTTTTATGATTGCCGTACCAGAAGAACAAGCGGGTAACGAACATTTAAAAATTCTTCAACTCTTATCTCGAAAACTGATGGATGATGAATTTCGCGAACAGCTTCTACAAGCCAAAACAAAAGAAGAAGTTATGCAATTATTTGAACAAGTATAAACAGAAATATTTTTGTATAATGAAATTATGGTGAACCATGCATAACTCTATCAAAGGGGTGATTCCCATGCAAATCGAGCCAATTTTTCTCACTCCTGTTTTTCAAGAGCGCATTTGGGGCGGCACAAAATTGGCGGATGAATTCGGCTATTCCATCCCGTCGGCACATACGGGAGAATGCTGGGCAGTTTCCGCTCATCCGAACGGACAAACCGTGGTGAAAAACGGGCCGTTTCAAGGAATGACGCTTGGACAACTGTGGGAAGAGCGCCATGACTTATTTGGCCGCTTTCCGGCGGACCGTTTTCCGTTATTGACGAAAATTTTAGATGCCAACGCGGATTTATCGGTGCAAGTGCACCCTGATGACGCGTATGCACAAGAACATGAAAATGGCGAATTCGGCAAAACGGAATGTTGGTATATTATTGACTGCAAACAAGGTGCACAACTTGTTTACGGACATCATGCGAAAACAAAAGAAGAACTGAAAGAAATGATGGAAAACGGGCAATGGGACAAGCTGCTTCGCAAAATTCCGATTAAGCCCGGCGACTTTTTCTATGTCCCAAGCGGCACGATCCACGCCCTTTGTGAAGGCACGCTCGTCTTAGAAACGCAGCAAAGCTCCGACACGACCTACCGCGTCTACGACTATGACCGTGTCGACAGCAACGGGAAGAAACGTGAGCTCCATTTAGATAAAGCGCTCGATGTCATTACTGTCCCGCATCGCGACGCGGATATTCATGAAAGCGTCGCTAAAGTGGATGACGCTATCATTACGACATTTATCGAATGCGACTACTTTGGCGTGCAAAAATGGGAAATTAATGGGAGCGCCAACTTGGAGCAAACGAAACATTTCCTTATCGTCAGCATCCTTGATGGAAAAGGGCAGCTCATATCCGAAGGGCGTGCATACGACTTAACGAAAGGAGACCATTTCATTCTTCCATATCAATTTGGGCGTTTTTCCGTAAAAGGAACGCTCAAAGCGATTGCCTCATGGCCACGTCCATAACGCAAAAAGAGTTGTCTCTCTGCTTGAGACAACTCTTTTTCGTTTCCACCGTTTTTTAACCCATATTTCTCCCGATTTTACAAGCCGCTGCTATGTTTCGAGCCGTTTGGGCAATGTAATATTCCGCGTTTTTTAGCGCTTTTTCCAGCGGAATCACCCCCGGCACGACGCTATAAAGCGCATCGATTCCGTGGTTTAGCACGACATCGCTGTCATCGGACAATGAGCCGGCAAGCGCAATGACCGGAATATGGTGCCGCTTTGCCGCTTTCGCTACACCGATCGGCGTTTTCCCGAAAACCGTCTGTCCGTCAATGCGCCCTTCTCCCGTAATCACCAGCGATGCGCCTTGAATTCTCTCATGAAATTTCACCGTCTCCAACACAATCTCGACACCGCGTTTCAATTCCGCATGAAGAAAAGCAAGCAATCCAGCGCCGAGCCCGCCGGCTGCGCCAGCACCCGGAATATCTTTTACTTGTTTGCCTAACACTCGTTCAATGACATCCGCATAATGTTGTAAATTTTGCTCTAGCGTCGCGACCATTTCCGGTGTCGCGCCTTTTTGCGGCCCAAAAACCGCCGAAGCGCCTCTTGCCCCTGTCAACGGATTATCAACATCGCACGCAATCTCTATTTTTACATGGTTTAGCCGCGCATCAAGCCGAGATAAGTCAATGTCAGCAAGCTCGGACAAACTTCCTCCTCCAGGGCCAATCTCTTTTCCATACCGGTCTAAAAGGCGGCCGCCGAGCGCCTGAATCATGCCAGCCCCGCCGTCATTTGTCGCGCTTCCGCCGATGCCGACAATAATATGCTCGGCGCCTTCGTCCAGCGCGGCGAGAATCAATTCCCCTGTCCCTCTCGTTGTCGTCACAAGCGGATTTCGCTTTTCACGCGGAACAAGGTGCAATCCAGAAGCAGCCGCCATTTCAATGACTGCCGTTTTTCCGTCACCAAGCATGCCGAAAAAAGCTTGGACGCGATCCCCAAGCGGTCCTGTCACTTCTGTTGTCACCATTCTCCCATTTGTTGCGTCGACTAATGACTGGACGGTTCCTTCCCCGCCGTCCGCCATCGGAATTTTCACATATTCTGCATCAGGAAATATATCGCGAAACCCTTTTTCAATCGCGTTCGCCACCGCAAACGCAGACAAGCTTTCTTTAAACGAATCAGGCGCAATAATGACTTTCATGTTATCCACCACCCCATTAGTTATCGTTAAAACAAACGAAACATCCCGAAAATAAGCGTCGATATGACGGCAAGCGTCAAGCCGATGAGCGACTCATACGGAATTAATTTCAGCCGCTCTTTTATCTCCATGTGGACGCTGCCCGCCGTCGCGTGGAAGAAGCTGCCGTGCGGCAAATGGTCCAGCACGGTCGCGCCGGCATGAACCATCGCAGCCCCGGCTAACGCGGAAATTCCTAAACTCATTATCATCCCGCCAAACACACTGCTGGCAACCGCCGTTCCCGCCGTCGTCGAAGCGGTCGCACCAGACATCAAAATCCCCGCAATTGGCGCCAGCACGTACGCCGGCAGCCCGGAATGGTCCAAACCGGCAATGATCGCGTCTTTGAGAGAGGAATTGGCCACAATGCCCGCTAATGTCCCTGTTCCGACTAACATAATCGCAACGCCGGACATTTTCGCCAGCCCGGATATCGCATAATCATTCAATTCCTTCCCCTTTTGCATCGCTATCGCGCCGACAATGCCGCCGATTGGAAGGGCGATCATAGGATCAACCGCAATACGGAACAACGGGCGCAGCGCAAGCAACAATATGGCCACGAGCGGGCCAATGATGGCCGTAAAAAAGGAAGGAAGAACCTGCCCGCTCTTTTCTCTTTCCGGCACATCATACACAAGCGTTCCTTTCCGCGCGAGCTTTTTTGCGATAACGTACGTGACAATCAACCCGAATGCCGCGGGGATCATGCCGGCAGCCATTAATGATGTCAACGGGACATGAAACGCGTCCGCGGCGGCGATGGCATTCGGGTTTGGTGACATAATGTTTCCCGCCTTCCCGCCGCCGATCATCGCCAGCAAAATCGCCGTTTTCGCTAAGCCGGCGCGTCCTGCGATGGCCAACGCAATTGGCGCGACGGTAATGACCGCGACATCAATAAATACTCCGATTGCGGTCAGCAGCAGCGTCGCCACCGCAAGGGCAAGCAAAGCCCGCGTTTCGCCAAATTTTCGAACGATCGTCTCGGCAATCGAAGCCGCTGCCCCCGATTCAATTAAAACTCCGGCTAACACTCCTGCCGCCAAAATGCGCAAGATGGCAGGAACCATGCCTTTCGCTCCATCCATCATGACCGCGACCGTATCCGCCACGTTCACCCCGCTAACCATTCCGCCAACGAAAGCTCCGGCGATCATTCCGTAAGCGGGGGGAACTTTCCGCAAAATTAGCACAATGGCAACAACTAACGCTGCGATTGCTCCTGACGCACTTACTTGAACATCCATCCACCGTTCCTCCTTTATATATTTCATTGTAATAATTTCCAGAATCTAAATCACCAGTTTTTTAACTCCTGAAAGGAAATATAACTAACTTATTATTCTAAAAAATTTTATTATTTACTTTACTCATTGTTTACTTTAAAATTAATTAAGTATTCAAAAACAATTCTACCCTAATCCTTTAAAATATTCCGACAATACAGAAAAGAAAAATTATTATATCAGAATAAAGGAGGTTATTTTATGTCAAATGCAAACAAGCAAAAAATTGTTGCAAGTGTCCCGCAACAAGGCTTTTTTGGCCATCCTAAAGGGTTGTTCACGCTTTTCTTCACCGAATTTTGGGAACGTTTCTCGTATTACGGAATGAGGGCAATCCTTGTTTTCTATATGTATTATGAAGTATCCAAAGGCGGATTAGGGCTTGATGAAACCACTGCTCTCGCCATCATGTCGATTTACGGATCGCTAGTATATATGTCTGGCATTATCGGCGGCTGGCTGGCTGACAGAATATTCGGCACTTCTAAAGCCGTATTTTACGGTGGAATCTTAATTATGTTTGGTCATATTGCTTTGGCGATACCTGGAAACATCACCCTCTTCTTCATTTCCATGGTCTTGATCGTGCTTGGTACAGGATTGCTGAAGCCTAACGTTTCCAGCATTGTCGGAGATATTTACAGCGAAGAAGACAATCGCCGCGATGCGGGATTCAGCATTTTCTACATGGGAATCAACCTGGGAGGATTCCTCGCTCCGTTAATTGTCGGAACAGCGGGAATGAAATACAATTTCCACTTAGGTTTCGGTATCGCCGCTGTCGGCATGTTTTTAGGATTGCTAGTTTTTATTTTCACCAAGAAAAAAAATCTTGGCCTTGCCGGCACATATGTGGCAAATCCTTTGTCACCAGCTGAAAAGAAAAAAGTATTCACCATGATTGGCGTCGGGGCTGCTCTTATTGCTGTCTTGATCGCTATCACCATTCCAATGGGCCTGTTGACATTTGACACTTTTATTGCGCTTGTGGGAATTCTCGGCATCGTCATTCCGACGATCTATTTCATCGTCATGTACCGCAGCCCAAAAACAACGGCAATAGAACGTTCACGTGTTATTGCTTATATTCCGTTATTTATCGCTTCTGTTATGTTCTGGGCGATTCAAGAGCAAGGATCGACCATCCTTGCCAACTACGCGGATAAACGCACACAATTAGACTTTGCGGGAATCCATATTTCACCTGCTTGGTTTCAATCATTAAACCCGTTATTTATTATCTTGTTCGCCCCTGTGTTTGCTTGGTTATGGGTGAAACTCGGAAGCCGCCAGCCGTCAATCCCTAAAAAGTTCTCTTTAGGCTTATTGTTCGCCGGCTTATCATACATTGTCATTCTTTTGCCGGCTTACTTTGGCGGCAACGATTCGTTAGTGAACCCGTTATGGCTTGTGCTTAGCTATTTAATTGTCGTATTTGGGGAATTATGCTTGTCACCTGTTGGGCTATCTGCCACTACAAAATTAGTACCTGCCGCCTTTTCAGCGCAAACGATGAGTTTATGGTTTTTATCCAATGCCGCTGCACAAGCCATTAATGCACAAATTGTCAAATTTTATACACCTGAGACGGAAATGCTTTACTTTGGCGTCATTGGCGGAATGGCTATCCTCTTTGGCGTTCTTCTCTTCGCACTATCGCCAAAAATTGAAGGCTATATGAAAGGTGTCAAGTAAACATTTATATAAAAGCGGCTTATTGTGAGATCGCCAAGCGCGTTGCAACATCGCCGATTTGCTAAGAACGAATGGTAATCCTCCGGCTTGCATATATGCCGGAGGATTTTTTGGACGTTTGTTCAGCGCTCCGCTTCTAAATGAAACGGTTATGCCTTCGCCAGCTCACAACTCGCATCATTTCATCTTCCTTGATCATTCGCAAGTTTACAGTTTCCTAATCATCATTATGTAAAGCTGATTCATGACATTCTAATTGTATTTATAACAGCCTTAATCTATTTTTCATTCCTTCCAGCTTCTTTTCTATTTATCGATAAAACTGCTTTTCATTTTAATGAAATTTGCCGTCAAAGAGCGGCCATGATGTGCTCTTCTGAAGAGACGCCGGCAAATCATCTCATTTGCGCAAAATACCGCATAGAATTTATTTTGAAATTTCCTAATTGTACAGGGACAAAAGCGGAAATAAAGCATAAATAATACAGTAACAATTAGTCTGGTTTGGGAGTGAGAGGTAATGAAAACTCCATGGATTCACTATGAGAGGATGCAGCAAATACATTCGAAACAAATGAACGTTTTTCAATCTTCAAGAGTGCAAAAAAAACCGATATATCCCGGTTTTCCATGTATAAACAAAGAGAGAACAAAAAAGGAAAATGATGGTTGCGAATCAAATACTGCGCCAAGTCGTGCTGATACAGTTGAAACCGTTAATTTACATGAAAACTATGATATAAAAAAGATGCCTAAACTGCACAAAAAAAATAATGTATCCAAACGGAGAAATGTATACAAAACGTGTCATATGGCGAAAAGAAACCAAACAGGCAGCACCGCTCTTTCTCCATCATCACCTGACAGGGACGATCCTGAACAAGTTTTCTCAGCGGACGGCCATGTTTTGAAAACGGATGGGCCCTCTTATTTGCAGCATATTCCTCTAACTGACCTTAACCATGAGGCAAATAATCCACCTTCCACCGACCCGGTTTTAAAATCTGGCTATCCGTCCAGCACGGATGAGAGGAATGAACCGCTTGCCAGTGAGAATGGCGATGAAACTTATCTCCTTGATGATACGGACAGCCTCTCTCCATTATTGGACGAAACTGGGCTTGAGCAGATTTCCGCAACGGACGATGATCATCTTTTGCAAGCAGATGGCTCTTCTCCCTTTCAGCCTATTTTTCTAACTAACCGCGGCCAGCCGGCAAAGGAGCCGCCTGCCGACCCGGTTTTAGAATCTGGCTATCCATCCAGCACGGATGAGAGGAATGAACCGCTTGCCAGTGAGAATGGCGATGAAACTTATCTCCTTGATGATACGGACAGCCTCTCTCCATTATTGGACGAAACTGGGCTTGAGCAGATTTCCGCAACGGACGATGATCATCTTTTGCAAGCAGATGGCTCTTCTCCCTTTCAGCCTATTTTTCTAACTAACCGCGGCCAGCCGGTAAAGGAGCTGATTCCTGCCGACCCGGTTTTAAAATCTGACTATCCATCCAGCATGGATGAGAGGAATGAAGCGCCTGCCAGTGAGAATGGCGATGAAACTTATCTCCTTGATGATACGGACAGCCTCTCTCCATTATTGGACGAAACTGGGCTTGAGCAGGTTTCCGCAACAGGCGATGATCATCTTTTGCAAGCAGATGGCTCTTCTCCCTTTCAGCCTATTTTTCTAACTAACCGCGGCCAGCCGGTAAAGGAGCTGACTGACGACCCGGTTTTAGAATCTGGCTATCCGTCCAGCACGGATGAGAGGAATGAACCGCCTGCCAGTGAGAATGGCGATGAAACTTACCTCCTTGATGATACGGACAGCCTCTCTCCATTATTGGACGAAACTGGGCTTGAGCAGGTTTCCGCAACGGACGATGATCATCTTTTGCAAGCAGATGGCTCTTCTCCCTTTCAGCCTATTTTTCTAACTAACCGCGGCCAGCCGGTAAAGGAGCTGATTCCTGCCGACCCGGTTTTAAAATCTGACTATCCATCCAGCATGGATGAGAGGAATGAAGCGCCTGCCAGTGAGAATGGCGATAAAACTTACCTTCTTGATGATACGGATAAGCTTCATAAGTATGAAAAAATATGTTCAATGACTATAAAAAGCCCATTTTCCACTTTTGTAGAAATTGATGATTTTCTTCATCCGCCTATCTTTGGCAGCACCGTTCAAAATTCAGCCGAATTTCTTGACTTAAACAACAAACAAACTCCTCAATCAAGCACCAAACTATTTCATACTACAACTTATTACCCTGAACAGCCTTATGGTCATTTAGTTTGCTCTAAAATTCATGAAATGCTGTTTTTTACTGACACTGTCCACACTTATGGCCTGAATCAGAAAAATAATCATTATGAATCCATTGTGGTTCCCGTACATGGCTCACCATTTGCAAAAATAGAAGAAACAAATAATAAATCTTATGCTTCTCATGACTTCATACAAATTAGAGCTCCAGTTGTCGTAGGGGAATATAAAGTGGAAATATGTTTAGAAGATGGGGTTGTGTTTGAAGAAGAAATCACGAGAGTGAAAGAAATCTCTAAAGAGGTCGTATTAACAACATGTAAATTCGTACCTACCCAATTTTCGCCATCATTAGATAATGGAATATGTTCAGCATTAAAAGGAATGTTATTTATCGAAGGATATATCCGGCAAAATATTGAGTATACTGCAGCTTCCAACAGAAATGCGGAACAAAAAGAGCCAGCAACTCATTTACGCCAATTACATCAAAAAATAGTATTGGATTTAATCATTCATTTGCTACAAGTGCAACAAGTTCTGCTCAGTTATGATGGCAATGGAATCTAGAAGGCCAGCAAGCGTATTGCCAATTCGCAATCCTCCCCTTGATTGAAAAATGAGACAAATGATTGCGTTACAAGCCTATACTTTGCAATGAACACTGCATATTGTATTAATGCAGAGCTTGGAAAGCTCAAAAAATAATTAAGGAGTGGATTTTTAATGGGTAGAGACGAAAGACAGACTAACCGAGCTTGTCCGGTAACAGCGACAGAACAAACGCCATTATCCAATGATGACGTCAAGCAAGCCCTTGTAAAAGAAGATGATAAGGTAACTCTTAAAGTTCCAGTTGTACTAGCAGAGAGAACCATTCAAGTAGTTGTTGAGTCAGACATTAGCCTTGATCCTCCAGCAACTGAAATCAAGCGAGTGACAAAAAACGTATTTCTAGAGCAAGTAAAACTAGTACCTGTCGAATTTGATCGCATTCACAAAACGGACTTTTTTGAAGTCAAAAGAGCAAAATTATTTGTATCAGGATTTATCCGCAAAGATATTGAATATGCTTCTAGCGAATGTAATGGAGCACTTCAAGATAGAATTGCAAACATTCCGTTTTCTGGTTTTACAGAACTTAAAGAACACGATTTCCTCACTAAACCAATCATTGGTATTTCAGGAGACAGCAAAGCGTTCTTCCTGAATGAGAAAAACGATTTAGTTCCTCGCTTAGATAAATATTTCTTCCAAAATCTCGTCAAATATAATGAACAACCATACGGTGAGTTAGTCGCTGCAAACTTCTATGAACTCGATTTCTCCCCAACTCGGGTAAGCCCTGAGGAGGAGTTTGACACATTACGCGAAAAAATCGTACTTGACCTTACTATAAAAGTATTACAAATCCGCCAAGCGAAAGTGAAAGCTTCAACAATAGTCCCTAATCTCCCTGAAGGTACTATTGGCCACTAATAATCCTTTCATCAGCTAACCATATTTGATTTTTGCACCGTTTGAACCATAATTAAAAGGTAAGTTTTTTAAGCCGTGATTTTTTGGTCACGGCTTCTTTTTTGGATTTCACTATTTTGTTTGAAAAAAACAAAACGAATAATTTCTAAGTAATGGTTGAACAACTAAAGGACAGCCTAAAGCTTTATTGTATTAAGCCGTTTATTCTCTCTTGGTTATATTTCAAGTGCTATGAAAACCACATTGCCATCATCTTATGCTTTCATCACTATTTGTGATACGGTTCCCCCCGGCTAATCCGAAACGCGCGGTAAATTTGCTCAAGCAAAATAAGGCGCATCAGCTGGTGGGGGAAAGTCATTTTCGAAAACGACAACGCTTCATCGGCCCGCTCCATCACTTGTTTGCTTAAACCAAGCGAACCGCCGATAATGAACGCGATTTTGCTTTTTCCGTATGTGGCAAGTTTATCCAAACTTTCAGCAAATTGTTCGGATGACTTCATCTTTCCTTCGATCGCCAAAGCAATGACGTACGCATCATCGGGAATTTTCGCTAAAATGCGTTCCCCTTCTTTCTGCTTAATCTGCTCCGCTTCCTGTTCACTTAAATGTTCCGGCGCTTTTTCATCAGGGACTTCGATTATGCCAACTTTCGCATAGCTGGACAACCGCTTCGTATATTCGGCAATTCCTTCTGCCAAGTATCTTTCTTTCAATTTACCAACAGAAATAATATGAATATGCACAATTCATCCCCACCTTACGAACATGTTATCCACAACATTTATCCACATATACACAATACATATCCACATATTGTGTAAAAACATTAGTTCCCTACTATATATACGGCTTTATTTGCGCAAAAATCGCACAATTTCTCATACTTATCCACAGAAATAAGCGAAATATTTGGCGCTTTCTCCATTTTATCCACATACATGTCAATCGCTATGTCGATATGTTCTTCACAGCAAATAAACATGTGCTTATCCCCCTCTTTATCCACTTGTGGAAAAAGAAGAAGGAGCGAATATGAGCGCTCCTTGTTAAAATGATTCCCTCTCCAATTCCATTGTAACTGTATGTTTTTTACCATCACGATAAAATGTCACTTTCATTTTATCGCCAATGGATTTTTTCGTGTACAAATATTTTCTTAAATCTAAAACGTCACGAACCTTTTGACCATCCAGCGCAACAATCACATCAAATTGCTTTAACCCAGCTCGCGCCGCCGGAGACATCGGCACCACTTGAATGATAGCCACACCTTCTGTCACATCCTTTGGCAAATGCAACGTCGCTTGCAAATGATAAGAAGAAATGTCACTTAACGAACGAAGTTCTACCCCCATATACGGGCGGCGCACTTGTCCATATTTTTCTAAATCAGAAATAACCGGAATGGCGGAGTTGATTGGGATCGAAAAACCGATGCCTTCCACTTCTTCTTGCGCGATTTTCATCGAGTTAATCCCGATCACTTGCCCTTCGATATTGACAAGGGCTCCGCCGCTGTTACCCGGGTTAATAGCAGCATCCGTTTGCAATACTTCCGCATTCCAATCAGGAGTGCCATCTTGGTCTAAGTCCACTTCTACCGTCCGGTTCGTTCCTGATATAATTCCTTGCGTAACAGAACCAGCGAATTGCAGTCCAAGCGGATTTCCGATCGCAATAACAGGTTCCCCCAGCTTAACGGTGTCGGAATTGCCAAATTCGGCCACTTTTTTGACATGCTTTGCATCAATTTCCAACACCGCCAAATCCATTAATATATCGCTTCCCAACAGCTTCGCCGGCACTCTCGTCCCATCTTTTAAACTGATTTCCAATTGGCTGGCGTTTTCGACTACATGATGGTTTGTCACAACAAACGCCTTTCCATTTTCCTTTTTGTAGATGACACCCGATCCGGTCCCCTCTGCACTGCTTTGCGACCAAAAATTCGCTTCTTGAATATTGACAACGCCGACAACCGCATCGGATACTTTATCAATCGCTTTTGTCAATTGGCTCGTCACATCGACCGAAACGTTTTGTTGTACCGTCGGTGCTGTTTTTGTTTCTCCATTTTGCACTTGCCCGTTTTCACTTGCGATATCATAAGGAAGTATGTCTGAAAGAGCTGGAATGGAAATTAACACTAACAATGCTCCTAAAATGGCACCAACGAATGCGGACAAAAACCAGCCGCGCCGGTTTTTTTGTCCCTGACGGTACTGTCCATAATGATCATCGTAATATCCCATGCGCATCAACCCTTTCAGCAACGATCATTGTTCAAACAGAAGGCATACCTATTCCCCATTATACTCTTTTCAAGATGGAAAAATCCATTATTCACATAAACGCGTGCTTGCACCAAACATATTTACTTATTTTTGCCAAAACAGAAGTCATACATACACAAGTTTTGTTGCTATTTTCGGGTCGGTATCATATAAAGCAAACTGTTCTCCGACCGCCAATCCCCTGTTCTCCAACGTTTGCGCCACGGTCATTCGCGCCAGTTCCTTTATGTTATTGTCTTGGCTTAAATGCGCCAAATAAATCCGCTTCGTGCGGTCTCCGATCACATCCGCCAGCGCAAGTCCCGCCTCTTCGTTAGAGACATGGCCGACATCGCTTAAAATGCGGCGCTTGACGTTCCACGGATACCGTCCCATTCGCAGCATTTCCACATCATGATTGCTTTCAAAAATAAATACATCCGCATTTTTAATAATTCCTTTCATCCGATCGCTCACATAACCTGTATCCGTAATGAGCGCGAGTTTTTTTCCTTCATGATGAAAAACGAAAAACATCGGCTCTGCCGCATCGTGTGAGACACCGAACGATTCTACCTCAAGATCGCCAAACGAACGCACTGTGCCTAACGGAAAAATAAACTTTTGTTCGGTGGGAATATCACCAATAAGCCCTTCCATCGCCTTCCATGTTTTTTCATTTGCGTAAATAGGCAATTGATATTTCCGGGCAATAACCCCTAATCCTTTAATATGATCGCTATGTTCATGCGTTACTAAAATGGCCGTCAATTCGCGCAAATCGCGATCAATTTGCGCGAATAATTGTTCTAATTGCTTTCCGCTCAATCCCGCATCGACAAGCAGCCGATGTTGCTCTGTTTCTATATAAAACGCGTTTCCCGTACTACCGCTTGCTAAAACACTAAATTGCATCCCCATTTTTCTCACTCCAAAATTTTCCCTTCATCATTAATGACTTGCCCTTCAAACGCATTCACAAAATAGTCTTCTTTTCCATTAATGACAATGTGCCACGTTGGCGTCAATACTTGGGAAGCGGTGAACTGAACAAGGCCGTAATATCCCAGCTCAACAGATGTGACGCTGTCGCCGGGCTGTAAATACCCTTTTTTATACAATGTTTCAATCGCCTTAATCGCCGGAACGATGTCTTGTTTTCTTTCATATTTCTGTAAATCGTCTAACATCGTTTGTTCATACGATACCGCTTCACTTTTTTCATTTAAATGTATCAACAACTTGCTGCTTTCATTGTTGTAAATGACTTTTCCGCCGTACGTTTGGTAGCAAACAATGGTATTGGACTTTTCGTCAAACGACCAAAATGTGTACTTTTTTCCATCGATAATATGCCGCTGTAAAAATTCTTGAAACCGATACGGATCTTTAAAATTTAACGATATCGGATGCATAAACGTTCCTTTCAAAACGGTTTTATCGTTTACCGTCACTTTTTGTCCAGATAATTTTTTTATTTCTGCATCAGTAAACTTTTTGCTTTCCCCGCTGACATAGGTGGCTTTCGTTATTTCCTTTGGCAGCTCTACATAATTGATGCCGTTTGCCTCCAATTGTTCTTCGATCGTCGTTTCCAAAATAACGTCAAGCTGGCTGTTATTTCGCTTTTCCATAAACTGATATCCTAAAAAACAGTCGAGGATAAGGAACGCAATAATAAAAATCGTTTTCGTTTTACTCCAATCCACTTACGTTCCCTCCTCTTTTTTCCACGTCCTGCTTGTCTGACGGCACCTTTTTCCACGTTTGATCATACAAATAAAACCATGCTGGCTCTAAAATAATCATTTTGTCTCGTTCCGGATCTTTTATCAGTTCATACCCTACCGCAATATCTTTTATTAGCTCTTTTTTCATCCCCTTCATTTTTTCCAATTCTTCAATCACTTCATGGCCGGACAATAACGTTCTTGGCACATTCACACGATCAGGAATTTCCAAGCGAAATAAAGGGCGCTGATATTTCACGAGATCACTGCTTCCCCATATTTGCACTATTTCAGACATGCCATATTCATTAAACACGGGATGATTGTTCACCATCAGACGGAACACGACTTTCCGCTCTTCTTCATTCCATCTTGAAAAGTGGTACATATCGGTCCAGCCACCATGTTCATTGACAAAGTCGATGCTCTTTTGAATTAAATTATCGTCTTCTTGATCCTCGTTACGGTTCGCTGTTTGCGCCGCCGGGTTTACATATAACAAGATCCGCTGTAAAAAATCGATGCTCATCAATCGCGAGCCATCCGTATATTCCTCGCCAAATGCAATCAAATCTTTTTTCACAAAACTAGGGTCGCTAAACAACGCTTCTTTAAACTTATCCGGATCAAGCTCGTCCGTATAATATTGCAGCCGGCTCATCGTAACCCTTTTTTCCGGCAAAAAAATTTGCTTTGTTTCATTAATCACATAAGGGAAATAACGCGGATATTTTTCCAATTCCCTGTTTAATTTGTTAATTTCGGAAAGCGATACATCAGTGGCAATCGCCCTATATACTTTTTGTTTTTCCGTCAAAATAAAATAAACGGGGATTTCGTCCTTGCTTCCTAACGGAATAATAATACGGTCAAAACTAATGTTTTTAACCCCTTTATCTTCAATTTGAAAAATAGAACGATAAACGTCAATCGGAATGTTGTCAGGATACACAAGCTCCAGTCTCTCTTTTTCGTGCAAAAATGATAAAAATTTTCCTCTCGGGATCGTATCGGAAATATTTTCGAAATCATCAATGCTCCATTTTTTTATTTCTTTTAAAAGTTGGTTTACTTTCTCCTCATCCACAATTCCATAATGCGCGCGGTTTTTATGAAACAACAGCTGCGAAGGTTGAACAATCATCGCTGTATCTACTTGCGTGTTGCTGACGGAAACATGCTGGATATACTCGTCATTTTGCAGGTTTTGCAGGACATCGTATTTTGGATGGTATGTCCATAACCCAAACGTTAAAACAATGCTCACTAAGATCAACAATGTCAACACGATTGTTTTCACTGCTTCATACATCGTACCAGTCATCCTTTTGATCTCTTTCCAACGGCAAAGTAAAGAAAATCGTTGTTCCTTTGTGCTCTTTACTTTCCGCCCAAATCGTTCCTCCATGAGCGATCACCACTTCTTTCGCAATTGCCAGCCCTAGCCCCGTGCCGCCGAGTTTGCGTGATCTTGCTTTATCGACGCGATAAAACCGTTCAAACACTTTGGCGAGATCCGCCTTAGGAATCCCGACTCCTTCGTCGCTGACGCTGACGATAATTTCATCGGCAAGCTCTCGAACACGAAACGTAATTTTTCCGCCTTGCGGGGAATATTTGATGGCATTGGAAATAATATTATCCAACACTTGCGTAATTTTATCTTCATCGATTTCAATAAAAATCGCTTCTTTCGGGATTTTGCGCACAAACGTAATATTTTCGCTTTTTGTCAGCTCAAAACGATCAATCACTTTATGAAAGTACTCCGAAAAATTTACCCATGATTTATTTAGCTTGTAATCTTTACTGTCCAGTTTAGAGAGTTGCAATAAGTCATTGACTAAGCGGATCATTCGTTCTGTCTCTGTTTGTATTACTTCGATAAACCGCGGAGCAATCGCTTTATCTTGCCAAGCTCCTTCCGCGAGCGCTTCTAAATAACTTTTCATTGTCGTTAACGGAGTGCGGAGCTCATGTGAAACATTCGCGACAAATTCCCGCCGTTCGCGGTCGATTTTTTCTTGCTCCGTAATGTCATGCAATACGACGATCAATCCGTTAACGAATCCCGTTTCTTTTTGAATCACGGAAAGCGATGCCCGCAAAATATATAGCTCCTCATCTGTGCTAAAATCTAAAATGAGCGAATCCTGCTCTTCCAGCAATGTTTCAAACGTATATTGATCACCGATTCCAAGCACATCGATAATCGAGCTCGACAGCACTGTTTCACGTGAAACATTCAAAATATTCAAGGCGGCATCGTTAATCAGTATGATTCTGCCGCGGCGGTCCGTGGCAATCACTCCGTCCGTCATATGGGTTAACACGGATTCAAGCTTGCGCCGTTCCCCTTCTGTCGTCGCTTGGGCTTCTTGCAATTTTTTCGTTAAATTGTTAAACGTCATCGCTAATTGCCCAATTTCATCATAGCCATAAATTTTTACTTTGCGGGAGAAATCACCTTTTGTCATCGCCAACGCTTGTCTTCTCATGTCTGAAATCGGCCGAGTAATCGTGCGTGACAAAAGAATCCCAAGCACTGCTGTAATAGCGAGGGCAATCCCCGTTCCCGTCGCTAAAATCGTATTTATTTGCTTCATTTGTGAGAACACGTTTTCCATCGAAGCGATGACGTAAACAACGCCTTTTATTTCCCCTCTCGACTTAATCGGCGTGGAAGAAATATACATACGGTGCCCTGTTTTCCGATCAAGAAGCATTTGATCGACAATTTCTCCGGTCACGAGCGACCGCTTCACATATATTTCGGTCGTTCGCTTCCCAACGATGTTTTGCATGTAAGGGTTGGAAGTCGCCAGCACTTTGCTTTTATTATCAATGACGCGGACTTCGGAAATATCTTGGGAAACAAAATCATGAAGGAGGGAGCGGATATCTTCTTCTAGCGTCGGACTTTTCGAATCCCTCTCTCGATTCATCGCTTGCTCCACGTTATACACTAACAGCGTCACCCGTTCATTCAGCGAGTTTTTAAAACTTTGCACTAACTCTGTTTCCAGCTTTCTAACAAAATAGACGCCGATGATTTGCATCGCCACAAGAATAAGCAAAACGTACATAGCAACAAATTTGAAGTGAATCGAACGAAACGGACCTACTTTTTTCATATGCCTTCGTTACTCCTGTTCTGGGTTGCGCAAATAATATCCGACTCCCCGCCGTGTGACGATCCATGAAGGATGCGATGGATTATCTTCAATTTTTTCACGAAGCCGGCGCACCGTCACGTCCACCGTGCGGACGTCGCCGTAATAATCGTATCCCCATACCGTTTGCAGCAGGTGCTCCCTTGTCATTACTTGTCCGATATGCTTCGCCAAATAATGAAGCAATTCAAACTCACGATGCGTCAATTCGATCGTTTCTCCGCGCTTGGAAACGATGTATGCATCAGGGCGGATGACAAGAGAACCAATGATAATCTCATTCGTATCGTTCGTTCCTTCTTGGGCAACCGTTTGCGAATGGCGGCGCAAATTCGCTCTCACCCGCGCCAGCAATTCTCTCGTGCTGAACGGCTTTGTGACATAGTCGTCTGCCCCTAATTCTAAACCGAGCACTTTGTCAATTTCAGAATCTTTCGCCGTTAATATAATAATCGGCATATCGTATTTTTTCCGGACTTCGCGGCAGACTTCCATTCCATCTTTTTGCGGAAGCATAATATCGAGCAAAATAAGATCCGGCATTACTTCCTCGACCTTTTGCAACGCTTCCTCCCCATCATAAGCGCAAATCACTTCATATCCTTCTTTTTGTAAATTAAATTGCAAAATATCTGCAATTGGCTTCTCGTCGTCAACAACAAGAATTCGTTTTTCCATCCTGTTTCACATCCTTCCTTTGCGATGGAATCGAAAATAAGTACATTATTAATTTATCATGTTATTGAAATGAATTCACTCATTACCGTTTGCCAATTGGAGGCGAAACAAAAAGAAAAGCATAGATACATCGCTGCATCTACGCTTTTATTATACTATTTACGCTATTTTACGCATATACGCTGCGAACAACGTTTGTTTGCGAACGGTCTGGACCGACAGAGAAAATCGATAATGGAATGCCCGTTAATTGCGAAATGCGTTCCACATAATGGCGGGCGTTAGCCGGCAGTTCATCCAAGCTCTTAACACCGGTAATATCTTCTGACCATCCTGGCAGCTCTTCGTAAATCGGCTCACATTCTGCCAGCACTTTTAAACTTGCCGGAAACTCTTCAAGCACTTTCCCTTTATAACGATAAGCAACACAAATTTTTAATGTTTCAATGCCAGTAAGGACATCGATCGAATTTAACGATAAATCTGTGATGCCGCTAACCCGGCGAGCATGGCGAACAACGACGCTGTCGAACCAACCGACGCGGCGCGGACGTCCCGTCGTTGTTCCATATTCGCGGCCGACTTCACGGATGCGGTCGCCGATTTCATCATGCAATTCAGTTGGAAACGGGCCGTCGCCAACGCGAGTCGTGTACGCTTTCGCAACCCCGACGACATGTTTAATTTTCGTTGGCCCAACGCCGGAACCAATTGTCACACCGCCGGCAACTGGATTCGATGAAGTAACAAACGGATACGTCCCTTGGTCAATATCGAGCATGACGCCTTGCGCACCCTCAAAAAGAACACGGCGCCCTTCATCAAGCGCATTATTTAACACAACGGACGTATCGCAAACATATTTGGCAATTTGCTGTCCATATTCATAGTATTCATCTAATATATCTTCCAGTTTAAATCCTTCAACACCGTACACTTTTTCAAAAAGAATATTTTTTTCCTGCAAGTTGCGCGCTAATTTTTCTTCAAACACTTCGCGGTCAAGCAAATCAACGATACGGATGCCGACGCGCGCCGCTTTATCCATATACGCAGGCCCTATGCCTTTTTTGGTCGTGCCGATTTTGTTTGCCCCTTTACGTTCTTCCTCTAATTGATCCAATTTTAAATGATAAGGCAAAATGACGTGCGCGCGGTTGCTGATGCGTAAATTATCGGTTGAAATGCCGTGGTCATGCAAATAATTCAACTCGCTTACTAATGCTTTCGGGTCGATTACCATTCCGTTTCCGATGACGCAAATTTTATCTTTATAAAAAATTCCCGATGGAATTAAATGTAACTTATATTTTTCTCCGTTAAAAACGATCGTATGCCCCGCGTTGTTTCCTCCTTGATATCTCGCAATCACTTCCGCGTTTTCTGATAGAAAATCGGTAATTTTTCCTTTTCCTTCATCGCCCCATTGCGTCCCGACAACGACGACTGACGTCATGGCGAGCACCTCCATTTAACTCGATGTAAACCATTGTAAGTGTAACAGTTTTTCCATGTAAAGTCAATAAAACACGAACATTTATATATATTAATCCTTTATTTATTCGTATTTTAAAAAATAAGGTGCCGCCCGAAAAGCCGGGAACCTGTCCTGCGCTACGCTCCCGGTGGAATTTGCGCATCATCAAAGCGGCGTTCCAAATTAACAAACTTATTATATTCTTTAATAAACGCCAGCTGCACCGTTCCGACCGGGCCGTTCCGCTGTTTGGCAATAATAATTTCAATAATATTTTTGTTCTCTGAATCTTTATTGTAATAGTCATCGCGGTATAAAAATGCGACAATATCGGCATCTTGCTCGATGCTTCCCGATTCGCGGATATCGGACATCATCGGCCGCTTATCTTGGCGCTGCTCAACGCTTCGGGAAAGCTGGGACAAAGCGATCACCGGCACTTCTAATTCACGGGCCAGTGCTTTTAAAGAACGGGAAATCTCCGAAACTTCTTGCTGGCGGTTTTCCCTGTTTCTGCCGCTTCCTTGAATGAGCTGCAAATAGTCGATGACGACCATGCCAAGGCCTCTTTCCTGCTTTAAACGGCGGCATTTGGCGCGAATATCGCTGACGCGGATGCTCGGCGTGTCATCAATATAAATGCCGGCATTCGATAAGCTTCCCATCGCCATCGTCAGCTTTCCCCAGTCTTCCGGCGTCAGCCGCCCCGTCCGCAAATTTTGCGCGTTAATGTTTCCTTCCGCGCACAACATCCGCATCACGAGCTGCTGTGCGCTCATTTCCAAACTAAAAATCGCGACATTTTCATCCGTTTTTGTTGCGACGTTTTGCGCGATGTTAAGCGCAAACGCCGTTTTCCCCACAGAAGGGCGCGCGGCGACAATAATAAAATCACTGCGCTGAAATCCTGCTGTCATGCGGTCCAATTCGGTAAACCCCGTCGGAATCCCCGTCACTTCTCCCTTTCGGTTATGAAGCATTTCAATATTATCATACGTCTGCACAAGCACATCTTTAATATTTTGAAACGTGCCGGCATGCTTCCGCTGCGAAATTTCCATAATTTTTCTTTCGGCTTCATCGAGCACAACGTCTACTTCATCTTCCCTCGTATATCCATCTTGGACGATGGAAGTAGCGGCGCGAATCAAACGGCGTAAAATCGATTTTTCTTCCACGATACGCGCGTAATATTCGACATTTGCTGCTGTCGGCACCGCATCAGCCAACTCGCTTAAATACGATACACCGCCAATTTCTTCTAATTGCTGCGTATCAGCAAGCTCCGCTGTCACTGTGACCAGATCGACTGGCTCGCCTTTATCCGCAACGCGAAGCATCGCGTGAAAAATTTTTTGATGGGAAGCGCGATAAAAATCTTCCGGAATTAAAATTTCCGAGGCTAACGTCAAAGCGGAAGGATCAAGAAATACAGCGCCAAGCACGGCCTGTTCCGCTTCGATGCTTTGCGGAGGAATCCGTTCCGAAAATAGATCGTTCATGTTATTTCACCACCTTTTTCCCCCGTCTTTTCTTTTATGTCATAAGAAAAATGTGATTATATGAGGAAAAACGCCCTCATAAAATCACATTTTATTCTCATGTTGCCGATATTACCGCTTTATCTTAAGGGGAAACAAATCTTTTTACTTTTCGGCCACATGTACTTTTAATGTTGCCGTCACTTCCGGATGAAGTTTCACAGGCACATTCGTAAAGCCTAATGAACGAATCGCATCTTCAAGCTCAATTTTCCGTTTGTCGATTTTAATTTGATGCTGTGCTTGCAGAGCTTCCGCGATTTGCTTGCTTGTTATCGATCCGAATAAACGGCCGCCTTCCCCGGCTTTCGCCGTCAATTGCACCGTTATTTGTTCGAGCTTTTCTTTTAACTCTTTTGCTTTGGCAAGTTCTTCTTCCGCCTGCCGCTGTTCTTTCCGTTTTTGCGCTTCCAATGCTTTTATGTTTGCCGGCGTTGCTTCAATCGCAAGCCCTTGTTTAAAAAGGAAGTTAGTTGCATATCCGTCGGCAACGTTTTTAATTTCCCCTTTTTTTCCTTTTCCTTTTACATCTTTAAGAAAAATCACTTTCATGATTCTTTTCCCCCTTCTAAATAATCGTTAATTGCCGCTTTCAGGCGCTGTTCCGCCTCTTCGAGCGTGACGTCGGAAAGCTGTGCGGCCGCATTGGTTAAATGGCCGCCACCTCCTAAGCTTTCCATAATGACTTGAACATTGATATCTCCTAATGAGCGGGCGCTAATGCCGATCGTTTGATCAGCGCGCTTGGAAATGACAAAGGAAGCAACGACCCCGCTTAGCATCAAGAGCGTATCAGCTGTTTGCGCAATTAACACTTGATCGTACGTTTCGTTTGGATCGCCTTTGGCAATGGCGATTCCCCTCGCATCGATGGACGCATTTTCAATGATTTTCGCCCGCTTAACGTAATTAACGATACTTTCTTTGAGCAGTTTTTGCACTAAAATGGTGTCAGCGCCTTGGGCGCGCAAATAAGAGGCCGCATCAAACGTCCGCGAACCTGTTCGGAACGTAAAACTCTTTGTATCGACAACAATGCCCGCAAGAAGCGCCGTCGCCTCCAGCATGGCCAATTTCGTGCGTTTTGGCTGATATTCTAACAGCTCTGTTACAAGTTCAGAAGTAGAGGAGGCATATGGCTCCATATAGACAAGCATCGGGTCTTCCACAAATTCTTCGCCGCGGCGGTGATGATCAATCACAACAATATGATCGGTGCGGTATAATAATTTTTCTTCTATCACTAATGAAGGGCGGTGCGTATCAACGATAATCAGCAGCGTATCATCTGTTATCAATTCAAGCCCTTGTTCCGGCTTAATAAATCTTGACCATAGCTCCGAATGTTTTTTCAATTCCTCAATTAAACGCTGTGCCCCAGAATCGGTTTGTTCCGTATCGATGACGATAAACCCTTCTTTTTGGTTTAATTGTACCACTTTTAAAATTCCGATCGCCGCTCCAAGCGCGTCCATATCCGGATATTTATGCCCCATAATTAACACTTTGTCGCTTTCCGCAATCAATTCCCTGAGCGCGTGAGAAATGACGCGGGCGCGGACTCTTGTTCGTTTTTCCATCGGATTCGTCTTTCCGCCATAAAATTTCACTTTTCCGTTGCCTTGCTTAATGGCCACTTGGTCGCCGCCGCGCCCCAACGCTAAATCTAAACTGGATTGCGCCAGCGCCCCTAATTCCGGAAGAGATGGCACACCGGCGCCGATCCCAATACTTAACGTTAACTGGACATTATATTTCATCGTCTGTTCGCGAACTTCGTCCAAAATGGAAAATTTGCTTTTTTCCAATTGGGCAAGAATGTGCTCATTTAAGACAGCGATAAACCGGTCAGATGACGTTCGTTTCAAAAAAATTCCATAATCATGTGCCCATTGGTTCAACATGGACGTCACATGACTGTTCATCTGGCTTTTTGCCTGATCATCCATTCCTTGGGTTATCTCATCATAATTATCAAGGAAAATAACCGCCAATACTAGCCGTTCCGCCTCATATTGCTTCTGCAATTCCACTTGTTCCGTCACATCGAAAAAGTAAAGAAGCCTTTCCTCTCGCCTTACAATGACTTTAAAATGCCTTTCGCGAATGTGGATGATTTCTTCGGTTGTTTGCTCCTGCTTTATTAAAGGAACTAATGAATCGGCAAGATCGTACAGCGACCGGCCTACGAGCGTCTGTTCCCCAAAGCAAGAAGCCAAAAACTGATTCGCCCATTCCACCTCATATTCATCGTTAATGAGCATAATTCCTATGGGCATTTCCATCAATGCTTCTTCGCCGACTTTTTTTATCCGGTATGACAAATTAGAAATGTATTGTTCCAGTTCTGCGTATAACGCCCGCTGTGACTTTATAACATAATAAAGCACAAAACTGAGGAGCAAAAAGCTAACTATCCCTAATATCCATTGAAAATAAAACAACAATGCCGCAAAAACAGCCGACAAGACAATAAAAGCGTATAAGGGATAGCGGTGCGCTTTCCTTTCATAAAAATGAGACATTCAAGTCAGCTCCTACATAGAAATAATCCATAAAATAATTTATTTTCGATGATCATATGCGTTTTCGCAACTCAAACCCTAAATCAATTATACCTAATATCGCGATAAGATAAAGTAGAAAAGGAAGGAACAAGCATAGTATTGTGCCACCGATCACAACGCCCTTCGACACGTTTTTTTTATTGGCAACATAATGTAAAAAGGAAAAGCCTTGGACGACAAAAAGCAACTGTAATAAATAATATATGTTGAAAACGGCGAGGTAGGCAAACGTTCCCTTTTCCAGCGGAAACAAGGAAACAACAAGCACAAGCAAATAGTACCATAGTAAGCTTTTTGGCAACATAAAATCACGAAACGGCGGCCACGCGCCGATCGGCAGCTTTAATCGTTTTAAAATCGGCACAGATACAACCATCGTTACATATGCGAGCAAAAAAGCGGCAAGGACAAACAACGTCGGGGTTATATACTTTACAAGTTCCAATCCTTGCTCCAGTTGTTCCTGCAGTTGCTGAGGCGGCTCTTGCCCCATTCCTTTCATGATTTGCATCGCTGTTTGAAAGGAATCGCGAAACACCGAAAATGATTCTTGAATGATGTCCATTTCAAAAAATTTGATGGAAATGATGTAATCGACGATCATGTTAATCAGAAACACGAACGCGCTGGCTAATAAAACTACATAACGGCTTTTATTTTTTCTTAGCAACGCTCCTATGGTAATCCCCGCCGTGCCGAACATTAATGCGGCAGGCAAAGAAAACACGGAACCGATCAGCATGGAAACAATAAGCGAGGCAACAAGCAAAACAAGCGCATATGTGTAACCGTGCCTCATCGTAAAAATGATAAACGGCAGCGATAGAAAAAATGTAGCGATCATCCCTAATAATGGTATGTATAGAGAAATTAAAAATAAAACGGCAAACAGCGCGAGCTGAATCGCTGCCTCTGTGATCATGCGCGCCCCTCTCAATTTACCGGCCTCCTTCTTTCCATAATCGCACACATAAGAAAACGGCAACACATATAGAAAAAGCAGTAAGGATTTCCCCCTTACTGCTTTTTCTATTTTATTCGTCTGCTACGTATGGCAATAACGCCATTTGACGAGCGCGTTTAATCGCCACTGTTAATTTGCGTTGGTATTTCGCGCTTGTGCCGGTCACACGGCGAGGTAAAATTTTGCCGCGCTCAGAAATGAATTTTTTCAGCAAATCGACATCTTTATAGTCGATATGCGTAATTCCGTTCGCTGTAAAATAGCATACTTTCCGGCGTTTTGCACGTCCGCCTTTACGCCCTGCCATCATGCATCCTCCTTTCCTTGCTGTCTATCCGATCAAGGGGATTTCCGCTTTATTAAAACGGCAAATCATCGTCTGAAATATCGATCGGTTGTCCATCGTTTGCAAAAGGATCTTCATCTATGCGACTAAAATCATTTTCATTTGGGTTGCGATGGTTCTGATTTTGTCCAAATGGGAATGGCTCCCCATAATAGCCGCCTGCTGCCGTGCCACGCTGTTCAGTGCTACTTTTCGGCTCAAGAAATTGGACGCTATCAGCAACCACTTCCGTCACATACACACGTCTGCCATCTTGACCTTCATAGCTGCGGGTTTGCAAACGACCGTCTACTCCGGCTAAACTTCCCTTTTTCAAGAAATTCGCGACATTTTCCGCCTGGCGCCGCCAAACGACGCAGTTAATAAAATCCGTTTCCCGTTCACCTTGCTGGTTTGTAAACGGGCGGTTGACAGCAAGCGTAAATGTAGCAACAGCCACCCCACTTGGAGTATAGCGTAATTCCGGATCTCTCGTCAGCCTTCCCACAAGAATTACGCGATTAATCATCAGAACCACCTCTTAATTTCCAAAAAAATTATTCTTCTTCTCTTACGACAATATGACGGATAATATCATCACTGATTCGCGCTAAACGGTCAAATTCTTGCACCGCTTTTGGCTCAGACACAACGTTAATAATCATGTAGTAACCATCGCGGTATTTTTTAATCTCATACGCTAAACGGCGTTTTCCCCAATCCGTCACGTTTGTAATTTCCGCACCGTTTTCTTTTAAAATATTATTGAAACGATCCACTAATGCTTGTCTCGCTTCATCGTCTAAATTTGGGCGGATGATGTACATAATTTCGTATTTTCTCACGTTCGTCACCTCCTTTTGGTCTAAACGGCCCTTTCGAGAAGGGCAAGGAGTAAACAATTACTCACGTTATTTGATTATATCATGGCAAAAAACGATAAGCAATATTAAACATTAAAGCGGAAATAAATAATATCGCCATCTTGCACTTCATAATCTTTTCCTTCTAACCGGATTTTTCCTGCCTCGCGCGCTGCCGCCATCGATCCGGCTGCGACTAAATCCTCGTAAGAAACC
Organism: Parageobacillus thermoglucosidasius; assembly: GCF_001295365.1. GTDB lineage: Bacteria > Bacillota > Bacilli > Bacillales > Anoxybacillaceae > Parageobacillus > Parageobacillus thermoglucosidasius. The sequence continues at coordinate 629,968 of NZ_CP012712.1, read as the reverse complement.
GTTTCCGCGCGAATAAATCCCCGTTCAAAATCTGAGTGAATAATTCCCGCGCACTCTGGGGCTTTCATCCCCCGCCGGAACGTCCACGCGCGCACTTCTTGTTCCCCGGCAGTAAAGAACGTTGCCAATCCGAGCAAATTATATGACGCGCGAATTAATTGGTCCAGCCCCGATTGTTCGATGCCAAGTTCTTGTAAAAACAGCTCTTTTTCCTCATCCTCCAATTGTGCGATTTCTTCTTCGATTTTGGCGCAAACAACGATTACCTCGGCATTATCGCTTTGCGCAAATTCGCGGACTTGTTGGACAAACGGGTTGGCATCTGGATTGGCGACATCTTCTTCCCCGACGTTTGCGACATACAACATCGGTTTTATCGTTAATAGATGAAGCTGTTTTACCACTTTCATTTCCTCTTCTGTAAAGGAAAGCGTGCGCGCCGGTTTTCCTGCTTCAAACGTTTCTTTTAGGCGCATGAGAATATCGTATTCAAACATAGCGTCTTTATCTTTTTGTTTGGCGATTTTGCCGACGCGGTCTATGCGTTTATCGACCGTTTCTAAGTCGGCGAAAATGAGCTCCAAATTGATCGTTTCAATGTCAGCAAGCGGATCGACTTTTCCCGCCACATGGGTGATATTTTCATCCGTAAAACAACGGACGACTTGACAGATCGCATCGACTTGGCGAATGTGCGATAAAAATTTATTGCCAAGCCCTTCGCCTTTGCTCGCTCCTTTGACAATGCCAGCGATATCAGTAAATTCGAACACGGTCGGCACTGTACGCTTCGGATTGAACATTTCCGTCAACACTTTCAACCGTTCATCCGGCACTTCGACAATGCCGACATTCGGCTCGATCGTACAGAAAGGGTAGTTGGCGGATTCTGCCCCCGCTTTTGTAATCGCATTAAACAGCGTCGATTTTCCGACGTTTGGCAAACCGACAATTCCTGCTGTTAATCCCATCGTTTCCACTCCTCTTTTCCGTTCACATAATTCACTCCAAGGGATCGTGCCAAAAAAGAAAAAATCAAAACCAGTGACGCAAATGCAAATGGGCTGAAAACGGAATTTGCCGCAAATAAATAAGGAATTGAGCTTCCGTCCATGTCTTTCCTCATTATAGTGAGTACAAAAGAAAATGACAAGCGCCTCCGTGCGCTAGTCATTTTCCGCTTTTTCGATATTGACTAAACAGTCATATAAAGTGCTGCCATATCTGTTGTCCGATTCGCGGTCCGATGTTAATACATTGACCGAGCCGCCAAATTTCGCCCATTGCCCTTCATCAATATTGATCGTTTTCGGATGAGCTTTAGCAAGGATTTTTACCGTTCCTATTAATTCGCCGCGGTCATTAAACACTCTCGCTTTATCTCCCTCCGCCAACCCTTTGTCCTCGGCAACATCTTTCGATACTTCAATTTTAAGAGACTGAATCGATTCAACAAGATGGTAATGTTGCGAGTGGTTGGAGCGAAGCGGGTGAATCGTCAACAAACGGTACGGATATTTTTTCGCTAATAGCGGATTAGCGATTTCCGACTCGGCCGGATACATGATTTGCAGTTTGCCGTTCATTCCCTTTCGCTGCGCCAACGCGGAAGTAAACTCATATTTGCCGCTTGGCGTTTGGAAACGGTAATCGCTCCATGGGACGGGCTGAACCGGGAGAAGCAGATGTTTTTCTTTTTTCAGCCGCTCGAGCGTAATGCCGTGTCGTTGCAACGGCTTCAGCCCCATTTTTAAAAATTCTTCCCTTGTATAAGCAAAATCAGCGGCAAAACCAAGCCGCTTCGCCAGCTCCGCCCAAATCCAAAGATCGGATTTGGCCTCACCCGGCGGCTTGACCAGCTTTGGCCCATAATTGACATAAGCGTGATACATGGAAGAGTAATAAACGTCTTCCTCTTCAAACACCGTTGTTACTGGCAATACGTAATCCGCAAGCGCAGCGGTATCGGTCATAAATTGTTCGAATACAACAACCGTATCCACGGACTGGAACGCCTTTTTCACTAAGTTCGTGTTTGGCACTTGTGTAAGCGGGTTGCCACATGTGACGATGATCATTTTTATTTCAGGATTTGCCGCCTGCAAAATGCCTTCCGCCTGCTTCATCATCGTAAACGTGCGGGACGCCGTTTTCCGCTTAGGAAGCGCGAGCGCGGCAATATCAAAGCATTGCCCGACTTGCAGATTGCCAAAATTCGCCCCGCCTCCCGGAATGCCAACATTGCCGCTTATCGCTACAAGCGCGTCAATCCAGCGGATCGTATTGCCGCCATTGGCATATCGCTGCATGCCAAGCCCCAAATATGTTGCAGTCGGACGGTTTCCGTAAATCATGGCTAATTCTGTCATCACACTGCGGTCTACTTCAGTAAGCTGCTCCATTTTTTCCATTGTTATGTTTTCGAGCATCGCTTCGACATCGGAAAACCCAACCGTATGCCGCGCAATAAACACGCGATCTTCTAAACCAAGGCGCAGCATTTCCTTCATAATTCCCATCGCCAAAAACGCATCCATCCCCGGCTTCACCGATACATACATATCAGCGATTTGCGCCGTTTGCTGGAACAGCGGATCAATGACGATAATTTTTGTCCCCCGTTTTTTGGCAGCGAGAAGATGCTGAAACAAATGCATATTCGTTCGCGCTACGTTTCTCCCCCAAATGACGACATGGCGGCTGTTTTGGATATCTTCTGGAGCATGGCTGTAAGAATTGCCGAAATCCCACGTTTGCGCCTCAATGCCAGCCCCCCAGCACAAGCTGCCAGTCAGCTCTGTCACACCGCCGTAACAATTAAAAAACCGCTTGTCTAAATTTTTTAACAGCCCGTTATTCGCGTAATCATGGCTATGCAGGACAGCGGTCGTCCCATAGCGGTCTTTTATTTCCCTCAGTTTGTCCGCCACTTCATCGAGCGCCTGCTCCCATGAAATGCGGACAAACTGACCATTCACTTTTTTTAACGGATACAAAAGGCGTTCGCTTGAATTTGCCCGCTCCTTGAGCATGCGGCCACGGGCGCAAATCTTCCCCTGCGTAATCGGATGTGTTTCATCTCCATCCACTTTTGCCACTTTTCCGTCTCGGACGGTCACTTTTAACCCGCACACATCCCAGCAATTCAACGGGCACGATGTGACATGTATTTCTTCCATAACCCTTCTCTCCTCTTTTTGCTACAGAAAGAGCATGAGGTTGTTATTCCTCATGCTTGACTAACACTTTTTTCATCTTTCTCACAAATTCTTTTCGCGGCAGCAGCACGCTATGGGCACAGCCTTCGCATTTAATGCGGATATCGGCGCCCAAACGGATTACTTTCCATCGGTTCGTGCCGCACGGATGCGGCTTTTTCATCTCGACGATATCATACAATCCAAATTCTTTATCCATCCGCTCACCCCCACCTTTTGCTTAGGCGTTTTCTTTCTTCGTTTGCGAAGCCGCTCCATTTTCCTGGCCTTGACGATTATACATAACAAGACGCGGAAAAGGAATTTCGATTCCCTTTTTGTCCAAATGCATTTTTACTTCTTTTCGAATTGCTCTTGCGACCGAAACATGGCGCATTGGTTTTGTTTCACAAACAATGCGCAGCACTACTTCAGAACTAGCCAAATTTTGCACGCCTAACAACTCAGGTGGAGCCACCATATCTTCATATTTTTCCGGCAGCTGCGGCAGAAGTTCGCAAATCGCTTCCTCTGCCTTTTCGATGTCTTCTTCATAAGCGATGCTGACATCCACTACGGCAACACTATTATTTAAGGAATAATTTGTCACTTGCGTAATGCTTCCATTTGGCAAAATATGAACTTCCCCTGTCCAGCTTTTAATTTTCGTTACCCTCAGGCCAATTGACTCAACATATCCTTCGAAATTGCCGATTCGCACGTAATCTCCGACAGCGAACTGGTCTTCAAAAATAATAAAAAACCCGGTAATGACATCTTTCACTAAACTTTGCGCGCCAAAACCGACGGCAAGCCCGACAATGCCGGCGCCTGCCAAAATCGCTTTCACTTCTACGCCAAACGTATCTAAAATCATAATGAGCGCAATAAAACATAATACGTACGTAATCACATTATCAAGCAATCTTGCCAGCGTCGCTTCCCGGCGCTCGGAAATACGGATCGGCGCCTTTTGCCGCATTTTAAAAATATTATGGACAGCAATTTTTAAAATTTTTAAAATAATAAAACACAGCAATAAAATAGCGGTGATTTTGAGTGCCCCTACTCCTAAATTCACCCAAAACTCTTCATTTGTGGCGAATCCGAATAAACGATCCAAAATCTTTTTCACTGTATCCAATGTTGTTCACACCTCTGCGTCGTTTTGCATTTTCACCTCTTTTATTTTAGCAAGATCGCCAATCAATTTGTAGTAATAAACAAAACAAAGGCCCGAATGTATATAATTTTCGCGTTTTCCGTATACTGTTAATACTTGAAGTGAAATTTTAGGAGTGACGTATGATGGGTATATCATCTATTTTTTTCTCGCCAAAAAATGAAAAAGAACATATTTTTCACGATGAACAAGGAGCTGCTTCATTAATAGCGCTGCGGCTTCTTTCACTGCTTCCTTTTCCTTTATCGCAGCCTGCTGCCATTGTTTGCATCGGCACAGACCGTTCGACAGGAGATTCGCTTGGGCCGCTTGTCGGCACCATGTTAAAAGAGAAACATCTTTCACATTTTCATGTATATGGAACGTTAGAAGAGCCAATTCACGCCGTAAACTTGGAAGAAAAAATCACTGCGATTCGCGCTATTCATCATGACGCATTGATGATTGCCATTGACGCCTGCTTAGGAAGGTTCAAAAGCGTCGGCGCTATAACAGTCGCGAAAGGGCCGGTACGGCCGGGCGCCGGAGTGAATAAACAGCTTCCTCCCGTCGGCGACCTTCACATTACCGGCGTAGTCAATGTTAGCGGGTTTATGGAATTTTTCGTTTTGCAAAATACCCGCCTCCATCTCGTCATGAACATGGCAAAAGCGATTGCAAATGGCATTGATGAAGCAGATCGGCAGTTAAGCCGGAAAGAATATCTTGAAAACACATCCATTATCAAAACACGCCATCAGCCGTTCTAATTGTTCCGACGGATGGATTCAAAAAAAATAAAGAACAGAAACCGCCAAAGCAGTTACAATAATGCTAGGCAGCAAATTCGCTACGCGTATATTCGTCACCCCGATCATGTTTAAACCAATCGCAATAATTAAAATTCCCCCCGTTGCAGTCGATTCGGCAATAAACGAATCGACGATTTCTTTTGGCACCCACCGCTCAATTTGCGTAGCAAGCAGCGCGATTCCCCCTTCATACATCACGACGGGGATTGCCGAAAAAATAACGCCAATGCCAAGGGACGTCGTTAAAATAACGCTCGTGAAGCCGTCCAAAATTGATTTCGTGTACAAAACGCGGTGATCGCCGCGCAATCCGCTATCAAGCGCGCCGACAATCGCCATAGCGCCAATGACAAATAATAATGTGGCGCTGACGAACCCTTTCGCAATATTTCCTTGCTTGTTTCCTCCCATTTTTTTCTCGATCCATTCTCCCAGCTGATTTAACTTGCGATCCCAATCCCATATTTCTCCTAACACTCCGCCAAAAACAAGACTAAAAATGACAATGAGAAATTGTTCGCTTTTCATTCCCATTTGAATCCCGAGCAGCGCTACGGCAAGCCCGATTCCGCCCATGACCGTTTCTTTCAACCGCTCGGGAATATTATCAAACAATTTTCCTAACAATGCCCCGACCACAATGCAAATCCCATTCACAATCGTCCCTAACAGCACCACGATGCTATTTCCCCCTGTTCATTGCCGCAAAAAAATAAACCACCAATATGATGGCTTGCTTATTCATCGAATCGCACATTTAATAATTCTAATATTCTTTCTAAATCTTCAGAAGAGAAAAATTCAATCTCGATTTTCCCTTTTTTTCGGGTTTGCTTAATCGTTACATTCGTTCCGAGTTTTTCCCGTAACAATGATTCGCTTTCTTTCAAAAACACGCTTTTTTCCACTGGTTTTCGCTTCGGTGTTTCACGTGAAACATTTTTGTTCATTTCTTGAATGAGCTTCTCTAGCTGGCGGACGTTTAACTGCTCGCGAATAATGCGGTCCACAATGAGCTTCATCTTATTTTTGTGCTTGAGCCCCAACAGCGCCCGCCCATGCCCCATCGAAATCGTTCCATCTACAATCAGTTTTTGCACGTCCTTTGGCAATGATAATAAACGAAGATGGTTGGCGATATGGGGGCGACTTTTCCCAACACGGATGGCAATTTCCTCTTGCGTTAGCCGCAATTGATCCATCAGCGTTTTATACGCCATTGCTTCTTCAATCGGGTTTAAATCTTCACGCTGCAAATTTTCCAACAGTGCAAATTCCATCATTTGTTGATCCGTCAATTCCCGGACAACGACCGGAACGGTTTCCAAGTTTGCTTCTTTTGCGGCGCGATAACGCCGTTCCCCGACGACAATCTCAAACCCTTTTATACTTTTCCGCACGATAAGCGGCTGCAAAATTCCGTGCTGCAAAATCGACTGTTTCAATTCTTCAATCGCTTCCGGATGAAACGTTTTCCGCGGCTGGTAAGGATTTGGATGGAGCTGGTGAATATCCACTTCTTTTATCGTCTCTTCATCCTTTAACGCCAAATGGGAAAACAGCGCATCGATCCCTTTTCCGAGGCCTTTAGCCACGCTCTAACACCTCCTTCGCTAACTCTAAATATACTTCTGCGCCCCGCGATTTAATGTCGTAAACAATAATCGGTTTTCCGTGGCTTGGCGCTTCGCTTAACCGGACATTTCGCGGGATGATGGTGCTATATACTTTTTCACGGAAATATTTTTTAACTTCTTCAATCACTTGAATCCCTAAATTCGTGCGGGCATCCAGCATCGTTAGCAAAACGCCTTCCAGCCGCAATTCATTATTCAGATGTTTTTGTACAAGCCGAATTGTATTTAATAGCTGACTAAGCCCTTCAAGCGCATAATATTCGCATTGCACGGGAATAAGGACAGAACTGGCTGCCGTTAACGCGTTTAACGTTAAAAGCCCCAACGAAGGAGGACAATCAATAATGATAAAGTCATAGGCTTCCCGCAACGGATCGAGCGCATTTTTTAAGCGGATTTCGCGGGAAATGACCGATACGAGTTCAATTTCCGCCCCCGCCAACTGGATGGTTGCCGGGATAATATGTAGATTTTCAATATTGGTTGGCCTTATCACATCTTTCGCTTTTACATCTCCGACCAGAACGTTATAAATGCACTCATCGATGTCGCCTTTTTCAATTCCGATTCCACTTGTCGCATTTCCTTGCGGGTCGACGTCAACAAGCAATACTTTTTTTCCGATATGCGCTAAACAAGCTGCTAAATTAACCGCCGTTGTCGTCTTTCCGACTCCGCCTTTCTGATTTGCAATCGCAACTACTTTGCCCACGATGCCACCTACCTCTAATTGGTACTCATATGTTTATTTTAACATGAAATAAATAAAATCGGCTTGTTTTCTATGCGCGTAAAGAAAAAGAATCAAGTCGTAATGACTGCATCAAAACCCGTTATCCAGTCTGCTCACCAGGAAAATTGGCTATTCCGAAAAAAATCCGGACTTTCAACACTGGTTATGACGTAAACACAGAAAAGAAAAAACCCCATCAAAGACAATTTGATGAGGCAAAACATTTTTGGTTCCATTATTTTTTCGGAATGCGAATCGTAATTTGATAATAGTCTTCAAATTCTTCTTCTTCGGAATCCACCGCTACGCCGCTGTTCGCCACCATCGTGAGCGACTGCCGGATCGTGTTGACGGCAATGCGCATATCTTTACTAAACGCTTTTCGTTTTGGCTTTGGTTTTCGGTTCATCGATTCGAGCATTTTTAAAACGCGATCTTCCGTTTGTTTGACGTTAAGTTGTTTTTCAATAATTTCCCGCAGCAATTTTAATTGCTTTTCTTTATCTTTTAAAACGATTAATGCGCGGGCATGGCGCTCTGTAATGGTCCGCTGCAACAGCGCTTCCTGCACTTCTTGCGGCAGCTTTAATAGACGCAGTTTATTTGCGATCGTCGATTGCCCTTTTCCAAGCCGTTGCGCCAATGCCTCTTGTGTCAAATTATGCAATTCCAACAGCTTCGCGTATGCCATCGCTTCTTCAATCGGCGTCAACTCTTCCCGCTGTAAATTTTCAATTAATGCTACCGAAGCAGTCTCTTTGTCGTTTAAATTTTTGACAATCGCTGGAATCTCCGACCAACCGAGTTTTTGAACAGCGCGCCATCTTCGTTCTCCCGCAATAATTTCAAACTTTCCATCCTCGCATTCGCGGACAACAATCGGCTGGATAATGCCATGCGTATGGATCGTTAATGCTAACTCCTCAATTTTTTCCTCGTCAAAAATGGTCCGCGGTTGGAAACGGTTTGGAATAATTTTAGAAACCGGAATTTTTTTTATTTCTTCTTTTTCTTGTTTTTCCATTTCTTCCTGTTCCTTTTCCCCAAAGCTAAAGAAGCGAGAGAAAGGATGTTTCATTCCCCTACACCACCTTTAAAAACTCTCCCCTGAAATGTTAAAAACTTACTCAATCGGTTGCTTATTCGGCATTCCCGGTTTGCGAGGATATTTGTTTGGCGTGCTTTGCACTTTTCGGATGAAAATAATCGTTCGTTCGCTTTGCTCCAACGGCAGCGTAAACCGCTCGACGGCGGAAACTTCCCCGCCAAGCACGTGAATCGCTTTTTTTCCTTGTTCCAATTCTTCTTGTGCCGAAGCGGCTTTCATGGCAATAAAAGTGCCGTTTACTTTGACGAGCGGAAGGCACAGCTCGCTTAATACAGGCATCCGCGCCACTGCCCTTGCAATGACGACATCAAATGATTCACGGAATTCTTTGTTTCTCCCAAACGTTTCAGCGCGGTCATGATAAAACTCGACATCGGCCAATCCTAATTCAGCAGCTAAATGCTCAAGAAAATGGATGCGCTTTTGCAGCGAATCGACAACCGACAATTTCAAATGCGGAAAGCAAATTTTTAACGGGATGCTCGGAAATCCTGCTCCTGCGCCAACATCGCAAAGTGATAAAGATTGGGAAAAATCATAGTAAAAAGCCGGAGAAAGAGAATCAAAAAAATGCTTTAAATACACGCTGGGCTTGTCCGTGATTGCAGTTAAATTCATCTTTTCATTCCATTCGATGAGCAACTCATAATACCGTTCAAATTGTGCCAATGCTTGAGAAGAAAGCGGAACGCCTCTCTCCTCAAGCATAGCCTGAAACTGTGCTGTATCCATACGCCAGTCCTTTCCTTCATTTTTTATTCATTCGACACGCGCGCGATTCTTCCTTGTTCCAAATACACTAATAATATCGAAATATCGGCAGGATTTACTCCGGAGATGCGCGAAGCTTGCGCAATCGACAATGGCCGCACTTGTTTTAGTTTTTGCCGCGCTTCTGTCGCTAAGCCGTGAATGGCGTCATAATCGATATCTTCCGGAATCTTTTTATTTTCCATTTTTTTGAGACGCTCAACTTGTTGCAGCGATTTTTGAATATATCCTTCGTATTTAATTTGAATTTCCACTTGTTCCGCTACTTCCGGCGAAATCTCTTCTTCAGCCGGAGCAAGCTGTTTAATATGTTCATATGTCATCTCCGGACGCCGCAATAAGTCAGCAGCGCGAATGCCGTCTTTCAGCTCGCTGCCACCGGCTTCGCGGATGACTTTCTGCACTTCCGGAGTCGGTTTGATAATAAATGTTTGCAGCCGTTTTTTCTCTCTTTCGATCGCTTCTTTTTTCGCTAAAAACTTTTGATATCGCTCTTCAGAAATAAGGCCGATTTTATAGCCAAGCTCTGTGAGACGCAAATCGGCATTGTCATGACGAAGCAACAGGCGGTATTCGGCACGGGACGTCAATAATCGATATGGTTCGTTCGTTCCTTTTGTGACGAGGTCGTCGATCAACACGCCAATATACGCATCGGAACGGCTTAAAATAATCTCTTCTTTGCCAAGCGCCCGGCGAGCCGCGTTGATCCCCGCCATAATTCCTTGTCCTGCCGCTTCCTCATATCCGGACGTTCCGTTAATTTGCCCAGCTGTGTACAAATTTTTCACCAGCTTTGTTTCCAACGTTGGCCATAATTGCGTTGGAACGATGGCGTCATACTCAATTGCATAACCCGCCCGCATTAACTGCGCCTTTTCAAGGCCAGGAATCGTCGCTAGCAGCTGCCGCTGAATATGTTCCGGCAAGCTCGTCGACAATCCTTGCACATACACTTCTTCCGTTTCGCGTCCTTCCGGCTCTAAAAAGATTTGGTGGCGCGGTTTATCATGGAAACGGACGATTTTATCTTCAATCGATGGGCAATAACGCGGACCTGTCCCTTTGATCATTCCGGAATACATTGGCGATAAATGCAAGTTTTCATCGATAATCCGATGTGTTTCTGGCGTCGTATACGTTAGCCAGCATGGCAACTGGTCAGTAATATATTCTGTCGTTTCATAAGAAAATGCCCGCGGCACATCGTCCCCTGGCTGAATTTCCGTTTTGCTATAGTCAATCGTGCGGCTGTTGACGCGCGGCGGTGTTCCTGTTTTAAAGCGGACAAGCTCAAAACCAAGCTCTTCTAAATGCTCTGAGAGCTTAATCGACGGTTGTTGGTTGTTCGGACCGCTTGAATACTTAATGTCTCCAATAATAATTTCTCCGCGCAAAAATGTTCCTGTCGTAATAACAACCGTTTTTGCATAATAATGTGCTCCCGTATGGGTAATAACCCCTTTGCATACGCCGTCTTCCACGATCAAACGTTCCACTTTTCCTTGCAATAATGTCAGATTTTCTTGATTTTCAAGCGTTTTTTTCATTTCGCGCTGATACAGCACTTTGTCCGCTTGCGCGCGCAGCGCCCGCACCGCTGGGCCTTTTCCGGTGTTGAGCATCCGCATTTGGATATATGTTTTATCAATATTTCTCGCCATTTCCCCGCCTAACGCGTCGATTTCACGGACGACGATTCCTTTCGCCGGGCCGCCGATTGACGGGTTACATGGCATAAACGCGATCATATCAAGGTTTAACGTAATCACTAACGTCTTTGCGCCAATGCGCGCCGCCGCTAACGCCGCTTCACAACCAGCATGGCCGGCGCCGACGACGATGACGTCATACGAACCACCATGATAGTCCATAACGACTCCTCCTTCATTATTTTCCTAAACAAAATTGCGAAAACAGCTGGTCAATTAAGCTCTCATGCACCGTATCGCCAATAATTTCGCCAAGAAGCTCCCATGCCCTTGTTAAATCAATTTGGACAAGATCGACAGGCATTCCTGATTCAATTCCGGAAATCGCATCTTCGACCGCCTTTTTTGCTTGCTGAAGCAAAGCGATATGGCGCGAATTCGAAACATACGTCAGATCGCCCGCTTCGACAGCACCGCTGAAAAACATGTTAGAAATGGCGGTTTCTAAATCTTCAATTCCTTTTTCATGCAGTAAAGATGTCGTTATAATCGGGCGCCCTCCCGCTAATTGCTTGACCCGATCCATGTCAATATGTTGCGGCAAATCTGTTTTGTTCACAATAACGATGAAATCCATCCCTTTGACCATGTCAAAAAGCTTTTCATCCTCTGCTGTCAGCGGCTCATGATAATTTAACACAAGCAAAATTAAATCAGCTTCCTTTAGCATTTGCCAGGAACGTTCGACACCGATGCGCTCCACGATATCTTCTGTTTCGCGAATCCCCGCTGTATCGATCAACCGGAGCGGAACACCGCGGACATTCACGTACTCTTCAATCACATCGCGCGTCGTTCCGGGAATGTCCGTAACAATCGCCTTGTTTTCGTGCACAAGCGCATTTAATAACGATGACTTTCCAACATTCGGTCTGCCGATAATGACCGTCGCCAAACCTTCCCGCAAAATTTTGCCCTGCTGCGCGGTTTGCAGCAATTTTTCAATTTGTTCCCGCACATACTGCGCCTTTTCCATTAACAGATGCGGCGTCATTTCTTCGATATCGTCGTATTCAGGATAATCAATGTTCACTTCTACATGTGCGAGCGTTTCTAAAATCGCCTGCCGCAATTCGCGAATTCGTTTCGATAAGCGCCCTTCCATTTGTTGCAGCGCCACATTCATCGCCCGGTCCGTTTTCGCCCGAATCAAATCGATGACCGCTTCCGCTTGAGATAAGTCAATTCTTCCGTTTAAAAACGCGCGTTTCGTAAATTCTCCGGGCTCGGCAAGCCGCGCCCCGTTGGTTAGCACAAGCTGCAACACGCGATTGACGGAAACCAGACCGCCATGGCAATTAATTTCGACAACATCTTCTCTCGTAAATGTCTTTGGCGCGCGCATGACCGATACCATCGCCTCTTCGACCGTTTGCCCGCTGTTTGGATCGACAATATGACCGTAATGGATCGTATGGGACGGAACGTCCTTAAGGCGTTTCCCGCTTGGGCTTTTGAAAACGCGATCGGCAATGGCTATCGCTTCGTCGCCGCTCAGTCTGACAATCGCGATTGCTCCTTCTCCCATCGGTGTGGAGATAGCGGCAATCGTATCAAATTCCATTGCTTTCTCACCTCTCTTTGCTGACAGACAAAAAACCGATCTATCTATATGTTAGACAACTCCCGTTGCCAATAATGATTTATCCACAATTTTTAGCTAATCATTTCAATTTTAACTTATCCACATGTGAATAACAATATGAAGTGCTTATTCAGCTAAAAACGCAGACGTGAAGTACAATCGTTAAATAAAAAATAAAGAAGAAAAAGAGGCTGCCTCGCTTGTTTAAGAGATAGCCCCTTTTCCATCCAGATGATTTGTCACTTGATTGGAGATATGACAACATAACGGCGCGGTTCCTCTCCAACCGAATAAGTAGTCACTTGTTCATGGTTTGCCAATGTAACATGAATAATTTTCCGCTCATGCGCTGGAAGCGGCTCCAGTTTTATTTCTTTTCCAGTTTGTGCCGCTTTTTCCGCTAACTTTTGCGCCAACTGAATAAGCGTTTTTTCTCTTCTTTCCCGGTAATTTTCCGCGTCGACAATGATGGAAACATATTCTTTTGCATAGCGGTTGGCGACAAGCTGAGTTAATAATTGCAAGGAATTTAATGTTTGTCCATGTTTTCCGATCAGCAAACCGACTTGTTCCCCCGTAATCATGAATGTGACATGGTTACCGTTTTGCTGTTTCTCAATGTTTACTGCTGTTGCTCCCATCTGTTTTACAACATTTTTTAAAAATAACTCCGCTTCTTCAACGGGATCTGCTATACGTTTTGCTTTAACAACCGCTGGTTTGCTCCCGAAAATTCCAAATAACCCTTTTTTTCCTTTTTCTACCACAATAATTTCTGCGCGGTCTCTCGAAACACCGAGCTGTTGCAATGCCAACTGCACAGCCTCCTCAACAGTAGCGGCGGTCGCGGTCACTTCTTTCACTTTTTCGTTCCTCCTGAACGGGCAGAATCAATATTTGGTCCTTTAATGAAGTACGTTTGCGCAATGGAAAAAATATTTCCGACTACCCAATAAAGCGATAAAGCAGCTGGAAAATTAATTGCGAAAATCACGATCATGATCGGCATCATCCAAAGCATCATCACCATTTGCGGATTTTGTTGCCCTGTGTCAGCCATTACGATTTTTTGTTGGATGAATGTCGTAATCCCTGCGACAATCGGCAAAATATAAAATGGATCCTTTTCGCCAAGATCAAACCATAAAAAGTTATGTTCCGCAATTTCTTTCGTGCGCATAATGGCGTGATAAAATCCGATTAAAATCGGCATTTGAATGAGAATAGGAAAACATCCTGCCATCGGGTTGACGCCGTGCTTTTGAAACAACAACATCATTTCTTGTTGGAGCTTTTGTTGCGTTTGCATATCTTTGGAGCTGTATTTCTCCCGAAGCTTTTGTATTTCCGGTTGTAGCGCTTGCATCGCTTTCGCGTTTTTCGTTTGCTGGATCATTAATGGCAAAATGAGCAAACGAATGAAAATTGTGACGACAATAATCGACAATCCATAGCTTCCGCCGAAAACGCCAGCGACATACTTGATTAACCAAGAGAGCGGGTATACGATATATTCATTCCAAAAACCTTTACTCTCCGGCGTAATTGGTTCGTTAATTTGCGTACATCCTGATATGATTATAAGCAGCGCTGTCAACAAAATCGTTAACCAAATTCGCCTCTTCACCATCTTTTTCCTCCTAACCGACAAATTCGCATATCCTGAGCATCCTAAGTATGTATTTTAACATCATTGCAAACAAAATGGGCGCTCTTTTTTATTTTCTCTCTCTTTTTAGCGCGCCCGCCTTGCGCAATACATGGAGCAGACTGCTCTTCACCTCAAAATATGTCATGTCCGCAGCTGGAAGCCTAGCGATAATGACATAATCTTTTCCTGGCAAAATATCGTCTTTCATTTCTAAAAAAGCTTGGCGAATGTAACGTTTAATTCGATTCCTAACAACCGCCTTCCCAAGCTTTTTGCTCACTGATAACCCGATCCGAAAATACGGCTGTTCAGGACGGTCAAGCATATAAATGACAAATTGCCTGTTCGCCATTGACGTACCGCGCTGAAACACCTCTTGAAATTCTTTGTTTTTCTTTATGCGATACTTTTTCTTCATACCACGGAAACACTCCATCTTTTTTCTATATCCAGACATCGCTGCGAAAAAAGACCACTGAAACTTCAGTGGCCTATGCGGATAATACTTTTCTTCCTTTACGACGACGACGCGCAAGCACTTTTCTTCCATTTCTCGTGCTCATGCGCGCACGGAACCCATGAACTTTGCTGCGTTTCCGTCTATTTGGTTGATATGTCCGTTTCATCTATGACACCTCCCTGAGGAATAACTGTTACAGGCAGTCTTTCTAATTATATTGAACAATCAGGCAAAATGTCAACCGCCCCAAGACTTTCCCCGCGTTTTTTATGAATATGTGGATAAGTTTCGGACACCGTTTAACATTATTCACATCATTTATCGACATTTTTTTCACACTTTTCACTATGTGGATAAGTATTTTTTCACACCGGTTGCTTTTTGTGGATAATTTTAAAAATCCATTGCAACACGCCAGTTTATTTGCTATTATTATTGTGTTTTCACTATGGATAATTATGTGGACAAAAAAAATTATCCACAAATTGTGGATACATTGTGGATATATTTTTTCACAGCTTGTTTATAAAGTTATCCACATGCGGTGGATTTTGTCGAAATACCATCTTCTTTCCTTATTATTGTATTTCCACAATTCTTTTTTTAACAATCCTCTGATAAAGGAGGGGGCAACTGGTGGAAAACATCCATGATTTATGGAATCGCGTGCTTGGGGAAATTGAAAAGAAAATTAGCAAGCCGAGTTTTGAAACTTGGTTGAAATCAACAAAAGCCCACTCTTTACGAGGTGACACGCTTGTCATTGTAGCCCCAAACGAGTTTGCGAGAGATTGGCTTGATTCCCGCTATTCTCGTTTGATTGCTGAAACCATTTACGACATCACCGGAGAAGAGCTTTCTGTTAAATTCATTATTCCTCCTAATCAATCCGAAGATGATTTTGAGCTTCAGCAATCTTTGAAAAAGCAGCGGAAGTCATACGAGGAACCAGCCGATTTCCCGCAAAGCATGCTGAATCCAAAATATACGTTCGATACGTTTGTCATCGGTTCTGGCAACCGCTTCGCCCATGCCGCTTCATTAGCGGTCGCGGAAGCGCCAGCGAAAGCATACAATCCGCTATTTATTTACGGCGGAGTTGGATTAGGAAAAACGCATTTAATGCATGCGATCGGCCACTACGTAATCGAACATAATCCGTCCGCCAAAGTAGTGTATCTATCTTCAGAAAAATTTACAAACGAGTTTATTAACGCGATCCGCGACAACCGTCCGGACGATTTTCGCAACAAATACCGGAATGTTGACGTTCTACTAATTGATGATATTCAGTTTTTGGCAGGAAAAGAACAAACGCAAGAAGAATTTTTCCACACATTTAACACGCTGCATGAAGAAAGCAAACAAATTGTCATTTCCAGCGACCGGCCGCCAAAAGAGATTCCGACATTGGAAGACCGCCTTCGCTCACGGTTTGAATGGGGGCTCATTACGGACATCACTCCTCCCGATTTAGAGACGAGGATCGCTATCCTCAGAAAAAAAGCGAAAGCGGAAGGATTTGATATTCCGAATGAAGTGATGCTCTATATCGCCAATCAAATTGACTCTAACATTCGGGAATTGGAAGGAGCCCTCATACGCGTCGTCGCTTACTCATCATTGATCAATAAAGAAATTAACGCTGACTTAGCCGCAGAGGCGTTAAAGGACATTATTCCAAACAGCAAGCCGAAAGTGATCACTATCCAAGATATTCAGCGCGTTGTCGGCCAGCATTTCAATATTAAACTGGAAGACTTTAAAGCTAAGAAAAGAACGAAGTCTGTTGCTTTTCCGCGGCAAATCGCCATGTATCTTTCGAGGGAACTTACGGATTGCTCATTGCCGAAAATCGGGGATGAGTTCGGAGGTCGCGACCATACCACTGTCATTCATGCCCATGAAAAAATTTCTAAGCTTCTGCAGACGGATGTCCAGCTGCAAAAACATATTAAAGAAATTCAAGAGAAACTGAAACAGTTGTGAATAACTGTCGAATAACTGCGCGAATTACACACAGTCTATCCACATGTGGACAGGCTGTGTTTCCTTTACTTTTTTGACTTATCCACATTTCAACAAGCTTTATTACTACTACTGCTTTCTTTTTTTATTTTTATATTATAAAAAAATAATTTATTTCCCTATACCGTAGGAGGCTTGTGTAATGAAAATTACAATCGATCGAGAAGCATTGGTTCAAAGTGTCCAAGATGTCATGAAAGCTGTGTCCCCTCGCACTACCATTCCGATTTTGACAGGAATAAAAATTACGGCAACCCCGCAAGGAGTCACGTTAACAGGAAGCGATTCCGACATTTCAATTGAATCTTTTATCCCAATGGAAGACGAAGATAAAGTACTTGTCGAAATAGCAGAAACCGGCAGCATTGTGCTGCAAGCCCGCTTTTTTTCAGAAATCGTAAAAAAACTGCCGGAAAAGACAGTTGAAATCGAAGTACAGCCTAATTTCTTAACCGTGATTCGTTCAGGAAAAGCGGAATTTAGCCTAAATGGTCTCGACGCCGAAGAATATCCAAGACTTCCGCAAATCGAAGAGGAAAATGTTTTCGAAATTCCAACGGACTTGTTAAAAACGATTATCCGGCAAACGGTATTTGCCGTTTCCGTTTCAGAAACGCGGCCAATCTTGACAGGTGTCAACTGGAGAATCGAAGACGAGGAACTAATCTGTACTGCAACAGACAGCCACCGCCTTGCATTGCGAAAAGCAAAAATTGAGACGGAAAATCACCAGTCGCATAATGTCGTCATTCCGGGAAAAAGCTTAAACGAACTGAGCAAAATTTTGGATGACAGCAATGCTCCTGTCAAAATTGTTATTACGGCGAATCAAATTTTATTTAAAACAAAACGTTTATTATTCTTCTCTCGCTTGCTTGATGGAAACTATCCGGAAACATCCCGGCTTATTCCAACGGATAGCAAAACGGATATTATCGTGAATGCGAAAGAGTTTTTACAAGCGATTGATCGCGCTTCTTTATTAGCGAGAGAAGGAAGAAACAATGTTGTCAAACTAACGACGCTCAGTGATGGCATCATTGAAATTTCCTCCGTTTCACCGGAAATCGGAAAAGTAACGGAGGAAATTCAAAGCGAATCTATCGAAGGAGAGGAATTAAAAATTTCTTTCAGCGCAAAATATATGATGGACGCGTTAAAAGCGCTTGACGGTACAGACATTAAAATCAGCTTTACCGGCGCGATGCGGCCGTTTTTGCTTCGCCCTCTCCATAGCGACTCGATGCTTCAGCTTATTTTACCGGTAAGAACGTATTAACATTTGCGAAAGCTGCTAAATCTTAGCAGCTTTCTTTGCTAGCGCTTTGTTTTTTCGTTAAAATAAAAAAATGGGCAGTTTTTAGAAAGCGAGCGATGAATGGATGGAGAAAAAAGTAACCATTGCGACAGAAACGATTACGCTTGGCCAATTGCTAAAACTCGTGCAAGCCGTTGGTACGGGCGGCGCTGTGAAATGGTTTTTGCAAACAAATGAAGTACTCGTCAACGGAGAAAAAGAAACTCGCCGCGGGCGAAAATTAAAAAATGGAGACAAAGTCGAAGTCGAAGGACTCGGCACGTTTATCGTAACGAGGGCAGAGTAGGTGAAGAGCCGTTGTTTTTAACACATTTATCGTTAAAAAATTATCGCAATTACAAGAGTGAAACGATACAGTTCGCAAATAACGTAAATATTATTTTAGGAGAGAACGCCCAAGGGAAAACGAACATGATGGAAGCCATCTACGTTTTAGCGATGGCAAAATCACACCGGACAGCAAACGACAAAGATCTCATTCGTTGGGATGAAGACTATGCTAAAATAGAAGGAAGGGCAACAACAAAAAGCGGTGCGCTATCATTGGAGCTCATTATTTCGAAAAAAGGAAAAAAGGCAAAATGCAACCATGTTGAGCAGCAGCGATTAAGCCAATATGTCGGTCATTTAAATATCGTGATGTTTGCTCCTGAAGATTTAAACTTAGTGAAAGGAAGCCCACAAGTAAGACGGCGTTTTGTCGATATGGAAATCGGGCAAGTGTCGCCTGTCTATATACATGATTTAAGTCAATACCAAAAGCTATTGCAGCAGCGAAACCATTATTTAAAAATGCTGCAAACGCGCGAGCAGCAAGATGAAACCGTATTAGATATCTTGACAGAACAGCTTATTCCGCTAGCGGCTAAAATCACGTTAAAGCGGCATGAATTTTTGCTTTTGCTGGAAAAATGGGCTGCGCCGATTCACCGTGAGATTAGCCGCGGGTTAGAAACGTTGCAAATTCAATATCGACCTTCTGTTGACGTATCAGAAAGGATGGAGTTGTCGAGAATAATAGAAGCATATAGCGAAAAGTTTGCTACAATAAAAGAGAGGGAAATCCAGCGAGGAATGACGCTTGCTGGTCCGCATCGTGACGATATTTTGTTTAGCGTAAACGGAAAAGATGTCCAAACATTTGGCTCCCAAGGACAACAACGAACAACAGCGCTATCCATCAAATTGGCGGAAATTGAATTAATTTTTTCTGAAATCGGTGATTACCCCATTCTTTTGCTTGATGATGTGCTATCGGAACTGGATGACTTTCGGCAAACCCATCTCCTTGACGCAATCCGGCAAAAAGTGCAGACGTTTGTAACGACAACGAGCATTGACGGAATCGAACATGACATCATCAAGGAAGCAGCCATTTACAAAGTCCATTCCGGTCATGTTACCGCCCCTCTTTGTGATTAAGTTTTTGAACGTTTGGAAGGAAAGCGTAGGTGATTTGCATGACAATGGAACAAAAAGTCGAACATACGTATGATGCAAGCCAAATTCAAGTTTTAGAAGGACTGGAAGCGGTCCGTAAACGTCCAGGGATGTACATTGGCTCCACTGGTCCAAAAGGGCTGCATCATCTCGTATGGGAGATTGTCGATAACAGCATTGATGAGGCGTTAGCCGGTTATTGCACGGAAATAAACGTGACGATCGAAAAAGATGGCAGCATAACGGTTACAGACAACGGGCGCGGCATTCCTGTTGACATTCAGGAGAAAATGGGACGTCCGGCTGTCGAAGTCATTATGACCGTGCTCCATGCAGGAGGAAAATTTGGCGGTGGCGGCTATAAAGTGTCGGGCGGACTGCACGGCGTCGGTGCTTCCGTCGTGAACGCTTTATCCGAAGAACTGGAAGTGTATGTGCACAGAGATGGAAAAATTCATTATCAAAAATATCAGCGCGGCGTTCCTTGCACGGATTTGCAAGTGGTTGGAGAAACGGATCGGACAGGCACTACCGTTCATTTTAAGCCTGATCCGGAAATTTTTACGGAAACGACAGAGTTCGATTATGAAACGTTGGCGACCCGCCTCCGCGAGCTGGCTTTTTTAAATCGCGGCCTTAAAATAACGCTTGAAGATAAGCGGGTGGAAAATCGAAAAAATGAATATTGTTACGAAGGCGGTATTCAGTCTTACGTTAAACATTTAAATCGGACGCGTGAAGTGCTTCATGAGGAGCCGATTTACATTATTGGGGAACGCGATGGAATTTATGTAGAAATTGCTTTCCAATATAACGATAGCTATAGCAGCAATATCTATTCTTTTGTTAACAACATTCATACACACGAAGGCGGGACGCACGAATCCGGTTTTAAAATGGCGCTGACGCGCATTATTAACGATTACGCACGCAAACAACAAATTTTCAAAGATAATGATCCAAATTTAACTGGTGAAGATGTTCGCGAAGGGTTAACAGCGATCGTTTCGATCAAACATCCGGCCCCGCAGTTTGAGGGACAAACAAAAACAAAGCTTGGAAACAGCGACGCACGGACGGTTACCGATGCGGTTTTCTCCGAACAATTTGAAACATTTTTGCTGGAAAACCCAACCATTGCTAGAAAAATTGTTGAAAAAGGGATGATGGCGGCGCGGGCGCGCTTGGCGGCCAAAAAAGCACGGGAACTTACACGGCGAAAAAGCGCGCTTGAAATTTCTAATTTGCCTGGAAAACTAGCGGATTGTTCCTCCAAAGACCCCTCCATCAGTGAATTGTACGTGGTCGAAGGAGATTCCGCAGGCGGGTCGGCGAAGCAAGGAAGAGATCGCCATTTTCAGGCAATTTTGCCGCTTCGCGGAAAAATTATTAACGTTGAAAAGGCGCGGCTTGACAAAATTTTATCCAACAATGAAGTTCGCGCCATTATTACCGCGCTGGGCACGGGAATTGGCGAAGATTTTGATATTACGAAAGCGCGCTACCATAAAATCATTATTATGACAGATGCTGATGTTGACGGGGCGCACATCCGCACATTATTGCTCACTTTCTTTTATCGTTATATGCGCGAATTTATCGAACGGGGATATGTATACATCGCCCAACCGCCGCTTTATAAAATTGAGCAAGACAAACAAGTAAGGTATGCCTATAACGACCGGCAGCTTGAAAAAATTCTTGCCGAATTGCCGGAAAATCCGAAACCGACGATTCAACGTTATAAAGGTCTTGGAGAAATGAACCCGGAACAATTATGGGAAACAACGATGAATCCAGAAACAAGAACGCTGCTTCAAGTCAGCCTTCAAGATGCAATTGAAGCTGACGAGACGTTTGAAATTTTGATGGGAGATAAAGTAGAGCCAAGAAGACAGTTCATTGAAGAAAATGCGCGATATGTGAAAAACTTGGACATTTAACCGGAGAGTGTTGAGCAATCACCCTCCCCGCCGAAAATTTTTTTTAAGGGAGGTTTTATGAATGTCAGAAAACCAACATCCGCGTATCCGTGAAGTTAATATAAGCCAAGAGATGCGCTCTTCGTTTCTTGATTATGCGATGAGCGTCATCGTATCGCGGGCATTGCCTGACGTGCGCGATGGGTTAAAGCCAGTGCATCGCCGCATTTTGTACGCGATGCATGATCTCGGAATGACCGCGGACAAACCATACAAAAAGTCGGCCCGCATCGTCGGAGAGGTCATCGGTAAATACCACCCTCACGGCGACGCGGCGGTGTACGATACGATGGTCCGCATGGCGCAAGATTTTAACTATCGCTATATGCTTGTAGACGGACATGGAAATTTTGGCTCTATTGACGGTGACGCGGCCGCAGCGATGCGTTACACAGAAGCGCGCATGTCGAAAATTGCGATGGAAATGTTGCGCGACATTAACAAAGACACGATTGACTATCAAGATAACTACGACGGTTCAGAAAAAGAGCCTGTCGTACTGCCGTCGCGCTTTCCGAATTTATTGGTAAACGGTTCTTCGGGAATCGCTGTCGGGATGGCGACGAACATTCCGCCGCATCAGCTCGGTGAGGTGATCGACGCCATTTTGGCGTTAAGCAAAAACCCTGACATGACTGTAGCCGATTTAATGGAGCATATTCCAGGGCCGGATTTTCCGACAGCGGGGCAAATCATTGGGCGGAGCGGCATTCGCAAAGCGTATGAAACAGGACGCGGATCGATAACATTGCGCGCCAAAGCCGAAATTGAGCAGCAGCCAAACGGAAAAGAGATGATCATCGTTCGCGAGCTTCCTTATCAAGTCAATAAAGCGAAATTGATTGAACGCATTGCCGAGCTTGTTCGTGAAAAGAAAATTGACGGCATTACCGATTTGCGCGACGAATCCGACCGCAGCGGAATGCGAATTGTCATTGAAGTGCGAAAAGATGCGAACGCGAAGGTCATCTTGAACAATTTATATAAACATACTGCAATGCAAACGAGCTTTGGCATTAACATGCTCGCGCTCGTTGATGGCCAGCCGAAAGTATTAAACTTAAAAGAATGCCTGCAGCATTATTTAGACCATCAAAAAACGGTCATCCGCCGCCGCACGGCATATGAGTTGAAAAAAGCGGAAGCACGCGCTCATATTTTGGAAGGCCTTCGCATTGCCCTTGATCATCTCGATGAAGTGATTAATCTAATCCGCAGCTCAAAAACGACAGAAATTGCCAGAGAAGGACTTATGCAGCAATTTTCGCTCAGCGAAAGACAAGCCCAGGCAATTTTGGACATGCGTTTGCAGCGTTTGACAGGGTTAGAACGAGAAAAAATTGAACAAGAGTATCAAGAGCTTATTCGCTTGATTGCTGAATTAAAGGCGATTTTAGCCGATGAAGAAAAAGTGTTGCAAATTATTCGCGATGAATTGACAGAAATTAAAGAGCGGTTTAACGATGAGCGGAGAACAGAAATTGTCGCTGGAGGAGCCGAAGAATTTGAGGATGAAGATTTAATTCCGCGCGAAAACATCGTGATTACGCTCACACATAAAGGGTATATTAAGCGGTTGCCGGTTTCAACTTATAAAAGTCAGAAACGAGGCGGACGAGGCGTCCAAGGCATGCATACGAACGAAGATGACTTTGTCGAACATCTTTTGATCACATCGACTCATGATACGGTTTTATTTTTTACAAACAAAGGAAAAGTATACAGGGCAAAAGGATACGAAATTCCTGAATTCGGCCGGACTGCTAAAGGAATTCCGCTCATTAATCTTTTAGAACTCGATAAAGACGAGTGGATTAACACGATTATCCCTATCGACAATGAATTTGATGACAATTTATATTTATTCTTTACAACCAAACAAGGAATCGCCAAACGGTCTCCATTATCTTCATTTGCCCATATTCGTAACAACGGTTTAATCGCCATTCATTTGCGTGAAGGAGATGAGCTGATTTCCGCCAAGTTAACGGATGGCTCGAAACATATTATTGTCGGGACGAAAAACGGAATGCTCATCCGTTTTCCGGAGACGGATGTGCGGGCGATGGGACGAAGCGCAACAGGAGTCAAGGCGATTACGCTGGAAGATGGCGATGAAGTTGTCGGCATGGAAATTTTAGAGGATGGTTGCGATGTATTAGTTGTTACGAAAAACGGTTATGGCAAGCGCACCCCGGCTTCAGAATACCGCATACAAAGCCGCGGCGGAAAGGGAATAAAAACATGTAATATTACCGAGAAAAATGGTCCGATTGTTGCGGTGAAGACGGTGACCGGTGAAGAGGACTTAATGCTTATTACCGCGAGCGGCATTCTTATTCGCATTGCTGTCAGTGATATTTCACGAATGGGACGAAATACACAAGGAGTAAAATTGATTCGCCTGTCCGACGATAATGAACATGAGTATGTTGCGACAGTGGCGAAAGTCCCGAAAGAAGAGAAAGAAAATGAAGCAGAGGAAGAAGAGCATTAATTGTGTGCAATGGTTCGAAAGGTGCAGCCTTTTGAACCATTTTTTATTAAAGCACTACAACGATCGTATCAACAATGTTAGTATAAAAATGGGATAGAAGTAGGGAGGTGGCACGATGATCCGGGTGAAACTTCACCAGTTGCAAGAAGGATGTATTCTCGCTGAAGATGTGCTTGGCAAGACCCAAAAGACAATCATGCCTAAAAATACGATACTGACACCATATTTATTAAACGTGTTGGAAAAATTTTTAATTCAAGAAGTGTACGTTGAACCAGTTCTGGCAAATGGAAAACCATTTAAGCCGGCTGAATTGCTGGATCGGCGTGAAGAGGATAGCCCTAGCGATGAACAGCCGATATACCTTTATTTACAAGCAGTTCAAAAATATAAAAAAGCATTTCAATCGTGGCAATCCGGTGCTCCTATTGATATAGGACAAATAAGAAACATTATTATTCCTTTATTCGATAAATTGATACATAACCGCAAAAAATTACTAGCGTTACATCGTTATGTGACAAAGGAAGACTATTTATACCATCACGCTGTTAGCGTCGGATTATTATCGGGATTTTTGGCAAAACAATTAAATTATAGTAAAAGTGATTGTTATCAAATTGTGCTGGCGGGGATATTGTCCGACTGCGGCATGGCGAGGGTGGACAAAAGGATTTTGACAAAAAACTCGGCACTTACTACTCATGAATATGAAGAAATGAAACAGCATACAGTGATCGGTTATCGAATGGTCGAAAAAATAAAGACTTTAAAAGAAGGAGTAAAATTGGCTGTATTACAGCATCATGAACGAATTGATGGAACTGGCTATCCGTTTGGAATTCGTGGCCAGCAAATTCACCCATACAGCAAAATAGTAGCTGTAGCTGACGTTTATCACGCGATGACATCCGAACGTCTTTATCGGTCCAGACAATCCCCTTTTAAAGCGCTCGAAAAAATTCAAATTGAACAGTTTGGAAAATTAAGTATGGAAGCGATACAAATATTGCTAGACAATTTAATTAATTTTCATGTAGGGACAGTTGTCAAATTGTCAAACGGCGAAATGGCAGAAATCGTTTTTATACAACGGGAAGCGCCGACAAGACCGATTGTCAAAATCGTTGATAAAGATGAATTTCTTTCTTTAAGCGAACATCGGGATATTTATATTGAGGAAGTTGTTTATAACGACTAGAGCAGAAAATTTTTTGAAGAATACTCTTGAACAGCAGCTGTAATAGTGATAGAATAAAGCTCGTCTGATCAAAACATATATAACTCTGAAAAAATATGTTGACTTTCATTCGAATTTTAGTTATTATTTAGTAGCTGTCATTTTTCAAAGTTTAACACTACAACTTTAAAGTTCCTTGAAAACTAAACAAAACGCAAGCGTCAATAAGAAAAGCGAAGGCGACTGATTAGCCCCGACAGGCGCTGGAGGGCTCGCGAGGAGGCTGTTGCCGCCACAGCGAGACCGAAGCGTCCCGAGGGGCTAGGAGCCGAAGCTAGACAATAAGAAAAGCGAAGGCGACTGGCATCGAAAGGTGCTGGCGCTGAAGCTGAAGCCAATCTACTTTCTTTTTGGAGAGTTTGATCCTGGCTCAGGACGAACGCTGGCGGCGTGCCTAATACATGCAAGTCGAGCGGACCGGGCGGGAGCTTGCTTCCGCTTGGTTAGCGGCGGACGGGTGAGTAACACGTGGGTAACCTGCCCGTAAGACCGGGATAACTCCGGGAAACCGGGGCTAATACCGGATAACACCGAAGACCGCATGGTCTTCGGTTGAAAGGCGGCTTCGGCTGCCACTTACGGATGGGCCCGCGGCGCATTAGCTAGTTGGTGAGGTAACGGCTCACCAAGGCGACGATGCGTAGCCGGCCTGAGAGGGTGACCGGCCACACTGGGACTGAGACACGGCCCAGACTCCTACGGGAGGCAGCAGTAGGGAATCTTCCGCAATGGACGAAAGTCTGACGGAGCGACGCCGCGTGAGCGAAGAAGGTCTTCGGATCGTAAAGCTCTGTTGTTAGGGAAGAAGAAGTGCCGTTCGAACAGGGCGGCACGGTGACGGTACCTAACGAGAAAGCCCCGGCTAACTACGTGCCAGCAGCCGCGGTAATACGTAGGGGGCGAGCGTTGTCCGGAATTATTGGGCGTAAAGCGCGCGCAGGCGGTCCCTTAAGTCTGATGTGAAAGCCCACGGCTTAACCGTGGAGGGTCATTGGAAACTGGGGGACTTGAGTGCAGAAGAGGAGAGCGGAATTCCACGTGTAGCGGTGAAATGCGTAGAGATGTGGAGGAACACCAGTGGCGAAGGCGGCTCTCTGGTCTGTAACTGACGCTGAGGCGCGAAAGCGTGGGGAGCAAACAGGATTAGATACCCTGGTAGTCCACGCCGTAAACGATGAGTGCTAAGTGTTAGAGGGGTTATTCCCTTTAGTGCTGTAGCTAACGCGTTAAGCACTCCGCCTGGGGAGTACGGCCGCAAGGCTGAAACTCAAAGGAATTGACGGGGGCCCGCACAAGCGGTGGAGCATGTGGTTTAATTCGAAGCAACGCGAAGAACCTTACCAGGTCTTGACATCCCCTGACAACCCTGGAGACAGGGCGTTCCTCCCTTGCGGGAGGACAGGGTGACAGGTGGTGCATGGTTGTCGTCAGCTCGTGTCGTGAGATGTTGGGTTAAGTCCCGCAACGAGCGCAACCCTCGCCCCTAGTTGCCAGCATTCAGTTGGGCACTCTAGGGGGACTGCCGGCTAAAAGTCGGAGGAAGGTGGGGATGACGTCAAATCATCATGCCCCTTATGACCTGGGCTACACACGTGCTACAATGGGCGGTACAAAGGGCTGCGAACCCGCGAGGGGGAGCGAATCCCAAAAAGCCGCTCTCAGTTCGGATTGCAGGCTGCAACTCGCCTGCATGAAGCCGGAATCGCTAGTAATCGCGGATCAGCATGCCGCGGTGAATACGTTCCCGGGCCTTGTACACACCGCCCGTCACACCACGAGAGCTTGCAACACCCGAAGTCGGTGAGGTAACCCGCAAGGGAGCCAGCCGCCGAAGGTGGGGCAAGTGATTGGGGTGAAGTCGTAACAAGGTAGCCGTACCGGAAGGTGCGGCTGGATCACCTCCTTTCTAAGGATGATACGGAAAGCTAACCTATTGACAATGAAAAGAAAATACGTTACAATGACGCTTGTCGTTTTGTTTAGTTTTGAAGGAATTTTTTAATAGATGATATGATGGGCCTATAGCTCAGCTGGTTAGAGCGCACGCCTGATAAGCGTGAGGTCGGTGGTTCAAGTCCACTTAGGCCCATATTAATCATGTGGGGCCTTAGCTCAGCTGGGAGAGCGCCTGCTTTGCACGCAGGAGGTCATCGGTTCGATCCCGATAGGCTCCACCATTTGAAATAGCTTTGCGTCTTTGCTTGCGTCTGCAAGTGAATGCAAAGAAGCTGGATTCCTCGACGCAAGACAGCAAAGAAGTGAGCACAAGGTAGCAGTCTCGTTCCTTGAAAACTAGATAACCGGAAGGAAGAAGCCGGGAAGCGAAGGCGGCGAAAGTGAAGCTGTTTTCGCGTGGTTAAGTTAGAAAGGGCGCACGGTGGATGCCTTGGCACTAGGAGCCGATGAAGGACGGGGCAAACGCCGAAACGCTTCGGGGAGCTGTAAGCAAGCGTTGATCCGGAGATGTCCGAATGGGGGAACCCACTGTCCGTAATGGGGCAGTATCCATACCTGAATCCATAGGGTATGGAGGGCACACCCGGGGAACTGAAACATCTCAGTACCCGGAGGAGAAGAAAGCAACCGCGATTCCCTGAGTAGCGGCGAGCGAAACGGGAACAGCCCAAACCAAGAGGCTTGCCTCTTGGGGTTGTAGGACCACTCAGATGGGAGTGACAAAGGAACGGGGTAGACGAAGCGGTCTGGAAAGGCCCGCCAGAGAAGGTGACAGCCCTGTAGTCGAAACTTCGTTCCCTCCCGAGTGGCTCCTGAGTACGGCGGGACACGGGGAATCCCGTCGGAAGCAGGGAGGACCATCTCCCAAGGCTAAATACTCCCTAGTGACCGATAGTGAACCAGTACCGTGAGGGAAAGGTGAAAAGCACCCCGGAAGGGGAGTGAAAGAGAACCTGAAACCGTGTGCCTACAAGTAGTCAGAGCCCGTTGATGGGTGATGGCGTGCCTTTTGTAGAATGAACCGGCGAGTTACGATGACGTGCAAGGTTAAGTCGAAAAGACGGAGCCGCAGCGAAAGCGAGTCTGAATAGGGCGCACAGTACGTCGTCGTAGACCCGAAACCAGGTGATCTACCCATGTCCAGGGTGAAGGTAGGGTAACACCTACTGGAGGCCCGAACCCACGCACGTTGAAAAGTGCGGGGATGAGGTGTGGGTAGGGGTGAAATGCCAATCGAACCTGGAGATAGCTGGTTCTCCCCGAAATAGCTTTAGGGCTAGCCTCAAGGGAAGAGTCTTGGAGGTAGAGCACTGATTGAGCTAGGGGCCCTCATCGGGTTACCGAACTCAGTCAAACTCCGAATGCCAATGACTTATCCTTGGGAGTCAGACTGCGAGTGATAAGATCCGTAGTCGAGAGGGAAACAGCCCAGACCACCAGCTAAGGTCCCAAAGTGTACGTTAAGTGGAAAAGGATGTGGAGTTGCCCAGACAACCAGGATGTTGGCTTAGAAGCAGCCATCATTTAAAGAGTGCGTAATAGCTCACTGGTCGAGTGACTCTGCGCCGAAAATGTACCGGGGCTAAACGTACCACCGAAGCTGTGGGATGACCAACGGTCATCGGTAGGGGAGCGTTCTAAGTGCGCCGAAGCGAGACCGGAAGGACTCGTGGAGCGCTTAGAAGTGAGAATGCCGGTGTGAGTAGCGAAAACAGAGGTGAGAATCCTCTGCACCGAAAGCCTAAGGGTTCCTGAGGAAGGTTCGTCCGCTCAGGGTTAGTCGGGACCTAAGCCGAGGCCGAAAGGCGTAGGTGATGGGCAACAGGTAGAGATTCCTGTACCACCTCCTCACCGTTGGAGCAATGGGGGGACGCAGGAAGGTAGGGCGAGCAGGCTGCTGGAATAGCCTGTCCAAGCGGTTAGGCCGCCAGATAGGCAAATCCGTCTGGCAATAAGGCGGAGCCGTGATGGCGAGGGACCGTTGGTCCCGAAGTCCCCGATCCTACACTGCCAAGAAAAGCCTCTAGCGAGGTGAGAGGTGCCCGTACCGCAAACCGACACAGGTAGGCGAGGAGAGAATCCTAAGGTGCGCGGGAGAACTCTCGTTAAGGAACTCGGCAAAATGACCCCGTAACTTCGGGAGAAGGGGTGCTCTCTTGGGTCCAAAGCCTGAGGGAGCCGCAGTGAAAAGGCCCAAGCGACTGTTTATCAAAAACACAGGTCTCTGCGAAGCCGAAAGGCGAAGTATAGGGGCTGACACCTGCCCGGTGCTGGAAGGTTAAGGGGAGCGCTTAGCGGAAGCGAAGGTGCGAACCGAAGCCCCAGTAAACGGCGGCCGTAACTATAACGGTCCTAAGGTAGCGAAATTCCTTGTCGGGTAAGTTCCGACCCGCACGAAAGGTGTAACGACTTGGGCACTGTCTCAACGAGAGACCCGGTGAAATCATACTACCTGTGAAGATGCAGGTTACCCGCGACAGGACGGAAAGACCCCGTGGAGCTTTACTGCAGCCTGATATGGAATTTTGGTATCGCTTGTACAGGATAGGTGGGAGCCTGGGAAGCCGGAGCGCCAGCTTCGGTGGAGGCGGCGGTGGGATACCACCCTGGCGGTATTGAAATTCTAACCCGCACCCCTTAGCGGGGTGGGAGACAGTGTCAGGTGGGCAGTTTGACTGGGGCGGTCGCCTCCCAAAAGGTAACGGAGGCGCCCAAAGGTTCCCTCAGAATGGTTGGAAATCATTCGGAGAGTGCAAAGGCAGAAGGGAGCTTGACTGCGAGACAGACAGGTCGAGCAGGGACGAAAGTCGGGCTTAGTGATCCGGTGGTTCCGCATGGAAGGGCCATCGCTCAACGGATAAAAGCTACCCCGGGGATAACAGGCTGATCTCCCCCAAGAGTCCACATCGACGGGGAGGTTTGGCACCTCGATGTCGGCTCATCGCATCCTGGGGCTGTAGTCGGTCCCAAGGGTTGGGCTGTTCGCCCATTAAAGCGGTACGCGAGCTGGGTTCAGAACGTCGTGAGACAGTTCGGTCCCTATCCGTCGCGGGCGCAGGAAATTTGAGAGGAGCTGTCCTTAGTACGAGAGGACCGGGATGGACGCACCGCTGGTGTACCAGTTGTCCCGCCAGGGGCACCGCTGGGTAGCTATGTGCGGAAGGGATAAGCGCTGAAAGCATCTAAGCGTGAAGCCCCCCTCAAGATGAGATTTCCCATCGCGTCAAGCGAGTAAGATCCCTCGAAGATGACGAGGTCGATAGGTCCGAGGTGGAAGCGTGGCGACACGTGGAGCTGACGGATACTAATCGATCGAGGGCTTAACCACGAACAACGGAGAATGCCGCCTAGCCAAACGGTTTCTTCCAGACGGACGGTTATCTAGTTTTGAGGGAATGAAAATTCCCCTTGACAAACATCATTATTGGAGTATAATAAAACATGTCCAATGGATAAATGCTTGCCTAGTGACAATAGCGGAGAGGAAACACCCGTTCCCATTCCGAACACGGAAGTTAAGCTCTCCAGCGCCGATGGTAGTTGGGGCCAGCGCCCCTGCGAGAGTAGGTCGTTGCTAGGCAAGTTTATTTTATAAAGCATCCTGCCTTCAGAACAAGCAGGATGCTTTTTATTATGAATAAAGGGAATTTGGAAACAGCTGCTGTGTCAAATATTCATAAAGCAATAACGGCACTTTTTCAGCAGTTAACGATAAAAATTGAACAATCAATGTGTATGCGTTGCTGGAATAAGCGTGTAATAACTCGCTCCACCATTCCGTTTCATATCGGGAAATCATGCTTAAGTTATATAGCAGTAAATAATGCGCCATTACTTCCGGCAGCATAAATATTTTTTCTCTCTTTATTGGAATGCGGTATGTTCCATTTAAGTGAAACATCAGCGGCTCACATCCAATCGGTTGCAGCGGTGATTGGATTCCAATGTGAATAAAACGATCTTTCTCTTTCACAAAAGTTGCTTTGGAAAAGTGCCATTCCTGCTCTATGTAATAAATAAACCGGTTTAACGACATATGATAATGGTCTAAAATTTCGGTTGGAATCGCAATAGTATGGTGAGAAGCGTTATATTTAATTTCTAAAGATAGCGTTTTTTCATCGTTAAATATAGCGAATGATGGATGCAGTTCACATATGCGCTCGAGCAATGTGCTCATTCGAAATTTTTCCCCTGCTGGTTGTTTCACATGAAACATTTTCTCAGAAAAATGTGTAAACAACCCGTTTCGTTGTATTTTGACTTCGTCATTGAAAAATTCATATCCTTGTTTTTTTCTTTTTCTTGTGGAGACTCCGTGTGCTAAAACGGAAGTAGATGCAGGATAATCTGCGTCGACTGTGAGCAGGCAAGCTTTTAAAAGCTGCACCATCCCGTAAAATAAAAGGACAGGCTTAATGGACAAAGGAGCGTCTCTTGCAGTTGAATAAAAGTTTTGCCCGTGTTCTAGATAATAAAGAAATGGGTAGCAGTTTGTATAGCTTTTTTGGACAGCATCTTCCCTTTTTTGTTTTGTATAGCATTGACGAAGCAGTTGCTTAGCGATATCTGCCGAATGAAAGACAATAAATTTATTGAAATTGCTTCTACAGTCGAACATTGTCAGCCCACCTTACCATATTAAAAACAATTGAAATAACTGAAAAGTTGAACATTTTCTCTATTCCTTGACAGTAGTTTAACCAGTTGTTAAGCTACTAATAATATTTCCGGATAAGGGGGAGAAAACATGTGGGAATCGAAATTTGCTAAAGAGGGATTAACGTTTGACGATGTGCTGCTTATTCCTGCTAAATCTGATGTATTGCCTCGCGATGTCGATGTGACGACAAAATTGAGCGAAACATTACAGTTGAATATCCCGATTATTAGCGCAGGAATGGATACGGTAACGGAAGCAGAAATGGCCATCGCAATGGCAAGACAAGGTGGACTTGGAATTATCCATAAAAATATGTCCATCGAGCAGCAAGCAGAACAAGTAGATAAAGTGAAACGTTCGGAGCGAGGAGTCATTACAGATCCGTTTTTCTTAACCCCTGAACATCAAGTGTACGATGCGGAACATTTAATGAGTAAATATCGTATTTCTGGCGTGCCGATCGTCAATAATGAGGAAGAACAAAAGCTTGTTGGCATTATTACAAACCGTGATTTACGATTCATTCAAGATTATTCGACAAAAATTTCCGATGTGATGACAAAAGAAAATTTAATCACGGCTCCGGTAGGAACGACGTTAGAAGAAGCGGAAAAGATTTTACAAAAGTACAAAGTCGAAAAGTTGCCGCTTGTTGATGAAAATGGAGTATTAAAGGGATTAATCACGATCAAAGATATCGAAAAAGTAATCGAGTTTCCGAATTCTGCAAAAGACGCGAAAGGTCGTCTTCTTGTCGGGGCGGCTGTTGGCGTGACAGCCGATACGATGATTCGCGTAAAAAAACTGGTAGAAGCAAACGTTGATGTCATTGTCGTAGACACGGCGCACGGTCATTCTAAAGGTGTTCTTGAGACGGTTCGCAAAATTCGCGAACAATATCCGGACTTAAATATTATCGCGGGAAATGTCGCGACAGCAGAGGCGACACGCGACTTGATTGAGGCAGGAGCGAACATCATCAAAGTCGGCATTGGACCTGGGTCGATCTGTACGACGCGCGTTGTCGCGGGGGTCGGTGTGCCGCAAATAACGGCAATATATGATTGTGCGACAGAAGCGCGCAAACATGGTGTTCCGATCATCGCTGACGGCGGAATTAAATATTCCGGCGACATTGTGAAAGCATTGGCGGCAGGCGCGCATGCGGTCATGCTGGGAAGCCTTTTAGCCGGAGTATCAGAAAGCCCTGGAGAAACAGAAATTTATCAAGGAAGAAGATTTAAAGTATATCGCGGCATGGGTTCTGTTGCTGCAATGGAAAAAGGAAGCAAAGACCGTTATTTCCAAGAAGATAATAAAAAATTCGTTCCTGAAGGAATTGAAGGACGCGTTCCTTACAAAGGACCTTTGGCTGACACGATTTACCAGCTTGTCGGTGGTTTGCGAGCGGGCATGGGATATTGCGGCACAAGAAATTTAGAAGAACTGCGAGAAAAGACCCAATTTATTCGCATGACGAGCGCAGGATTGCGCGAAAGCCATCCGCACGATGTACAAATTACGAAAGAGGCGCCAAACTATTCTATTTCTTAATAAAATATGTCTATATACCTAACTTAGACGGGGAATTTTTCTCCGTCTATTTTTTTGTAAAGGAGTGTGTTACAATAACGTTTGTGTGAGGAGGGTATAAATGTGAAGAGGATAAAGCAAAAAATAATCATTATTTTTCTGATGATTGGTTTATGTTTTTATTTCCTGCCATTCCATGCGGCAAAAGCGGCAGTCGATCCATTGAACATTGAAGCGGATGCGGCGATACTTGTGGATGCTAATACAGGGAGAATTTTGTATCAAAAAAACATTGATACCGTTCTTGGCATTGCCAGCATGACAAAAATGATGACCGAGTATTTGCTGTTGGAAGCGGTCAAAGAAAAACGGGTAAAATGGGATCAGCAGTATACACCAAGCGACTACGTTTATCGTCTTTCGCAAGATCGCGCTTTGTCGAACGTTCCGTTACGAAAAGATGGGAAATACACTATCCGCGAGCTTTATGAAGCGATGGCGATTTATTCCGCCAATGCTGCTACGGTAGCCATTGCTGAAATTGTCGGTGGTTCGGAACAAAATTTTGTAAAAATGATGAATGAAAAAGCAAATCAATTAGGGCTTAAGGGATATAAATTTGTCAACTCCACAGGACTAAGCAATGAAGATTTAAAAGGGTTTCATCCGGAGGGAACGAACCAGAGCGAAGAGAATGTGATGTCTGCCCGTTCCGTCGCTACACTAGCGTATCATTTGTTGAAAGAATATCCGGAAGTATTGGAAACAGCAAGTACGCCTCGGAAAATATTTCGCGAAGGAACAGATGATCAAATTAAGATGGATAACTGGAACTGGATGCTCCCTGGATTAGTTCATGCATACGAAGGGGTCGATGGTCTAAAAACGGGGTATACAGAATTTGCCGGTTATTGTTTTACAGGAACGGCAGAGCGGAATGGCGTTCGTTTTATTACTGTTGTGATGAATGCGAAAAGCAATGGGAAGTCGACGATTGAAGCACGGTTTGAACAAACGAGAAAATTGCTTGATTATGGATTCAGCAATTATTCTATGAAAAAACTGTACTCAAAAGGATATGAACTAAAAGGAAAATCGGTGTTGCCAGTAGTGAAAGGGAAAGAAAAATCTGTCGCCATCGCAACCGATAAGCCGCTTTCTCTTGTTGTGAAAAACGGAGAGGAAAAAAACTACCGTCCTGTATATGTTTTCGATAAAAAGAAATTAACCGCCGACGGCGAGCTAACCGCACCGGTGAAAAAAGGAGAAAAAGTCGGATATATGACATTGCAATATAAAGGAGAAGAGGAATATAGCTTTTTAAGCCCGGAAATGAAAAAGAATGTAAGTGTCGATATTGTGGCAAAAAACAATGTTGAAAAGGCAAACTGGTTTGTGCTTACAATGAGAGGAATCGGCGGGCTGTTTGGCGATGTATGGACAAGTGTAGCCAAAACGGTTAAAGGCTGGTTTTAAAAGCTCCTTCCTTTTTAGGGAGCTTTTTTCTGTTGTGATTTTTTTGAAAAATAAGGTAAAATAGAAAAATGTAATCATCTTCTTTATGATGGGAACGCGGTGATAAGTAACAAAGTAACTTACGTAGCGAAATAAGGGGGAATAATCAATGGCGATTACAGGTACAGACCGTGTCAAACGGGGAATGGCGGAAATGCAAAAAGGCGGCGTCATCATGGACGTGGTGAATGCGGAACAAGCGAAAATCGCGGAAGCGGCCGGTGCGGTAGCGGTGATGGCATTGGAACGTGTTCCTGCTGACATTCGTGCTGCCGGTGGAGTCGCGCGCATGGCGGATCCGACGGTTATTGAGGAAGTGATGAAGGCCGTGTCGATTCCTGTTATGGCAAAGGCACGTATCGGCCATTACGTGGAGGCGCGCGTTCTTGAGGCGCTAGGCGTTGATTATATTGATGAAAGCGAAGTATTAACACCAGCGGACGAAGAATTCCATATTGATAAACGGCAATTTACCGTTCCGTTTGTTTGCGGTTGCCGCGACTTAGGAGAAGCAGCCCGACGCATTGCCGAAGGGGCATCGATGCTGCGCACAAAAGGGGAACCAGGTACAGGAAACATTGTTGAAGCAGTGCGCCATATGCGCAAAGTCAATGCGCAAATTCGCAAAGTCGTCAGCATGAGTGAAGATGAACTTGTGACAGAAGCAAAAAATTTAGGCGCTCCTGTCGAAGTATTGCGTGAAATTAAACAATTGGGCCGTCTCCCTGTTGTCAACTTTGCCGCTGGCGGTATCGCGACTCCGGCTGACGCGGCGTTGATGATGCATTTAGGCGCAGATGGAGTGTTTGTCGGTTCGGGAATTTTTAAATCGGAAAATCCGGAAAAATACGCGCGGGCGATCGTTGAAGCGACAGCCCATTATGAAGATTACGAGCTAATCGCTCATTTATCCAAAGGGTTAGGTGGCGCAATGCGCGGTATTGATGTCGCGTCATTATTGCCAGAACAACGTATGCAAGAGCGTGGTTGGTAGAAGGAGTAGACGTGAATGATGAAAATTGGAGTGCTTGGCTTGCAAGGCGCCGTCCAAGAACATGTTCGTTCCATTGAAGCATGCGGTGCTGAAGCTGTGGTCGTAAAAAAAATAGAGCAATTAGAGGAAATTGATGGGCTTATTCTTCCTGGTGGCGAAAGCACGACGATGCGCCGCTTAATGGATAAATACGGATTTATCGAGCCGTTGAAACAATTCGCAGCAGCGGGAAAACCGATGTTTGGCACGTGCGCCGGCCTCATTTTGTTAGCAAAGCGAATTGTCGGCTATGATGAGCCGCATTTAGGATTGATGGATGTTACGGTGGAACGCAATTCTTTTGGCCGTCAGCGTGAAAGTTTTGAAGCGGAACTTTCGGTCGCTGGCGTTGCTGATGATTTTACCGGTGTGTTTATCCGCGCTCCGCATATTGTGGAAGTAGGCGAGGATGTCGAAATTTTGGCGAAATATGAAGGGCGTATTGTTGCGGCAAGGCAAGGGCAGTTTTTAGGCTGCTCATTCCACCCTGAATTAACAGACGACCATCGCATGACGCAATATTTTCTCAATATGGTGAAAGAAGCGAAAGCATAAAAAAGGTTGCGTTTCAAAAAGACTTATAGTACATTAATGGTACAAGCAGGTATATGTAAAATAATATAGCGCTAAAGCGATGAAAGGAACTAGTAGCAAGACGGTTTCTCTCCAGAGAGTCGGTGGGTGGTGCAAACCGGCGGGAAACGCTTGTGAATCCATCCTGGAGTAAAATGCTGAACGCGCAAGCTAGTAAGCATTTTCGGTTTTTCGCCGTTATCGGTTCGAGCGGAAGACAGCCTCGTCTTCAATAAGGGTGGCAACGCGGGATAACTCTCGTCCCTTTTTCGGGACGAGAGTTTTTATTTTATAATTATAAATAAAAGAAGGAGGTATTGCTGATGCTCGATGTGAAGTATTTGCGCAATCATTTTCAAGAAGTGAAAGAAAGAATTCAAAAGCGCGGCGGAGATTTAGCGAATATGGACCGTTTTGCAGAGCTCGACAAAAAGCGCCGCGAATTAATCGCAAAAGCAGAAGAACTAAAAAATAAAAGAAATGAAGTATCCCAACAAATCGCTGTGTTAAAGCGGGAGAAAAAAGATGCCAATCATCTTATTGCCGAGATGCGGGAAGTAGGGGATCGCATTAAAGCAATGGATGATGAAATCCGGCAAGTGGAAGAAGAATTAAATGCGCTGTTATTGTCCATTCCAAACATCCCGCATGAATCGGTACCTGTCGGTAAGTCGGAAGAAGATAATGTCGAAGTCCGCAAATGGGGAGAGCCGCGTTCATTTTCGTTTGAGCCGAAACCGCACTGGGATATCGCCGATCAGCTCGGTATTCTTGATTTTGAACGGGCTGCGAAAGTGACGGGAAGCCGCTTTGTCTTTTATAAAGGACTTGGTGCCCGCCTAGAGCGCGCGTTAATTAACTTTATGCTTGATGTTCATATCGAAGAGTTTGGCTATCAAGAAATATTGCCTCCATATCTTGTTAATCGGGCGAGCATGACAGGGACAGGACAACTGCCAAAGTTTGAAGAAGACGCATTTCGCATTGAAACAGAGGATTACTTTTTAATTCCGACGGCAGAAGTGCCTGTGACCAATTTGCATCGCGATGAAATTTTATCGGCGGAAGATTTGCCGATTTACTATGCTGCTTACAGCGCGTGTTTCCGCGCCGAAGCCGGCGCTGCTGGACGTGATACAAGAGGGCTTATTCGCCAGCATCAATTTAATAAAGTAGAACTTGTGAAATTTGTAAAACCGGAAGATTCGTATGATGAATTAGAAAAATTGACCAATCAAGCGGAGAGAATTTTGCAGCTTCTTGGGCTTCCTTATCGGGTTGTATGTTTATGTACCGGTGATTTAGGATTTGCGGCGGCGAAAACGTATGATATTGAAGTATGGCTGCCAAGTTATGGAACGTATCGTGAGATTTCTTCTTGCAGCAATTTTGAAGCGTTCCAAGCACGGCGTGCTAATATTCGTTTCCGCCGTGAACCAAAATCAAAGCCGGAATATGTCCATACACTCAACGGATCAGGATTGGCCATTGGCCGCACAGTAGCTGCCATTTTAGAAAATTACCAGCAAGAGGATGGCACCGTTGTCATTCCGGAAGTATTGCGCCCGTACATGGGAAATCGAGAAGTTATTCGATAAAAAAGCAGGGCGGGTTTGCCCGCCCTTTTCACCATAAAACGGTTGACTTTTAGTTTTCATGATGTTATATTCATTGATGTCGGTACAGAGGCATGGAGGAGTACCCAAGTCTGGCTGAAGGGGTCGGTCTTGAAAACCGAGAGGCGCCGCAAGGCGCGCGGGGGTTCGAATCCCTCCTCCTCCGCCATAAAGTTTGAAATACCAACGCGCATAAGTGGAGATTGTCATCCGAAACGATTCGTTACATTTTGTAACGAATTTTTATTTTTCCAAAACAAATAACCGCCTAATTGTGGCGGTTATTTTTTTATGTGATAATATTCATGAATAATCGTTGCCGCTTTTTTAATGATTGGTTCGATGGACTGCTCGTCTTCGATAATATCATATTCGTTAATGTTTACGCGAAGAACCGGACAAGCGTTAAATTCATTAATCCATTTTTCGTAACGTTCATACATTTCTTTCCAATATGATACCGGTGTTTTTTGTTCCATTGGGCGCCCGCGCTCACGGATACGTTTTATCACTTCTTCAAAACTTCCTTCCAAATAAATAAGCAAATCAGGATGCGGGAAGTATGGTGTCATTACCATTGCTTGAAATAAGCTCGTATATGTTTCGTAATCTACTGCTGTCATTGTTCCATTTTCAAAATGCATTTTTGCGAAAATATGCGCGTCTTCGTAAATTGAACGATCTTGAACAAAGCCGCCGCCATATTCAAACATTCGTTTTTGTTCTTTAAACCGCTCGGCAAGAAAATAGATTTGCAAATGGAAACTCCACCGTTCAAAATCAGCATAAAACTTGTCTAAATATGGATTCGTATCGACTTTTTCTAGGGAAGTGCGGAAATTTAACGCTTTTGCTAATGCTTTTGTCATGGTTGATTTACCGACGCCAACTGTTCCGGCAATCGTAATGATGGCGTTATCTGGAATACGATATTTTTCACGTAAGTTCATCATTGCGAAACCCCTTTTACGACAGTTTTTACTCGTTCGAATATGTAATGTAAATCTTCTTCCCGTTGAACGAAATCAAGCAAGTCTCCGTTGAACCGAAGAACTGGAATATGTGGATTTGCTTGTTCGAATAGAGAAAACGCTTCTTCATAATCAGCGGATAGCTGTTGCAAGTAGACCGGATCCATTCTTTTTTCAAAATCGCGACCTCGTTGCTGAATGCGCGTTAATAGCGTTTCAAGGCTGGCATGTAAATAAATAATCATATTTGGTTGAGGTAGACCGTCCGTTAAAATATCATAGATTTTTGTATATTTTTTGTAATGATGGATTTTTAATGTTCTTTTAGCAAAAATTAGATTTTTCATTATATGATAATCGGTGACAACCGGTTGTTGTCGTTGCAGAAAATCACGGTCAATTTCTTCTAATTGCTTATAACGGTGGCAAAGGAAAAACATTTCTGTTTGGAAGCTCCATTCTTCGATATTTTCATAAAATTTCCCGAGAAATGGATTCTCGTCAACGATTTCTTTCACTAAATGATAATGAAAATGTTCAGAAATTGCTTTTGCCAATGAAGTTTTCCCAACTCCAATCGGTCCTTCTATCGCGATAAATGGGACCATTCCCATTTTTACATTCCCCCTTTCTTATAAACAGACAAACTTTATTTTAACATAGAAAAAGAAAATCGCACTGGGAAAAACAACCAGGTGCGATAAAAATTTTTTTATTTTTTTACAACTGTAAAGTTATCTGTTAATAGCAACCAATTTTGTGGAAAATCTAATCCTAGTTTCCAATAGCTCATTCCACGCAGGCCAAGCTCTTTTAATAAGTTGAATTTTGCTTGAATCGAGCGGGCATCTTCAAACCACACTTCATGTTCTTTTCCGCTTTCATCTCGATAACGAAAATGGGGAGCTTGCGCGTTTGCGTCATATTCAATGGTGACGTTATGTTGGGAGGCAAGACGGATCGCTTGCTGCGGGCTAATCGCCTGCGCATATGGTCCGCCTGGTACGTATGGAAGCGTCCAATCGTATCCGTACAGGTTTTGTCCCATCATAATTTTAGAAGCAGGTATTTCGGAAATGGCATATTCCAGCACGCGCCGAACAGGACCGATTGGAGAAACAGCCATTGGCGGTCCGCCGCTATATCCCCATTCGTATGTCATAATGATGACAAAGTCAGCAATTTGGCCATGGGCGCGGTAATCATGCGCTTCATACCAGCGTCCCTTTTGTGTCGCGCTCGTTTTTGG
Source organism: Parageobacillus thermoglucosidasius (assembly GCF_001295365.1). Classification (GTDB taxonomy): domain Bacteria; phylum Bacillota; class Bacilli; order Bacillales; family Anoxybacillaceae; genus Parageobacillus; species Parageobacillus thermoglucosidasius. The sequence goes on along the minus strand of NZ_CP012712.1, from coordinate 589,526 downwards.
GGCTAGGGCGGTGGACAACAGCCAGCCTTCGCGTCCAAACCGCTGCTTTGCTTTTCGCAAAAACGCGTTATACGCTTCCCGGTCTTCAGGACGCAAATATTCCATATCAAAGTGAATATCATGAAATCCGTATTTTTTCGCTATGGTGGTTATGTTATCCAATAAGCGGTTTTGTAATTGTTCGTTATTTAAAATGAGGGCTCCTAGCTCATCGCTGAACTGTTCGTTTTCGATGTTGGTAACGACCATCATTAACGTAACGCCATTGGCACGGGCGATAGATGGGAAATTATTTAATGGTGGTTCTTTGAGTGTTGCATTTCGCTGGATTTGAAAGTGAAACGGAGCTAAATAGGTTAAATGCGGGGCAGCTTGGCGAGCGCTTGCTTCCAGCGCTGGGCTGACAGCCGTTCCGCGCGGTTCAATGTATCCGTTAAACTCAGCTCTCCGTTTTGTCCTTGGAGGAATATATAAACGCTGTCCAACTTGCAACGGACTATCGAGGGAGATGCGGTTAATTTGTGCAAGCTGCTGCATAGGAATGGAAAATCTGCGGGAAATGGACCATAAGCTATCACCGCGCAAAACCCAATAAAAACGGCCAACAATCGGAATGACAATCGCTTGACCGACGACAAGGTTGTCTGGATTTGGAAGATCGTTTGCCTGAATGATTTCTTCCGGAGTCGTATTATACGCTTGAGCAATTCCGCTTAACGTCTGCCCTCTTTGTACGACGTGAATTTGCATACTTTACCTCCTAGTTGCGTCTTCGTTCTTCTTATTTTATGATGAAAAAAGAGCAGAAATGACCTTTTTACAAGGAGTTCAGCGATGGTTAACGATGAATACTATATGCGTTTAGCTATAGAAGAAGCGAAACAAGCGGAACAAATAGGAGAAGTTCCAATCGGTGCAATCATTGTCCAAGGCGGCAATGTGATTGCGCGTGCCCATAATTTGCGGGAGACGGCACAACGCGCTATCGCCCATGCGGAAATTTTAGCGATTGACGAAGCGTGTAAAAAAGCAGGTTCATGGCGTTTGGAAGACGCGACGTTGTATGTCACGCTGGAACCTTGCGCGATGTGCGCCGGAGCCATTGTGCTTGCCCGCATTAAGCGGGTTGTGTTTGGTGCAAGCGACCCAAAAGGAGGGTGTGCAGGCACACTGATGAATTTGTTGCAAGAAGGAAGGTTTAATCATCAAGCGGAAGTGATTGGTGGAGTGTTACAAGAAGAATGCGGACAAATGTTAAGCAACTTTTTCCGAAAGCTTCGTGAGAAAAAGAAAAATATTGGGCAAAGATCCAGCAAATGATTGCGGTCAGTCATTGCATTTTGTTTTAAAAACCGATATACTTATATTGCCGTGCTAAGCGGGGAGGTAGCGGTGCCCTGTACTCGCAATCCGCTCTAGCGAGGCTGAATCCCTTCTCGAGGTTAGTCTGCCGTGAGGCCTGTCTCAAGTAAGTGGTGTTGACGCTTGGGTCCCGCGCAATGGGATTCCGTGAACCCTGTCAGGTCCGGAAGGAAGCAGCAGTAAGCGGATGCTCCCATGTGCCGCGGGGGTGCCTGGGCTGAGCTAACTGCTTGAGCAACGCTTGGGGCAGCTAATCGACAGAAGGTGCACGGCCTGCATAAAGACAATGAACAACTCACTCCTTGCGAGTGAGTTTTTTTATTCTATTTCTATTTTGAAAAAAGGCGAAGACATTATATAATGAATAAGATGAGGAAAAGAGGGGGGCCATTTCGTGACATACCAAGCTTTATATCGTGTTTTTCGGCCGCAGCGGTTTGCGGACGTTGTCGGCCAGGAACACGTGACGAAAACATTGCAAAGTGCCCTGCTTCAAAATAAAATATCTCACGCTTATTTGTTTTCGGGTCCGCGCGGCACAGGAAAAACGAGCGCTGCGAAAATTTTCGCAAAAGCGGTAAATTGCGAGCATGCACCGATGGCAGAACCGTGCAATGAATGTCCTGCGTGCATCGGGATTACAAATGGCACTATTCCGGACGTATTGGAAATTGACGCGGCTTCGAACAACCGGGTCGATGAAATTCGCGATATCCGCGATAAAGTGAAATTTGCGCCAACATCTGTTCGCTATAAAGTATATATTATTGATGAAGTGCATATGCTTTCGATTGGCGCTTTCAACGCATTGTTAAAGACGTTAGAGGAACCCCCGAAGCACGTTATTTTTATATTGGCAACAACAGAGCCACATAAAATCCCGCTTACGATTATTTCCCGGTGTCAGCGCTTTGATTTTCGACGGATCCCATTGCATTCCATTGTCGCGAGACTGCGGCACGTGATGGAACAGCAAGGGATGACAGCTTCCGATGAAGCTTTGTTTGCGATTGCGCGCGCGGCCGATGGCGGAATGCGCGATGCGTTAAGCTTGCTTGATCAAGCTATTTCATTTAGCGATGGAGAATTGCTGCTTGAAGACGTCCTTGCCATGACAGGTTCCGTGTCTTCTGCGACATTGGCCTCTCTTATTCAGGCTGTATATGAAAAAGATGCGGCAACATCGTTGCGTCTGCTTGAGGAAATGATGGATCAAGGAAAAGATCCTAACCGCCTTATGGAAGATTTAATTTTATATTATCGCGATCTTTTGCTTTATAAAACGGCTCCCCATGTTGAAGGAGCAATCAAAGGCACCATTGTCGACGATACGTTTCAACATTTGGCGGAATCGATTCCGTTATCTGACATATATGAAGCGATTGAAGTGTTAAATAAAAGCCAGCAAGAAATGAAATGGACGAATCATCCGCGCATTTTCTTAGAGGTCGCGCTGGTGAAGCTTTGCCATCAACAAGCTTCGTCCACATCTTCGTCTGCTGAAGAAATCCAATCGCTTGCGAGAAAAGTGGAATATTTGGAAGCGGAGCTGCGCCGTTTGAAAGAACACAATGAATCTGTGGCGGCAACCGCCCCCGCGCAGGCGCAAAAACAAACGAGGCCGCTGAAAACGGGAGGATATAAAACGCCGGTTGGCCGTATTCATGAAATATTAAAGCAAGCGACCCATCAGGATTTATCGCTCATCAAAAGCCATTGGGCTGAGATGCTCGATACATTAAAGAAACAGCATAAAGTGTCCCATGCGGCTTTATTGCAGGAAAGCGAGCCAGTTGCGGCAAGCCCGAACGCTTTTGTGTTGAAGTTTAAATATGAAATTCACTGCAAAATGGCTGCTGACAATACGAATTATGTGAAAGATAATTTAGAGGCGATTTTATTCGAACTGACGAAAAAACGTTTTGAGATGGTGGCCGTTCCTGAAGAAGAATGGGGAAAGATAAGGGAAGAATTCATCCGCGAAAAAGGGACGAAGCGCGAACAAGAAAAAGAAGAAGATCCGTTAATCGCAGAAGCAAAACGGCTGTTTGGCGAGGAAATCATTGAAATTAAGGAATAAAACGTATAAGGAGGAAAAAACGATGATGCGTGGCGGAATGGGAAATATGCAAAAAATGATGAAACAAATGCAAAAAATGCAAAAAGAAATGCAGAAAGCACAAGAGCAATTAGCGGAAAAAACGGTAGAAGGTACTGCAGGAGGCGGAATGGTAACCGTCATTGCAAATGGTCATAAACAAATTTTAGAAGTGAAAATTAAAGAAGAAGTCGTGGATCCGGAAGACATTGAAATGCTTCAAGATTTAGTGTTGGCGGCAACCAATGACGCATTGAAAAAAGCAGATGAGTTGGCGGCTGAAATGATGGGACAATTCACAAAAGGATTGAATATTCCGGGATTGTTCTAGGAGGAGTTTTATGCATTATCCAGAACCAATATCTAAGTTAATCGATAGTTTTATGAAGCTGCCCGGAATCGGACCAAAAACAGCTGTTCGTCTCGCGTTTTTTGTTTTAACAATGAAGGAAGATACTGTGTTGGAATTTGCTAAAGCGCTTGTGGATGCCAAACGCAATATTAGATATTGTACGATTTGTGGGCATATTACCGATACAGATCCTTGCTATATTTGCAAAGATGAGAGACGGGATCGGACAACAATCTGTGTTGTGCAAGATCCGAAAGATGTCATTGCGATGGAAAAAATGAAAGAATACAACGGGCTTTACCATGTGTTGCATGGCGCCATTTCTCCAATGGAGGGCATCGGTCCGGAAGATATAAAAATTGCGGAGTTATTGAAAAGGTTGCAGGATGAAGCTGTACAAGAAGTGATTTTGGCAACAAACCCGAACATTGAAGGGGAAGCGACCGCGATGTATATATCGCGTTTGTTAAAACCAACGGGAATAAAAGTGACGAGAATTGCCCATGGTTTGCCAGTGGGCGGAGATTTAGAATATGCCGATGAAGTGACGCTTTCGAAAGCTTTGGAAGGACGTCGAGAGTTATAGAAAGAGGTGGAAGTCACTTGTTATGGCGGCGGAAAGGCTGGTTGAAAAAACAGTTTGATCTGAAATTAATAGAACAATTGCAAGCAGCGCGCGATGAATGGTATGGACAGAAACAATTGATTGAAAAAAGTGTGGAACCTTCAGAGGAAGTGCTGATGACATTGCATGTTGCAGAAGCCAAATACTTTTTTTTAATGCGGGAAGCGAAATACCGACGTGTATCATTAAAGGGAGTGAAATAGCTTCCTTTATTTTTTGTTCTTTTTTCTTTCTTTCTTCATACGTTGATAGTACAAGCATGAAAAAAAGGAGCGTGGAAAATGGAACAAAAATTTGCTGTTGTTTTGTCATTGTCTATGATTATTATTTTATTATTAGTGGGGGCAAGGTTGAAAACATTGAAATTTTTAGGATATGGAATGATAAAATTAATTGTTGGAGCGTTAGTTTTATTCGTTATCAATGCCGTTGGCGGAACGTTTCATGTTCATATCCCTATTAACTTCATCACGGCATTGATATGCGGATTCCTCGGAATTCCGGGGGCGGCAGCTTTAATCATCATTGACAAGTATATTGTTATGTAAGGAAAATTTTCATAGAAAGAATAATGAAAGACGTTGTTTTTCATCATCGTCTTTTTATTTTTTAAAAAAACATATTGACTTCTATTATTATATGTATTATATTAAAGAACGTCGTTGTTAAAAAGTAAAATAAATAAATTGACAATACAAAGTGCAGCATATATACTTAGTAAAGTGTGCAAAAGTTCCTTGAAAACTAAACAAAACGCAAGCGTCAATAAGAAAAGCGAAGGCGACTGATTAGCCCCGACAGGCGCTGGAGGGCTCGCGAGGAGGCGGTTGCCACCACAGCGAGACCGAAGCGTCCCGAGGGGCTAGGAGCCGAAGCTAGACAATGATTGAGCAGTCAACTTTCTTTGGAGAGTTTGATCCTGGCTCAGGACGAACGCTGGCGGCGTGCCTAATACATGCAAGTCGAGCGGACCGGGCGGGAGCTTGCTTCCGCTTGGTTAGCGGCGGACGGGTGAGTAACACGTGGGTAACCTGCCCGTAAGACCGGGATAACTCCGGGAAACCGGGGCTAATACCGGATAACACCGAAGACCGCATGGTCTTCGGTTGAAAGGCGGCTTCGGCTGCCACTTACGGATGGGCCCGCGGCGCATTAGCTAGTTGGTGAGGTAACGGCTCACCAAGGCGACGATGCGTAGCCGGCCTGAGAGGGTGACCGGCCACACTGGGACTGAGACACGGCCCAGACTCCTACGGGAGGCAGCAGTAGGGAATCTTCCGCAATGGACGAAAGTCTGACGGAGCGACGCCGCGTGAGCGAAGAAGGTCTTCGGATCGTAAAGCTCTGTTGTTAGGGAAGAAGAAGTGCCGTTCGAACAGGGCGGCACGGTGACGGTACCTAACGAGAAAGCCCCGGCTAACTACGTGCCAGCAGCCGCGGTAATACGTAGGGGGCGAGCGTTGTCCGGAATTATTGGGCGTAAAGCGCGCGCAGGCGGTCCCTTAAGTCTGATGTGAAAGCCCACGGCTTAACCGTGGAGGGTCATTGGAAACTGGGGGACTTGAGTGCAGAAGAGGAGAGCGGAATTCCACGTGTAGCGGTGAAATGCGTAGAGATGTGGAGGAACACCAGTGGCGAAGGCGGCTCTCTGGTCTGTAACTGACGCTGAGGCGCGAAAGCGTGGGGAGCAAACAGGATTAGATACCCTGGTAGTCCACGCCGTAAACGATGAGTGCTAAGTGTTAGAGGGGTTATTCCCTTTAGTGCTGTAGCTAACGCGTTAAGCACTCCGCCTGGGGAGTACGGCCGCAAGGCTGAAACTCAAAGGAATTGACGGGGGCCCGCACAAGCGGTGGAGCATGTGGTTTAATTCGAAGCAACGCGAAGAACCTTACCAGGTCTTGACATCCCCTGACAACCCTGGAGACAGGGCGTTCCTCCCTTGCGGGAGGACAGGGTGACAGGTGGTGCATGGTTGTCGTCAGCTCGTGTCGTGAGATGTTGGGTTAAGTCCCGCAACGAGCGCAACCCTCGCCCCTAGTTGCCAGCATTCAGTTGGGCACTCTAGGGGGACTGCCGGCTAAAAGTCGGAGGAAGGTGGGGATGACGTCAAATCATCATGCCCCTTATGACCTGGGCTACACACGTGCTACAATGGGCGGTACAAAGGGCTGCGAACCCGCGAGGGGGAGCGAATCCCAAAAAGCCGCTCTCAGTTCGGATTGCAGGCTGCAACTCGCCTGCATGAAGCCGGAATCGCTAGTAATCGCGGATCAGCATGCCGCGGTGAATACGTTCCCGGGCCTTGTACACACCGCCCGTCACACCACGAGAGCTTGCAACACCCGAAGTCGGTGAGGTAACCCGCAAGGGAGCCAGCCGCCGAAGGTGGGGCAAGTGATTGGGGTGAAGTCGTAACAAGGTAGCCGTACCGGAAGGTGCGGCTGGATCACCTCCTTTCTAAGGATGATACGGAAAGCTAACCTATTGACAATGAAAAGAAAATACGTTACAATGACGCTTGTCGTTTTGTTTAGTTTTGAAGGAATTTTTTAATAGATGATATGATGGGCCTATAGCTCAGCTGGTTAGAGCGCACGCCTGATAAGCGTGAGGTCGGTGGTTCAAGTCCACTTAGGCCCATATTAATCATGTGGGGCCTTAGCTCAGCTGGGAGAGCGCCTGCTTTGCACGCAGGAGGTCATCGGTTCGATCCCGATAGGCTCCACCATTTGAAATAGCTTTGCGTCTTTGCTTGCGTCTGCAAGTGAATGCAAAGAAGCTGGATTCCTCGACGCAAGACAGCAAAGAAGTGAGCACAAGGTAGCAGTCTCGTTCCTTGAAAACTAGATAACCGGAAGGAAGAAGCCGGGAAGCGAAGGCGGCGAAAGTGAAGCTGTTTTCGCGTGGTTAAGTTAGAAAGGGCGCACGGTGGATGCCTTGGCACTAGGAGCCGATGAAGGACGGGGCAAACGCCGAAACGCTTCGGGGAGCTGTAAGCAAGCGTTGATCCGGAGATGTCCGAATGGGGGAACCCACTGTCCGTAATGGGGCAGTATCCATACCTGAATCCATAGGGTATGGAGGGCACACCCGGGGAACTGAAACATCTCAGTACCCGGAGGAGAAGAAAGCAACCGCGATTCCCTGAGTAGCGGCGAGCGAAACGGGAACAGCCCAAACCAAGAGGCTTGCCTCTTGGGGTTGTAGGACCACTCAGATGGGAGTGACAAAGGAACGGGGTAGACGAAGCGGTCTGGAAAGGCCCGCCAGAGAAGGTGACAGCCCTGTAGTCGAAACTTCGTTCCCTCCCGAGTGGCTCCTGAGTACGGCGGGACACGGGGAATCCCGTCGGAAGCAGGGAGGACCATCTCCCAAGGCTAAATACTCCCTAGTGACCGATAGTGAACCAGTACCGTGAGGGAAAGGTGAAAAGCACCCCGGAAGGGGAGTGAAAGAGAACCTGAAACCGTGTGCCTACAAGTAGTCAGAGCCCGTTGATGGGTGATGGCGTGCCTTTTGTAGAATGAACCGGCGAGTTACGATGACGTGCAAGGTTAAGTCGAAAAGACGGAGCCGCAGCGAAAGCGAGTCTGAACAGGGCGCACAGTACGTCGTCGTAGACCCGAAACCAGGTGATCTACCCATGTCCAGGGTGAAGGTAGGGTAACACCTACTGGAGGCCCGAACCCACGCACGTTGAAAAGTGCGGGGATGAGGTGTGGGTAGGGGTGAAATGCCAATCGAACCTGGAGATAGCTGGTTCTCCCCGAAATAGCTTTAGGGCTAGCCTCAAGGGAAGAGTCTTGGAGGTAGAGCACTGATTGAGCTAGGGGCCCTCATCGGGTTACCGAACTCAGTCAAACTCCGAATGCCAATGACTTATCCTTGGGAGTCAGACTGCGAGTGATAAGATCCGTAGTCGAGAGGGAAACAGCCCAGACCACCAGCTAAGGTCCCAAAGTGTACGTTAAGTGGAAAAGGATGTGGAGTTGCCCAGACAACCAGGATGTTGGCTTAGAAGCAGCCATCATTTAAAGAGTGCGTAATAGCTCACTGGTCGAGTGACTCTGCGCCGAAAATGTACCGGGGCTAAACGTACCACCGAAGCTGTGGGATGACCAACGGTCATCGGTAGGGGAGCGTTCTAAGTGCGCCGAAGCGAGACCGGAAGGACTCGTGGAGCGCTTAGAAGTGAGAATGCCGGTGTGAGTAGCGAAAACAGAGGTGAGAATCCTCTGCACCGAAAGCCTAAGGGTTCCTGAGGAAGGTTCGTCCGCTCAGGGTTAGTCGGGACCTAAGCCGAGGCCGAAAGGCGTAGGTGATGGGCAACAGGTAGAGATTCCTGTACCACCTCCTCACCGTTGGAGCAATGGGGGGACGCAGGAAGGTAGGGCGAGCAGGCTGCTGGAATAGCCTGTCCAAGCGGTTAGGCCGCCAGATAGGCAAATCCGTCTGGCAATAAGGCGGAGCCGTGATGGCGAGGGACCGTTGGTCCCGAAGTCCCCGATCCTACACTGCCAAGAAAAGCCTCTAGCGAGGTGAGAGGTGCCCGTACCGCAAACCGACACAGGTAGGCGAGGAGAGAATCCTAAGGTGCGCGGGAGAACTCTCGTTAAGGAACTCGGCAAAATGACCCCGTAACTTCGGGAGAAGGGGTGCTCTCTTGGGTCCAAAGCCTGAGGGAGCCGCAGTGAAAAGGCCCAAGCGACTGTTTATCAAAAACACAGGTCTCTGCGAAGCCGAAAGGCGAAGTATAGGGGCTGACACCTGCCCGGTGCTGGAAGGTTAAGGGGAGCGCTTAGCGGAAGCGAAGGTGCGAACCGAAGCCCCAGTAAACGGCGGCCGTAACTATAACGGTCCTAAGGTAGCGAAATTCCTTGTCGGGTAAGTTCCGACCCGCACGAAAGGTGTAACGACTTGGGCACTGTCTCAACGAGAGACCCGGTGAAATCATACTACCTGTGAAGATGCAGGTTACCCGCGACAGGACGGAAAGACCCCGTGGAGCTTTACTGCAGCCTGATATGGAATTTTGGTATCGCTTGTACAGGATAGGTGGGAGCCTGGGAAGCCGGAGCGCCAGCTTCGGTGGAGGCGGCGGTGGGATACCACCCTGGCGGTATTGAAATTCTAACCCGCACCCCTTAGCGGGGTGGGAGACAGTGTCAGGTGGGCAGTTTGACTGGGGCGGTCGCCTCCCAAAAGGTAACGGAGGCGCCCAAAGGTTCCCTCAGAATGGTTGGAAATCATTCGGAGAGTGCAAAGGCAGAAGGGAGCTTGACTGCGAGACAGACAGGTCGAGCAGGGACGAAAGTCGGGCTTAGTGATCCGGTGGTTCCGCATGGAAGGGCCATCGCTCAACGGATAAAAGCTACCCCGGGGATAACAGGCTGATCTCCCCCAAGAGTCCACATCGACGGGGAGGTTTGGCACCTCGATGTCGGCTCATCGCATCCTGGGGCTGTAGTCGGTCCCAAGGGTTGGGCTGTTCGCCCATTAAAGCGGTACGCGAGCTGGGTTCAGAACGTCGTGAGACAGTTCGGTCCCTATCCGTCGCGGGCGCAGGAAATTTGAGAGGAGCTGTCCTTAGTACGAGAGGACCGGGATGGACGCACCGCTGGTGTACCAGTTGTCCCGCCAGGGGCACCGCTGGGTAGCTATGTGCGGAAGGGATAAGCGCTGAAAGCATCTAAGCGTGAAGCCCCCCTCAAGATGAGATTTCCCATCGCGTCAAGCGAGTAAGATCCCTCGAAGATGACGAGGTCGATAGGTCCGAGGTGGAAGCGTGGCGACACGTGGAGCTGACGGATACTAATCGATCGAGGGCTTAACCACGAACAACGGAGAATGCCGCCTGGCCAAACGGTTTCTTCCAGACGGACGGTTATCTAGTTTTGAGGGAATGAAAAATTCCTCTTGACAAAAGATATGATTGAAATATAATAATATCTGTCTGTGGTAGAAATACTTGCCTAGTGACAATAGCGGAGAGGAAACACCCGTTCCCATTCCGAACACGGAAGTTAAGCTCTCCAGCGCCGATGGTAGTTGGGGCCAGCGCCCCTGCGAGAGTAGGTCGTTGCTAGGCAAGTTTATTTTATAAAGCATCCTGCCTTCAGAACAAGCAGGATGCTTTTTATTATGAATAAAGGGAATTTGGAAACAGCTGCTGTGTTAAAGAAGTTAACGATAAACAGCTGGTTAAGCATAAAAGCTTAACCAGCTGTTTTTTCCTATATGAAACTCTTAAGTAAAAGTGCGCATTCTCTGCTCTGTTTCTGTGGTGTTATAAAATTATAAGCATCTCTAATTTTTTACTATCTATATTAGTATAGAAACTTATAAATGCGGGAAAAATAAAAGGTGGGAGGTGGAGAAGGTGGGTTCACCGATAACGGATAAAGATGGTATGGAAAAGATATGTATCGTTTGTGAGCAGCCAAAGCGAGAAGGTATTCAAATTTGTGATCAGTTTCTTTGTTTTGACTGTGAAAGGAAGATTGTGCAAACAGATACGGACGATCCGGAATATAGTTTTTACGTAAAACAGTTAAGGAAAATTATATCTTCGAAAATATATTCATAGGGTCCTATCGATAGGACCTGTTTTTATTTATATAAACATAATAGTTACGCGTTCCACTTTCATTATGGAATAATTGGGAAATCGTATGTGTTTCTATTCAAAGCGATAAGATTAATGATAATATATATCTTGTTATCTATGGTAAGACATTATATTTGTGAACATGAAAGAGGAAAGAGGGGCATTCATGGATCAACAGCGAACGCCTTTATATACCGCTTTAAAACGGCATGATTCCATCCATCCATTTTCATTTCACGTACCAGGTCATAAATATGGCATAGTATTTCCTAAAGAAGCAAAAGATGATTATAAACAGTTGTTAAAACTTGATGCGACTGAGTTAAGTGGCCTTGATGACCTTCATCATCCAGAATCGGTCATCGCCGAAGCGCAATCGTTGGCAGCCAAGCTGTATAATGTAGAAGCAACGTTTTTTTTAGTGAATGGTTCTACTGTTGGCAATTTAGCGATGATTTTTGCTGTTTGCGGAGAAAAGAAAAAAGTAATCGTGCAGCGGAATTGCCATAAATCGATTATGCACGCGCTTCAACTAGTCGGAGCCACTCCTGTTTTTCTCCCTCCAGAATTTGATGAAGACGTCCGTGTCGCTTCTTATGTAGCATATGAAACAATAAAAAAGGCGATTGAACTCCATCAAGATGCTGCTGCATTAGTGTTGACTAATCCAAATTATTATGGAATGGCAGTTGATTTGACGGAAGTCGTTAACATCGCTCATCGCTACCGTATTCCTGTGCTTGTCGATGAGGCGCATGGTGCTCACTTTGTCTTAGGGGATCCTTTTCCGAAAACAGCAATCACCTGCGGAGCAGATGTGGTTGTCCAATCAGCGCATAAAACATTGCCGGCTATGACGATGGGGTCGTATTTGCATGTCAATAGTTCCTTAATAGATAAGGAGAAACTAAAGTATTTTTTACAAGTGTTCCAGTCAAGCAGCCCATCTTATCCGATAATGGCCTCCCTTGATTTGGCAAGAAGCTATCTTGCCCGTTTAACAAGGAAAGATGTAGAGGATATTTTCAAGCAAATCCACCAGTTGAAAGATGCTCTTGATGAGATAGAAGGGATCGCTGTAGTTCATTCGCAACATCCGTTTGTCAAGACGGATTTATTGAAAATTACCATCCAAACGAGAAGTCAGTTGTCCGGTTATGAGCTTCAGCAACGTTTGGAGCAAGAAGGAATTTTTGCGGAGCTTGCCGATCCGTTTAACGTTTTGCTCGTATACCCGCTTGCGGTTGTTGAGCGCTTGGAGGAAGTGATCAAAAAAATAAAGCGGGCGTTTCACGGATTAAGCTATAGCGAAGAGCTGCTGCATTCGTTCCGTGCTTTTTCTTTCTCGGCCTCCTCTGCTGCGATTTCTTATAAAGAACTACAAACATTGCCGAAAAAAGTGATCGACTTAGAGAAGGCGGAAGGATTTATCGCAGCGGAAACAATAACACCTTATCCGCCAGGAGTGCCTTTATTATTTATAGGAGAACGGATTAGTAGAGAACATATTGAACAAATCAAACGGCTAAAAAGTTATCACGCGCGCTTTCAAGGAGGAAAGTTTTTATCTTCTGATCAAATAGAAGTGTATTCAACTAGTAAAAAATAAGGGGGATATAACGCATGAAAGGCCGTTTTTTTTCTTTCGAAGGGCCGGAAGGAGCAGGAAAAACGACGATGATTGCTATGCTGGAATCGTTTTTGCGGGAAAAAGGGTTTGACGTTTTAGCGACAAGAGAACCGGGAGGTGTTCGTATTGCCGAGGAAATTCGCTCCATTATTTTAAATCCGGCACACACGGAAATGGATGGCCGCACGGAAGCGCTCCTTTACGCCGCTGCGAGAAGGCAGCATCTTTTAGAAAAAATTATTCCTGCGATAAAATCCGGTAAAATCGTATTGTGCGATCGGTTTATTGACAGCTCTTTAGCTTATCAAGGATTTGCGAGAGAATTAGGGATGGATGAAATATTACAAATTAATCAGTTTGCTATTAATGGCTATTTTCCGACGTTGACTATTTATTTTGATATTGACCCTAAAATAGGATTAGAGAGGATTCAAAAAAACAAGCAGCGCGAAATGAACCGGCTTGATATGGAAAATTTGTCTTTCCATTATAAGGTAAGAGAAGGATATTTAAAGTTAGCTAAACGGTTCTCTGACCGCATCATTACCATTGATGCTTCCAAATCGGTTGATGAAGTGTTTGCAATGACCGTAGCGGCAATAATGGACCGAATAGGAGAAAGATAGCAGCGGTGTTTCCATGAAGCAAAACATGATGAAAAAGACAAGACATGTTAGAATAAATAATATAAAGATAAGCGAGTGATAAATGTGGCTATGGAATGGGAGCAGCTCGAACGATATCAACCTGCAGTAGTGAAAATGCTCACAAAAAGCCTGGAAAAAGGGCGAATTTCTCATGCCTATTTGTTTGAGGGGCAGCGCGGAACGGGAAAAAAAGCAATGAGTCTTTTATTGGCAAAAAGCTTATTTTGTTTAAATCGTTCCGGAATCAAGCCATGCAATGAATGCCGGAATTGCCGCAGAATCGATTCCGGAAACCATCCGGATGTCCATATTATTGAACCAGATGGGCAATCGGTGAAAAAAGAGCAAATTGAAATGCTACAGCAAGAGTTTACGAAAACGGCGGTAGAGTCGGACCGGAAGCTGTATATTATTGAGCATGCTGACAAAATGACAACGAACGCAGCGAATAGCTTGTTAAAATTTTTAGAAGAACCTCGTCCAGGGACGGTAGCAATATTGCTTACAGAACAATATCACCGCATGCTGGAAACGATCATTTCCCGTTGCCAAGTGTTTTCGTTTAAGCCAATCCCACCAGCTTTGCTTGCTAATTATTTGGAAAAACAGCAAATTCCGCCTCATATTGCTTTCCTTGCTGCACATGTGACAAACAATTATGAGGAAGCGCTCCAATTAAGCCGAGATGATTGGTTTGCGCAGGCGAGAAAAATAGTGTTACAATTATATGAAACGTTAAGGAAAAATGATTTGCAGGCACTTTTTTTTGTTCATGATCAATGGCTGCCTCATTTTCAAGAAAAACCACAAATTGATTTAGGATTGGATTTGCTTTTATATATATATAAAGATATGCTGTATATTCAATTAGGACAAGTGGAACAAATCATTTATCGCGATCGTCTTGATGATTTGCGGCAATGGTCGCTTTCCTGTCCTCAACGGCAGATTGTAAAAAGTATGGAAATGATTTTGCGGGCAAAAGCGCGTTTAAATACAACGAATATGAGCGTACAGCTTTTAATGGAGCAGCTTATCCTTGACCTAAAGGAGTAAAGGAGGGAAAAGCGTTTGTATAATGTCGTCGGTGTCCGTTTTAAAAAAGCGGGAAAGATTTATTATTTCGATCCCGGAGAATTGACGATTCCTGTCGGGGAGTTCGTCATTGTCGAAACAGTTCGTGGAATTGAGTACGGAAAAGTCGTTATAAGCAACAAGCAAGTGGATGAGAACGATATCGTTTTGCCGTTGAAAAAAGTGATCCGCGTCGCGGACGGGAAAGACAAATTAATTGTCGAGGAAAACAAAAAAGCGGCGCGGGAAGCGTACGATATTTGTCTGAAAAAAGTAGAAGAGCACGGCTTGGAAATGAAATTAGTCGATGTCGAGTATACGTTTGACCGCAATAAAGTGATTTTTTATTTTACCGCGGATGGGCGCGTCGATTTCCGCGAACTTGTCAAAGACTTGGCGGCTATTTTTCGTACGCGCATTGAATTAAGGCAAATCGGTGTCCGTGATGAAGCAAAAATGCTTGGCGGGATCGGCCCGTGCGGAAGAATGCTTTGCTGCTCGACATTTTTAGGAGATTTTGAACCAGTATCGATTAAAATGGCGAAAGATCAAAATTTGTCGCTCAATCCGACGAAAATTTCCGGTCTTTGCGGCCGGTTAATGTGCTGCTTAAAATACGAAAATGATGAATATGAAACAGCGAAAGAGCAGCTTCCTGATTTAGGCGAGTATGTGAAAACCCCGCATGGCCTTGGAAAAGTGATCGGATTGAATATTTTAGAACGAGTATTGCAAGTAGAATTGCCGGAATATGGACGGGTCGTGGAATATACGCTCGACGAGTTGATGAAAGATGGCACTTTACCAGTCCAAGCCACAGATTAATTGGGGTGGATTGACGTGGATAAGAAAGAAATTTTTCAGTCAGTAACAGGCATGGAGGAACAACTCAGCCATTTGTACCGCCAGCTTGTGCAACTAAAGGAGTATGTAGCTGAACTGCTGGAGGAAAACCATCATTTGCAAATTGAAAACGATCATTTGCGCCGCCGGCTTGAGCAAATGAGCGGAGAGTTGGAAGAAGAAAAACGAAAAGAAAAAGATCATAAGCATAGCCATGAAAGAAGGTTAATTGACATCGGCGAAGGATACGATAATTTAGCCCGCCTTTATCAAGAAGGATTCCATATTTGCCATGTCCATTATGGAAGCGTCCGCAAAGAAGGCGATTGTTTATTTTGCTTATCCTTTTTAAATAAAAAGTAGGCCTTTCCGCTAAGGAGAGGTTATTTTTTTGAGATAAGGAGGATGCGCGATGGTGGAATTGTATGACGATGAGAGGCTTGACTATCTTTTGCATGAAGAAATCCGCATTATTCAAAGTCCGTCGGTGTTTGCTTTTTCCCTCGATGCGGTTTTGCTGGCGAAATTTGCTTATATGCCGATTCAAAAAGGGCTTATTGTCGATTTATGCACGGGAAACGGCGTTATTCCGTTGTTATTAAGCATGAGAACAAAAGGGAAAATTATCGGGGTAGAAATTCAAGAGCGGCTTTGCGACATGGCAAAAAGAAGCGTAAAATATAACGGTTTGGAAAAACAGATCGAAATTATCCATGGAGATATTAAAGATGCGCCGAAACAATTAGGATATAGTAAATATGATGTCGTTACATGCAATCCTCCGTATTTTCCAACAATCAGCAAGGAGGAAATGAACAAAAATGTTCATTTAGCCATTGCCCGCCATGAAATTTATTGTACGCTTGAAGATGTGGTTCGCGTAAGCAGCCAGCTGTTAAAACAGGGCGGTAAAGCCGCATTTGTGCACCGGCCGGGAAGGCTGCTTGACATTATTACGCTAATGCGCGAATATCGGCTAGAGCCAAAGCGGCTGCGGTTTGTTTATCCGAAGGCCGGAAAAGAGGCAAATACGATTTTGATTGAAGGCATTAAAGACGGCAATCCGGATTTAAAAATTTTGCCGCCGCTTATTGTATATAATGACGATAATGAATATACGGATGAAGTGAAACAGCTGTTATATGGAATCATCCCATCGTAAAGGAGCAAGGACGAATGCTTTGGCAGCAAAAAAGTTTTGAAGATAATCATAAAGGAACGCTATATATCGTTCCGACGCCGATAGGCAATCTTGAAGATATGACGTTCCGGGCGGTGCGCATTTTGCAAGAAGTAGATATGATTGCCGCGGAAGATACAAGGCAAACGAAAAAACTGTTAAACCATTTTCAAATCCGTACGCCGCTCATTAGTTATCATGAGCATAATAAATATACAAGCGGGCCGCAAATTGTGGAGCGTCTGAAAGCGGGAGAATCCGTAGCGCTCGTCAGCGACGCGGGAATGCCGGGAATTTCAGATCCGGGCCATGAGCTGGTTGTTTCTGCCCTTGAAGAGCGGTGTCCTGTTGTCCCGCTTCCAGGTGCAAACGCAGCGTTAACTGCGCTTGTTGCATCGGGGCTGTCGACAAACCACTTTTACTTTTTTGGCTTTCTTGAACGGACGAAGAAAGAAAAAAAGGAACAGTTGGAATCATTGAAAAAAGTCCGGGAAACGATGATTTTTTATGAAGCTCCTCATCGCATGCAAGAAACGCTTATGATGATGCATGAAGTGTTCGGCGAGCGCCGCGTTGTTTTATGTCGAGAACTGACGAAACGGTTCGAAGAGTTTATTCGCGGCAATCTGAGCGAGATTGTCGAATGGGTAAACATTCACGAGATTCGCGGGGAATTTTGCATCATTGTGGAAGGGGCAAAGGAAACACAGGAAGATGAAAAAACGGAAGCATGGTGGCATTCGCTACCCCCGGTCGAGCATGTCGAATATTATATTCGGGAGAAAAATTTTACGACAAAAGAAGCGATAAAACAAACGGCGAAAGATAGGAATATGTCGAAGCGGGAAGTGTACCGGCAATATCACCGCCAATAAAAAAAGAGAGTTTCTCTAACTAGAGAAACTCTTATTTGTTGTTATCGTTGTTAGATGATTGTTGCAGATGTTCTTGAATTTCTTTTAACAAAATTTCTGCACCTTCGCGGCTTAAAATAATTTTACCGCCGGCTAATTTGAAGTTGTCATCAGAAACTTCGCCAGTGACGACACAGGTCATATTTGGTTTATATTTTTTCAAAATGATCCGATCATCGTCAACATAGATTTCCAATGCGTCTTTTTCAGCAATGTCTAACGTGCGGCGCAATTCAATCGGAATGACGACACGGCCTAACTCATCAACTTTGCGGACGATACCTGTTGATTTCATGGAACGCTCTCCTCTCCGTAAAATAGTTTTTTATTTTGATAGGATTTATTCGTCAATATTCGACAAATTTCCTACACCCTAATCATATCAGTGTTTCCATTATACGTCAATCCTTTTATATGTAAAATTAAAAAAAATTGTATATCATTATTTTAAAAAAAGTCAATGAGGGAGTTTGATAAAAAGTGTTCAAAGAAAAACAGGAAATAGATTCCTTATGAACCGAAACGTTTGAGAAAAATTGTCTAAAAGAGAGGAAATGGCGATGGGAAACATCCATTTTTACGAACATCACTTCTGTAAGTATATTTTTTTTCGTATAGGTAAATAGATGTTTTTGTAGAATGAAAAAAATTATGTAAAATAAAAGTAACGTCGCTCTCGTCCGCCGGGCGGGGGCTTTTGTTCTAACAGAATAGGGAGGTATGAGGATGGAGAAAAAAACGTTTTACCTTACAACACCGATTTATTATCCGAGCGGGAACTTGCATATTGGCCACGCGTATACGACCGTAGCAGGAGACGCGATGGCACGTTATAAACGTTTGCGCGGTTATGATGTCATGTATTTGACCGGCACGGACGAACATGGGCAAAAAATTCAGCGAAAAGCAGAAGAAAAAGGAGTAACTCCGCAACAATATGTCGACGAAATTGTCGCAGGCATCCAAGAGTTATGGAAAAAGCTTGATATTTCTTATGATGACTTTATTCGCACGACACAAGACCGCCATAAAAAGGTAGTGGAGAAAATTTTTGCGCGTCTTGTCGAACAAGGAGATATTTATTTGGGAGAATACGAAGGATGGTATTGTACACCGTGTGAATCGTTTTATACAGAGCGGCAGCTTGTTGACGGAAATTGCCCGGACTGCGGCCGCCCGGTCGAAAAGGTAAAAGAAGAATCGTATTTCTTTAAAATGAGCAAATATGTCGACCGGCTTTTGCAATACTATGAGGAAAATCCGGAGTTCATTCAGCCGGAGTCGCGCAAAAACGAAATGATTAACAACTTTATTAAACCGGGGCTTGAGGATTTAGCGGTTTCTCGTACAACGTTTGACTGGGGCATAAAAGTTCCGGGTGATCCGAAACACGTCATTTATGTATGGATTGATGCGCTCACAAACTATATTACGGCGTTGGGATACGGCACAGATGACGATGAGAAGTTTCGCAAATACTGGCCGGCGGACGTTCATTTAGTCGGGAAGGAAATTGTCCGCTTCCATACGATTTATTGGCCGATTATGTTAATGGCGCTCGATTTGCCGTTGCCGAAAAAAGTGTTCGCGCATGGCTGGCTATTAATGAAAGACGGCAAAATGTCGAAATCGAAAGGAAACGTCGTCGATCCGGTCACGTTAATCGATCGTTACGGATTGGACGCGCTGCGCTATTATTTGCTTCGCGAAGTTCCGTTTGGCTCCGATGGCGTGTTCACTCCGGAAGGGTTTGTTGAGCGTATTAACTACGATTTAGCCAACGATTTAGGAAACTTGTTGCACCGCACGGTAGCGATGATTGAAAAATATTTTGACGGCGTGATTCCGACATATCGCGGGGCAAAAACGCCATTTGACAACGATCTTGTCGAAACAGCGAAAGAAACGGTGAAACAGTACGAAGAAGCGATGGAGAAAATGGAATTTTCCGTTGCGCTTGCGACAGTATGGCAGCTGATTAACCGAACGAACAAATATATTGATGAAACGCAGCCTTGGGTGCTTGCGAAAGAGGAAAGCCAAAAAGAACAGCTTGCGTCAGTAATGACCCATTTAGCGGAATCGCTTCGCCATGTTGCGATTTTGTTACAGCCGTTTTTAACGCGCACGCCGGACAAAATTTTCGCGCAGCTTGGCATTGTGGATGAATCATTAAAGCAATGGGACAGCTTGTACGAATTCGGCCTCATCAAAGAAGGAACAAAAGTGGCAAAAGGCGAGCCGCTGTTTCCACGGCTAGACATTGAAAAAGAAGTGGAATATATTAAAGCGCATATGCAAGGCAGTGCGCCGAAAAAGCAGGCAGCGGAGCCGCAAGCGCCAAAAGCGGATGAGATCACGATTGATGATTTTGCGAAAGTCGATTTGCGCGTTGCCGAAGTGGTGCACGCGGAACCGGTGAAAAACGCCGATAAATTGTTAAAGCTCCAGCTAGATCTTGGCTATGAAAAACGCCAAGTCGTATCCGGAATTGCCCAATTTTATAAGCCAGAAGAACTCGTTGGCAAAAAGGTCATCTGCGTCACGAATTTAAAACCGGTGAAATTGCGTGGCGAATTGTCTCAAGGCATGATTCTCGCTGGGGAAGAAAATGGCACGCTTTCCGTCGCTACTGTTGATAAAACGATTCCAAACGGGACAAAAATAAAATAATTGGCGAACATAGGAGGTGTGGTGTTGATCAATGCACGACACCTCTTTGTTGTCGTTTTGTAATGGAAATGTTAACGATTTGTGATATATGTAATGGATTTCTATGTTACACTTAACACCAAGGTAGAAAAGGGGTTGCCGCTATGCTTTTTGACACGCATGCACATTTAAATGCCGTCCAATATAACGATGATTTACAAGAAGTGATTGATCGCGCTCTTGGTGAAGGAGTTTCTCATATTGTTGTCGTTGGTTTTGACCGTCCTACGATTGCACGGGCGGTGGAACTAGCGGAGCAATATGATTTTATTTATGCTTCCGTCGGCTGGCATCCCGTTGATGCGATCGATATGACGGACGAGGATTTGGATATGATCGCAGAGCTGGCTGCCCATCCGAAAGTAGTGGCGTTAGGAGAAATGGGCTTGGATTATTATTGGGATAAATCGCCAAAGGAAATACAGCATGAGGTATTTCGCCGGCAAATCGCTTTAGCGAAAAAAGTGAAACTGCCGATCATTATCCATAATCGTGAGGCTACAGCGGATATTTTGCGGATTTTAAAAGAGGAAAACGCTGCTGAAGTCGGTGGGATTATGCATTGTTTCAGTGGAAGCGTGGAAGTAGCGAAACAATGTATCGAGATGAACTTTTTGATTTCCCTCGGCGGTCCAGTGACATTTAAAAACGCGAAAAAGCCGAAGGAAGTAGCGGCGCAAATTCCATTAGAACATTTGTTAATTGAAACAGATTGCCCGTATTTAACGCCTCACCCTTTCCGCGGGAAACGAAACGAGCCGAGCTACGTCAAGTACGTAGCGGAGGCGATCGCCGAGATAAAAGGCATTTCTTTTGAAGAAGTGGCAAAAGCGACAACAAAGAATGCGAAAAAATTATTCGGCATCCATCGCTAAAATCATTTGTCCATCGATGAGGAGACTTGTCTAAACGTCATGAAACAAAAAAGTTCTACAAATTTGGAACATGACATAGGATAAAACATGTCGACAAGTCTTCCTTTCTTTTTCAGTGATTTTTCTTGCATAATAGAGTGTGTTTACACGTACACGTTTAGAGAGAGGGGAATATTCGCGCAAGAAGGAGGCGTTTTGCATGATATTACCCAATATGAAGAGAATTTCTGATTCATTGAGGAAAAACTTCACGGTTACCGCTAGTAGTTTCATAGCCTTTTCGGCGACAACGGGACTTGCCGGATATGAAATAGCGAAGGATGACGTGACGCTGACGGTGAATGGAAAAAAACAAGAGATTCGCACTCACGCTAAGACGGTAAAAGAAGTATTACAGGAGCAAAACATTAAGCCAAGAAAAGAAGATCACGTCTATCCATCGCTAGATACGCCAATTACAGATGATTTAAACATTGTTTGGGAAGCGAGCAAGAAAGTAACGTTGATAGTGGATGGGAAAAAACAAGAAATATGGACGACTGCAAAAAACGTTGGCGAGCTGTTAAACTCGCAACATATTACCCTCGGAAAGCATGACAAAATTGCCCCGTCGCCAAATGCAGAGATCAAAAAAGGAATGGAAGTGAATGTGGAAAAAGCATTTCCAGTCCAATTAAATGTTGGCGGCAAACAAAAACAAGTATGGGCAACTTCTACTACTGTCGCTGACTTTTTAAAACAACAAAACGTGAAATTAGGCGAACTCGACCGTGTTGAACCATCTTTACAAGAGAAAGTAAAAGAAGGCATGATTGTAAAAGTGGTGAAAGTTCAAAAAGTCACCGATGTAGTGGAAGAACCAATTGATTTTGCAGTCGTCACTCGCCGAGATGCGCAATTGCCAAAAGGAGAACAGCGTGTGATCAGTCCGGGTGAAAAAGGAAAAGCGTTGAAAAGGTATGAAGTAGTGCTGGAAAACGGAAAAGAAGTATCGCGAAAACTTATAGAAACAAAATTGATGAAAGCAAGCAAAAATCGCATTGTTGCAATCGGAACACGATCCACTCATGCGCGCTCTGTTCAAATAGCGTCGCGCGGTCAAAGGCATGCAACAAAAGAATTTTATGTTACTGCCACCGCTTACACCGCTTATTGTGAAGGCTGCTCGGGAACAACGAGCACAGGAATTGATTTGCGCGCAAACCCTTCTGCGAAAGTGATTGCGGTTGACCCGAGAATTATACCGATCGGATCCAAAGTGTACGTTGAAGGGTATGGATATGCCATTGCTGGAGACACAGGATCGAGCATTAATGGTTATAAAATTGACGTGTTTTTCCCGAAAAAATCGGACGCGTTTCGTTGGGGCAAAAAACGCGTAAAAGTGAAAATTATTCAATAAAAGGAAAGAATGCGGAGGGTTTTTTACCCTCTGCTTTTTCGTTATAATGAAGAAAGATTTTTCTACTTATTTAGACGAAAAAAGCCAAAAAAAGTTTCAGTCATTTTGAAAGAAATAGAGGTGAAAACCTTTCAACATTATTTTACTGGAAAGGGGGCAGCGCAGAAATAGGAAAAAAGGCTTATTCCTTGTGGAATGAGTAGACGATTTCTGCGTACTAATGATGAAAATTAAAGAAATTATCGTTGTGGAAGGTAAAGACGATACGGTGGCCATTCAGCGCGCCGTTGATGCAGATACGATTGAAACAAACGGGTCGGCAATCAGCGAAGAGATCATTGAGCAAATTAAGTTAGCAAAAGAAAAACGGGGAGTAATTATTTTTACAGATCCTGATTTTCCGGGTGAAAAAATTCGCAAAACGATTACAGAGCGCGTTCCAGGCTGCAAGCATGCTTTTTTGCCAAGGAAAGCGGCCATTGCGAAAAATGGGAAAGGAATTGGCGTAGAGCATGCGTCTGTGGAAGATATCCGCCAAGCGTTGAAAAACGTGTACGAGGAAACAACTGAGTGGAATGAAGAGATTACATTTGATGAACTCGTCGCTGCCGGTTTAATCGGCGGACAATTAGCGAAAAAGCGGCGCCAACATTTAGGGGAAATTTTAAAAATAGGGTATACAAACGGAAAACAGCTTTATAAGCGGTTGCAAATATTTCAAATCTCTAAAGAAGCGTTTTACGCCGCATTAGAGCAAGTGCTGCAGGAGGAAGCAAACGATGAATACAAATAAAGATATTGCTACGCCGGGACGTACGCGAGAAATTTTGGAAAAGTACGGTTTTTCATTCAAAAAAAGTTTAGGACAAAATTTTTTGATTGACACTAATATTTTGCGGAAAATTGTCGATGTTGCCGGACTTTCGCGCGAAACGGGGGCGATTGAAATCGGTCCCGGAATCGGGGCGTTGACGGAACAGCTGGCGCGCCGCGCAAAGAAGGTCGTCGCGTTTGAAATTGATCAGCGGCTTTTGCCGATTTTGGAGGATACGTTATCGCCGTATGAAAACGTCCGCATTATCCATCAAGATGTTTTAAAAGCGGATATTCGCCGCGTGATCGCCGAAGAATTTACCGACGCTGCCGATATTATGGTGGTAGCGAATTTGCCGTATTACGTCACAACGCCGATTATTATGAAGCTATTGACAGATAACTTGCCGATTCGCGGCATTGTCGTTATGTTGCAAAAAGAAGTGGCTGACCGCATCTCCGCGCAGCCGGGAACGAAAGATTACGGTTCGCTGTCCATTGCGATTCAGTATTACACGGAAGCGGAGAAGATCATGACCGTTCCAAGAACGGTGTTTATTCCACAGCCGAATGTGGATTCTGCTGTGATTCGGTTAATAAAGCGGAAGCAGCCGCCTGTTGACGTAGACGATGAATCGTTTTTCTTTCAAGTGGTGCGGGCGAGTTTCGCGCAACGCCGGAAAACGATTTTGAACAATTTAATCAGCAACTTGCCGAACGGAAAAGCGAGAAAAGAAAAAATCGAGCGCATTTTAACAGAGAACGGAATTGACCCGCGCCGCCGCGGAGAGACATTGACGATGGAAGAGTTTGCCGCGCTCAGCAACGCGTTAAGGGAAGTCATGTGCATATAAATTTGCTTCTTCGTTGATGCGGACAGGCCCCCCTGCGTCTATCACCTATTTTCCAGATGCGCATATGTTACTTAGTAAGCAATTCGTTAACAATGGAGTGAATGGTGATGGACGTTAAGGTCGGCGATATTGTTGCAAGGAAGTCGTATAATTGTGATTTACTGTTTCGTATCATAGATGTGAAAGAAAAAAATGGGGAAAGAGAAGCGATTTTGCATGGTGAAAATGTGAGACTTATCGCCGATGCCCCATGCAGCGATTTAGTCATTATTGATGAACGAGAACAGCAGGAAAGAAAGAAAAAGGAAATAGAGCTGATCGAGCAGTCGTATAAACTGTTTCGCCAAGATTATCATGCCATAAAACAAAAAACAGAGTATCGGGCGACGGGAGGATACCGGACGGAAAAAGATTTTTTTCAAATTCCGGGGCGCGTCCTTCATTTGGACGGGGACCCTTTATATTTGCGGAAGTGTTTGGATTTGTATGAACGAATTGGCGTGCCGGTGTACGGCATATTTTGCGAGGAAAGTGAAATGCCCGAAAAAGTCGGCGTGCTTCTTGAGCGATTTCGCCCTGATATTTTAGTGATTACCGGCCATGATTCCTATTCGAAATCGAAAGGAAAAGTGACGGATTTAAAGGCATATCGCCATTCCAAACATTTTGTTCAAACGGTGAAAGAAGCGCGCAAAAAAGTTCCGCATCTTGACCAATTGATCATTTTCGCGGGAGCATGCCAATCCCATTTTGAATCACTGATTCGCGCTGGTGCGAATTTTGCCAGTTCCCCGGCGCGCGTTAACATTCATGCGCTTGATCCAGTTTATATCGTTTCCCGAATAAGTTTTACTCCTTTCATGGAAACGGTGAATGTTTGGGATGTTCTTCGCAATACATTGACCGGAGAAAAGGGACTTGGAGGGGTGGAAACGAAAGGAGTGTTGCGCACGGGGATGCCGTTCCGTTTGATTGATACGATGAACGATTGAGAGCTGCCTGTAACAAGGCGGTTTTTTTCTTTTAATACATATTTTTGCATCAAAAACGACATAATATGCATTAGAAGCAACATTTGTAGAAAAATATGCATTGACAGTAAGGAAAAGGCATTGATATAATCTTTATTTTTGATTTTTGAAATAAACTTTGTTATAATTTATAAATAGTGAGGTGGATAGCGATGCCAAAAACTTTATCCGATATTAAAAAAACGTTGGATTCTAACATCGGCAGACGTTTGACGTTGCGTGCCAACGGCGGGCGAAGAAAAACGATTGAGCGGTGCGGAATTTTAGCTGAAACGTATCCATCTGTGTTTGTTATTGAACTCGACCAAAAGGAAAATGCATTTGAACGGGTGTCATTTAGTTACGCTGATGTGTTAACAGAAACAGTAAAATTGACGTTTTTAGATGACGAGAAGGTGGGTGGGCAGTAGACGTTAGTTTGCTGCTTTTTGTTTTTGCCATAAATATGTCAACATAAACGTGCGCGTTTTTTTCATACTAAAAACAGCCGCGGCAGTTTGAAAGGGGTTGCTAGCATTGGGCCGACGTCGCGGAATTATGTCGCAACGCTTTAAAGAAGAGTTAGCAAAGGAATTGGGCTTTTATGATGTCGTTCAAAAAGAAGGATGGGGAGCGATCCGCGCGAAAGACGCTGGAAATATGGTGAAATTGGCGATCGAAATGGCTGAACGACAGCTGTTGAAAAGATAAATATGCACTTAGGCGACGAAAAATAAAAAAACAGCCGCGGCAGCCGAAGCAACATCGCTTCGGCTTTTTGTTTGAGATCATTTGCCGTATTTGTTTCCAATCGGTGATTATGCGTTTCTGATTGTTAGCAGCATACGCAATTTATGCTATTATGGTAAATGGATCTTGCAAGAAAGCTTGAAGTCATTAGTCATTAAAGTAGGTGGAATGGTTGAAGGTATTAGTCAAGGCACCGGCTAAAATCAATTTATCGTTGGACGTATTGCATAAACGGCCTGACGGATATCATGAAGTAAAGATGGTAATGACAACGATTGATCTGGCGGATCGCATCGAACTAATTCCGCGGACCGATGATGTGATACAAATTATTTCGCAAAACCGCTTCGTTCCGGATGACCACCGCAATCTGGCGTATCAGGCTGCAAAAGTATTGAAAGATACATTTGGTATCAAACAAGGGGTGGCGATTTCCATTACAAAAAATATTCCAGTAGCGGCAGGGCTGGCCGGGGGAAGCAGCGATGCTGCAGCGACGCTCCGCGGCTTAAACAAGCTTTGGCGTTTAGGGCTTACACTTGATGAATTGGCGGAGCTAGGTGCGCAAATCGGTTCTGACGTCCCGTTTTGCGTTTATGGCGGAACTGCGGTTGCAACAGGGCGCGGCGAAAAAATTATGCCGATTTCTTCCCCGCCGCCATGCTGGGTTATTTTAGCAAAGCCATCGATCGGCGTTTCGACTGCCGAAGTATACCGGAATTTAAAGGTTGGCGAGATTCAGCACCCGGATGTGGATGGGATGGTGGAGGCGATTGAACGCCAAGATTATGCGGCTATTTGCCAATTAGTCGGAAACGTATTAGAAGAAGTGACATTGAAAATGCATCCGGAAGTGGCGCACATTAAAGAGCAAATGAAGCGGTTTGGCGCGGATGCGGTATTGATGAGCGGCAGCGGGCCGACGGTGTTTGGACTCGTTCAGCATGATTCCAGGCTGCAACGAATTTATAATGGACTGCGCGGGTTTTGCGATCAAGTGTTCGCTGTCCGGATATTAGGTGAACAAAATTCACTTGATTAAACACGTATATTTTTGATATATTTACCTTAAAATATTCGGTTTTAGGAGGTCCTCTATGAAATTAAGGCGCAGCGGCCGTTTAGTCGATATGACTCATTATCTTCTTGAACGGCCTCATCAGCTTATACCGCTTACGTTTTTTGCAGAGCGTTATGAATCGGCAAAGTCATCGATTAGTGAGGACTTAGCGATTATAAAACAAACGTTTGAACAACAAGGAATCGGAACGATCAAAACGCTGCCAGGAGCGGCGGGCGGAGTTCAATATATTCCGAAAATGTCGAGACAGGAAGCAGACGGGATCGTTACATATTTATGTGAGCAGCTGTCGCGCCCAGACCGGCTGCTGCCTGGCGGATATTTATATATGACGGATATTCTTGGCGACCCTCGCGTTGTCAACAAAATCGGCCGTCTGTATGCATCCATCTTCGCTGACCGCCCGGTAGATGTTGTCATGACGATCGCGACAAAAGGAATTCCCCTCGCTTATGCGGTCGCCCACTTTTTGTATGTTCCCGTCGTGATTGTCCGCCATGACAACAAAGTGACGGAAGGATCGATGGTCAGCATTAACTATGTTTCTGGTTCTTCTAAACGAATTCAAACGATGGTGTTGGCGAAACGGAGTCTGGCCGAAGGGGCAAACGTTTTAATTATCGATGATTTTATGAAAGCGGGCGGGACGGTAAACGGCATGATAAACTTATTAAATGAATTTAACGCCAAACTTTCCGGCATCGGCGTCCTCGTTGAATCTGAAGAAACGAAAGAGCGGCTTGTCGATGAATATATTTCGCTCGTAAAGCTGTCTTCCGTTGATGTGAAAGAAAAACAAATTACCGTAAAAGCAGGAAATTATATTCACTTTATGGAATAAATAAACGTGAAAGGGGAGGGAATGCAATGGAAAAAGTAGAAACAAATAACGCGCCGCAAGCGATCGGTCCATATTCGCAAGGAATTGTCGTCAACAACATGTTTTACAGCTCTGGGCAAATTCCGCTTACTCCTGAGGGCGAGATGGTGCAAGGGGATATCAAAGCGCAAACCCATCAGGTGTTTCAAAATTTAAAGGCGGTGCTGGAAGCGGCGGGAGCGTCACTGGATACGGTTGTGAAAACAACGGTATTTTTAAAAAGCATGGATGATTTTGCGGCAATGAATGAAGTGTACAGCCAATACTTTACCAATCATAAACCGGCGCGTTCTTGCGTGGAAGTGGCGAGACTGCCGAAAGACGCGCTAGTGGAAATCGAAGTCATCGCGCTCATTCGGTAATCGATGCCCGCCTTTTCCCTAATGTTATTCCGCTCTAACCGGGATTTATTTTATAAAAAATTTTCAAAAAAAGAAGGAAATGAATAACGGCATGTGGAATAAATTAATCAAGTCTTATATAGGGAAAAGGTGGTGAACATAATGGAAGTTACTGACGTAAGATTACGCCGCGTGAATACCGAAGGACGTATGAAAGCGATTGCCTCTATCACATTGGATAACGAATTCGTTGTCCATGATATCCGCGTGATCGATGGCAATAACGGATTGTTTGTCGCCATGCCGAGCAAACGCACTCCAGATGGAGAATTTCGTGATATTGCCCATCCGATTAACTCGGCGACGCGCGGAAAAATTCAAGAGGCGATATTGGCTGAGTATCACCGTTTAGGTAAGTTGGAAGAAGAACTTGAAGAAGCTGGTGCTTCATAAAATATGGTGAAGAGCCTGTTCCCAATGGACAGGCTCTTTTTATATTTTCTGGAAAAATTGTTTCCTTGAAATACACTACTAATTGAGATATATTCAATTATGGATAAAAAGGTAATTGGAGGCCTTCTATATGGTAAAACGATATGCGGTCATATTGGCGGCCGGACAGGGAACAAGGATGAAATCGAAGCAATACAAAGTATTGCACCCTGTTTGCGGTAAGCCGATGGTCCAGCATGTGGTGGACCAAGTTTTGCAGCTAGGAATCGAAAAGCTTATTACCGTTGTAGGCTTTGGAGCAGAGCAAGTAAAAATGCAGCTTGGCGACCAAAGCGAATATGCTTTCCAGCAGGAACAACTGGGAACAGCGCACGCAGTTATGCAAGCAGCCTCTCATTTGCACGGAAAAGATGGAGTAACGCTCGTTGTATGCGGAGACACACCGTTAATCACTGCGGAAACGATGCAAGCATTGCTTGATCATCATCTTGCGACAAAGGCAAAAGCGACGGTTTTGACGGCAATTGCGGATAATCCTGCCGGATATGGCCGCATTGTTCGCGATTCTCATGGAAATGTCGCAAAAATTGTCGAACACAAAGATGCAAGCGAACAGGAACGCGCCATCAAAGAAATTAACACGGGAACATATTGCTTTGACAACAAGTCTTTATTTGAAGCGCTTACACATGTATCGAACAATAATGTGCAAGGGGAATATTATTTAACGGATGTCATTGAAATTTTAAAATCCAATGGCGGCATCATTTCCGCGTACGAAGCCCCATCTTTTGAAGAAACGATCGGGGTGAATGACCGCGCGGCTCTCGCCGAAGCGGAAAAAATTATGCGCGCGCGGATTTGCCGCAAACATATGCTGAACGGGGTCACGATTATTGATCCTGCTCATACGTATATATCGGCAGAGGCGCAAATCGGCCGCGATACCGTGATTTATCCCGGGACTGTTATTGAAGGGAAAACAGTGATTGGCGAAGATTGCATTATCGGGCCAAATTCAGAAATTAAAGACTGTCTGATTGGAAACGGCACCACGATTCGCCACTCTGTCGCGCACGATAGCGAAATTGGCAACGATGTTACGATCGGGCCGTTTGCCCATATCCGCCCGTTGTCCAAAATCGCGGATGAAGTTCGCATCGGTAATTTTGTTGAAGTGAAAAAGTCGGTGTTTGGCAAAGGAAGTAAAGCATCACACTTAAGCTACATCGGCGATGCGGAAATCGGCGCGGACGTCAACCTTGGCTGCGGATCCATTACCGTAAATTACGATGGGAAAAATAAACATATGACGAAAATTGAAGATGGAGCGTTTATCGGCTGTAATGTGAATTTAATTGCTCCGGTGACGGTTGGGAAAGGCGCATATGTCGCTGCTGGTTCGACGATTACGGATGATGTTCCCGCAAATGCGCTGTCAATTGCCCGCGCTCGGCAAGTAAATAAAGAGAATTATGTGGATCGCCTTTCTATTAAGAAAAATTCGTAATGGAGGTTTATCATGTCTGAATGTCATCATAATTTAAAATTGTTTGCATTGAATTCCAATATGAAGCTGGCCGAAGAAATTGCGCAAGTGATGGGGATCGAATTAGGAAAATGCTCGGTTTCCCGCTTCAGCGATGGCGAAATCCAAATCAACATTGAAGAAAGCATCCGCGGCGATGATGTTTTCGTCATTCAATCGACAAGCGTGCCGGTGAATGAGCATTTGATGGAATTACTTATCATGATTGATGCGTTAAAACGTGCTTCCGCCAAAACGATTAATATTGTAATGCCTTACTATGGATATGCCCGCCAAGACCGGAAAGCGCGCTCCCGCGAGCCGATTACGGCGAAATTGGTGGCAAACCTTTTAGAAACGGCAGGGGCTTCCCGCGTCATCACCCTTGATTTGCATGCGCCGCAAATCCAAGGATTTTTTGACATTCCGATCGATCATTTAATGGGGGTTCCGATTTTAGCCGATTATTTTAAAAATAAAAATCTTGATGATATTGTTGTCGTTTCTCCAGACCACGGAGGGGTGACGCGGACGCGCAAGCTTGCTGACCGTCTTAAAGCGCCGATCGCAATTATTGATAAGCGCCGGCCAAAACCGAATGTGGCGGAGGTAATGAATATCGTCGGTCAAGTACAAGGAAAGACAGCAATTTTAATCGATGATATCATTGATACAGCTGGAACGATCACATTGGCTGCCAACGCCCTTGTCGAAAACGGCGCGAAAGAAGTATATGCGTGCTGCACGCACCCGGTATTGTCGGGACCAGCGATTGAACGCATTCAAAATTCGAAAATTAAAGAACTTGTTGTCACTAATACAATTGCATTGCCAGAAGAAAAGAAAATTGATAAAATTGTAGAGCTGTCAGTTGCTCCACTCATTGCGGAGGCAATTACACGTGTATATGAAATGAAGTCTGTCAGTGTATTGTTTGACTAAAGTACACGCATGTTTAGACCTTCTTGTTTTAGGATAAAGTATCAATTAGATTCTAATTCTAATTCAGGAAGGTGAGGAAACATGGCAGTAGTACTTGAAGCAAAAGAACGCACTGATAGAAAACATTCAACCACTCGACGCATTCGCTTACAAGGAAATATTCCTGGAATCTTGTATGGCAAAAACGTTGAAAACAAAATGATTTTTGTCAATGGTTCCGATTTTCAAAAAACGATCCGCGAAGCCGGACGGCATAGTCTCATTACATTGAAATTGAACGATGAGGAATATTCGGTATTGTTGAGGGATGTCCAAAGAGACTCGCTCCGTGGCAACATTCTTCATGTCGATTTTCAAGCGGTCGATATGTCTACGGAAGTCGATATTGATGTGGATATTCGTTTCATTGGCGAAGCTGCCGGAGTAAAAGACGGCGGCGTATTGCAGCAAAACCTGCATCAATTGTCGATCCGCGTACTGCCAGCGAATATTCCGCCATCGATTGATATTGATATTTCACACTTGCAAATCGGCGATACAATCACGGTAGGAGATGTTAAAACAGACGGAAAATACGAAATTAACCATGAGCCTTCTGAAGTGATTGCGACGATCTTGCCGCCGCAACAAGAGGAGGAAATTCATAGCGGCGAACAGCAAGAATCTGGTCGCCCTGAGGCAGAAGAAGGAAGAGAAACGACTCCAGACGCATAAACTCGGACGTAGCCGTTTTCGGTTACGTCTTTTGTACTATCCACGCAAAGAGAGGAGACCGAGTGTTGAAGTTATTTGTCGGCCTTGGCAACCCAGGGAAAGAATATGAACAAACGAGGCATAACGTTGGGTTTATGGTCATCGATGAGCTGGCGAAACGCTGGAATATTTCTTTTCAAACAGCAAAATTTAATGGGATGATTGCCTCGCACATCATTTCTGGCGAAAAAGTGATATTATGCAAGCCATTAACATATATGAATTTATCAGGGGAATGCGTCCGACCGTTAATCGATTATTATCGCATTGATATCAATGATGTTGTTGTTATATATGATGACCTTGATCTCCCTGTCGGAAAAATTCGCCTGCGCATGAAAGGAAGCGCCGGCGGGCATAATGGCATTAAGTCGCTTATTCACCATTTAGGAACGCAAGAATTCAAACGGATTCGGATCGGCATCGGGCGCCCGGCAAGCGGGGAAAAGGTGATCGATTATGTGCTGGGCCGCTTCCACGAAGAAGAAAGCGGGGCGATCATGGAAGCGATTTTACGTTCAGCCGATGCGTGTGAAAAAGCTGTTACTGAGCCGTTTTTGCAAGTGATGAATGAATTTAATGTGTGAATATTTTCCTCCTAATTGGTGCAGAATAAGATATAGATCTGCCATTAGGAGGGTTGTTTCATGGCATTGCATTATTATTGTCGGCATTGTGGAACAAAAGTAGGCACGATTGATAGAGTTTCGATCTATAGCGAACAATTGGGATTTCACCATTTGACAGAGGAAGAACGTTTGGAGATGATTGCATACCAGCCAAATGGCGATATTCACATAAAAACGATTTGCGAAGATTGCCAAGAGGCGTTAGCGAGAAATCCTGAACTGCATCAGTATGAAAAGTTTATACATTAGGCTTTGGGTAACCAAAGCATTTTTGTGTTTTTTAAAAAATATAACTAGCTGACGTTTTTCATGGAAGAACGGGCATGTGACACAAAATAAAAAACGGCTTGCATTCGCTTTGTTGAGAGGAGGGAGAATAGGGGTGCGTTCGTTGCATCGCTATTTCGCTGAAAACCAAGATATTCGTTCGATTATCGGGGGGATTGAGGCTGGGCTGAAAGAGCAGCTGATTGTCGGATTATCTGGTTCCGCCCGGTCTGTTTTCATTTCATCGCTTTATAAGGAAACCGATAGACCGCTTTTAGTGATAACGCATAATTTATTTCAAGCGCAAAAAATATATGATGATCTTGTTCAATTGCTTGGGACGGAAGAGGTATTCCTCTATCCGGTAAACGAAGTGATTGCCACGGAATTGGCAATCGCCAGCCCAGAACTAAAGGCGCAGCGTTTAGAAGTGATGAATTATTGGACGAAACGCGACAAAGGGGTTGTGATTTGTCCTGTCGCCGGATTGCGGCGCCTGCTACCTCCTGTGTCGTTATGGAAAAATAATATATTGACATTGGAAGTCCAGCAAAATATCGATGTTGAATATTGTAAGAAGCAATTTGTCCAAATGGGATACAAGCGTGTAGCAACTGTGTCAGCCCCTGGGGAATTTAGCGTTCGCGGCGGGATTATCGATATTTATCCATTAACGGCGGAATTACCTTATCGGATTGAGCTGTTTGATACGGAAATTGAATCGATCCGCACATTTACCGCGGATGATCAGCGCTCCCGTGATGAAGTGCGGCAAATAACGATTGGGCCCGCCGATGAAATGATTGTTTACGGGGAAATGCTAGAGCGGGGAATTGCGCGGATTGAAGCGGGATTAACGGAAAGCCTTCACAAATTAAAAGATGAAAAAGCCAAACAATTATTGCTTGAACACATATCGTCAGAGCTTGAACAGTTGAAACAAGGGCAAGAAATTGAACAACAATATAAGTATATGGCGCTCTTTTATGAAGAGCCTGCTAGTTTGCTAGACTACATGCCAGAAAATGGAATATTGTTGATGGACGAAATGAGCAGATTGCAAGAAGCAGCAGAAAGTCTTGATAAAGAAGAGGCGGAATGGTATACAAGTTTGCTTTCAGAAGGAAAAATTATTCATGATGTGCCAATTTCCCACTCTTTTTTCCAATTATTGCAGAAGCATCGCAAACAGCGGATTTATTTATCAATCTTTCTTCGCCATGTTCCGCATACACGTCCAGAGAACATCGTGAATATTTCCTGCAAACAAATGCAAAACTTCCATGGGCAAATGTCGCTGCTTAAGTCTGAGCTGGAGCGTTGGAAAAAAGCAAAATACGCTGTTGTTTTTTTAACACCGAATGCAGAACGGATGAAAAAGTTGCAATCGGTGCTTGAAGACTACGAAATCGATGTCGCTCCGCTGAGCCGTGAAGCAGTGCTGATGCACGGCAAATATCAAATGATCGAGGGCGATTTAAACACAGGATTCGAGCTGCCGATGCAAAAGCTTGCCGTGATTACAGAAGAAGAATTGTTTAAAAAGCGGGTTAAGCGGCCAATCCGCCGCCAAAAATTGTCGAACGCAGAGCGCATTAAAAGCTATTCGGAGTTGCGAGTGGGCGACTATGTGGTGCATGTAAACCACGGCATCGGCAAATATTTGGGAATCGAAACATTAGAAATTAACGGCGTCCATAAAGACTATATTCATATTCAATATCAAGGCAGCGATACGTTGTATGTGCCTGTGGATCAAATCGATCAAGTGCAGAAGTACGTAGGCTCTGAAGGAAAAGAGCCAAAGATTTACAAATTAGGCGGATCTGAATGGAAGAAAGTGAAAAAGAAAGTAGAATCGTCTGTCCAAGATATCGCTGAAGATTTGATTAAGCTGTATGCGGAACGGGAGGCAAGCAAAGGATACGCGTTTTCCCCGGATACAGAAATGCAGCGGGAATTTGAAGCGGCGTTTCCGTACCAAGAAACGGAAGATCAGCTTCGTTCGATCGAGGAAATCAAGCGCGATATGGAAAGCGACAAGCCGATGGACCGTCTTCTTTGCGGCGACGTCGGCTACGGAAAGACGGAAGTGGCGCTGCGGGCAGCGTTTAAAGCGATTATGGATGGAAAACAAGTCGCGTTTCTTGTACCGACGACGATTTTGGCCCAGCAGCATTATGAAACGGTCCGGGAGAGGTTTCAAGGGTTTCCAATTACCGTTGGGCTGTTAAACCGTTTTCGCACTAGAAAACAGCAGGCGGAGACGATCAAAGGGCTGAAAGACGGGACGATTGATATGGTCATCGGCACACACCGCCTGTTATCGAAAGATGTCCAGTTTAAAGATTTAGGACTGCTCATTATCGACGAAGAACAGCGGTTTGGCGTTACCCATAAGGAAA
This sequence comes from Parageobacillus thermoglucosidasius, assembly GCF_001295365.1. Lineage (GTDB taxonomy): Bacteria > Bacillota > Bacilli > Bacillales > Anoxybacillaceae > Parageobacillus > Parageobacillus thermoglucosidasius. The sequence goes on along the minus strand of NZ_CP012712.1, from coordinate 554,496 downwards.
AAATCAAGCAGCTTAAGGCCAATATTGATGTGTTGACGTTAACAGCAACGCCAATTCCGAGAACGCTGCATATGTCCATGATCGGTGTGCGCGATCTGTCGATTATTGAAACGCCGCCAGAAAACCGGTTTCCGGTGCAAACATATGTGATGGAATATACCCCTGAACTGGTGCGGGAAGCAATTGAACGGGAGCTGGCAAGAGAAGGGCAAGTCTTTTTCTTATACAATCACATTGAAGATATTGATGTGAAAGCGGAAGAAATTTCGCAGCTCGTCCCGGAAGCGCGCGTGACGTATGTGCATGGACGGATGTCGGAAACGGAATTGGAGTCAACGATGCTGGCGTTTTTGGAAGGCCAATATGACGTGCTTGTCACAACGACGATTATTGAAACAGGCGTTGATATTCCAAATGTGAACACGCTGATCGTCTATGATGCGGATCGCATGGGATTATCGCAATTGTATCAGCTGCGCGGTCGCGTCGGACGTTCTAATCGCGTTGCATACGCATATTTCACATACCGAAAAGATAAAGTGCTCAATGAAGCTGCTGAGAAACGTTTACAAGCAATCAAAGAATTTACCGAACTTGGCTCAGGGTTTAAAATTGCTATGCGCGACTTGTCGATTCGCGGCGCCGGAAATATATTAGGCGCTGAACAGCACGGATTTATCGATTCCGTCGGCTTTGATTTATATTCGCAAATGCTGAAAGAAGCCATCGAAAAACGAAAAGGCGTCAAACAAGAAGAAGCAAAGCATGAAATAACGATAGATTTAGAAGTCGATGCTTATATTCCAGACACGTATATTTCTGACGGGTTGCAAAAAATTGATATGTACAAGCGTTTTAAAGCGGTGGAGACGATGGAAGACGTCGAAATGTTGCGTGAAGAAATGCTTGACCGCTTTGGCGAATATCCGGATGAAGTTGCTTATTTATTCCAAATTGCCGAAATTAAAGTGTATGCGAAACAAACAGGGGTAGAAGTGATTAAACAGCAGAAACAGCAAGTCGACATCTTATTTGCTGAGAACGCCTCCAAAGAAGTAGAAATTCAACGCTTATCGAAAATCGGCGGGCAATATGGCCGTTTATTCGGATTTGGCATGGACGGTTCCAAGTTGAAAATTGTTTTATACATTAAAGACTTGAAACCGCAAGAATGGCTGATGATTTTATATGAAACGTTAAAAGAGCTTTCCGGCGTTAAAGATGAAAAATCGATTATCGCATGATGAGATGTTGATGTTTCGAAAACGCCGATAATGAAAAATGGATAATTTTATTTAAAATTGTGAAAATCACTTTCATCACGTATATAACTTGGATTGTGAAGGATACTAATCACAGCAATGGTGAATTCGCCATAACAAGGATTCATCGGTGTATTCTTCAAATCCTAGATGAAAGTGAGGGTATCTGTAGATGAAAGCAACTGGTATTGTCCGTCGGATTGATGATTTAGGAAGGGTTGTCATTCCGAAAGAAATCCGAAGAACGTTGCGCATTCGGGAAGGGGATCCGCTCGAAATATTTGTTGATCGCGATGGCGAAGTCATTTTAAAAAAATATTCGCCAATTAGCGAATTAGGCGATTTCGCGAAAGAATATGCAGATGCGTTGTTTGACAGCTTAGGGCAGCCTGTGTTGATTTGCGACCGCGATGTTTTCATCGCTGTTGCCGGTGTTTCGAAAAAAGAATATTTGAACAAAAATGTCGGTCCTTTAGTGGAAAAAGCGATGGAAGAGCGAAACTCTGTTCTTCATACAGAAGAAGGAGAAGCGGAGCTTGTCGACGGAGTTTCAGAAACATGGAAATCGTATACGATTGGGCCAATTGTGGCAAATGGCGATCCGATTGGCGCTGTTGTCATTTTGTCAAAAGATAAAGTGCTTGGCGAAGTGGAACATAAAGCGGTCGAGACGGCCGCCAGCTTTTTGGCCCGGCAAATGGAACAGTAAAACGAAAAAATGTCATGAGCGGAAAAAGGCAGCTTTCTATGCTGCCTTTTTCTTTTGCGCTATAATAGCAATGTTGTTCGTTTAGCGTATCAATGTCGCATCGTTGGTGTTGCCGCGGTTGTTTGTTGCAAGATTCGAAAACTTCGCCAATGACTGGCGTATGGATAGGCATAAGCAACACTTCGGAAAGCGAGTGGCAAAAGTCGCAACGTGGGGCTTGAAAATTCCGCATCTTGCGGAATAATAAGTTTGTGCCCTATTTTTTCGATTATTGTCGCAGTATAAGCGCGGAAGGAGAAACATGATGAGATCGCCGGAAGAAAAGATATGGAAAGGTGCGGTCATCTTAACCATTGCTGCTTTTGTGACGAAACTATTAAGCGCTTTTTATCGCGTTCCATATCAGAATATCGTTGGGGATGTCGGCTTTTATATTTATCAACAAGTGTATCCGATTTACGGCATTGTGATGTCATTAGCGCTATACGGCTATCCGATCGTCATTTCGAAGCTTGTGGCAGAACGTGTTGCTGACCGCGATCAACAAGGCGTGGCTTCCGTTTTGTTAGCATCGCTTTTGTTCTTATGTTTGTTCGGTTTACTTCTTTTTTCCGTTCTTTATATCGGTGCGCAACAAGTCGCGATATGGATGGGAGACGCGGAGCTCGCTCCGCTCGTCCGCCTTCTCTCTTTTTCGTTTTTGCTATTCCCGTTTATCGCTTTGTTGCGCGGCTATTTTCAAGGGAAGAACAACATGCTCCCGACTGCTGTTTCTCAAGTCGGGGAGCAGCTCGTTCGCGTGATAACGATTATTTTGTTATCGTATTTGTTTATCAAAGGCGGACGCACTGTGTATGACGCCGGAGCGGCGGCGGTGTTTGGTTCGCTCGCCGGAGGATTGACTGCGCTTCTTTTATTGACTGCGTATTGGCTGAGGAGGGCTAATCGGGGAAAAATATATATCACATGGAAAAGCGGGGAAGCTAAGCGCATTATTTCTTATTTGCTCATCGAAGGATTCATTATTTGTGTAACAAATATGGTGTTAACGCTCACGCAATTGGTAGACTCGTTTTCGGTATTGCCGTTGCTTGTCGAAAGCGGCAAAGAAAGCTTTGAACAAGCAAGGATATGGAAGGGGATTTACGATCGCGGACAACCTCTTATCCAGCTTGGCACAGTAGTTGCGACTTCGTTTTCGCTCGCGCTTGTTCCGCTCATTTCCGGAGCGAAAAAACGCGAAGACGGACAATTTATTCGCGAAAAAACGGATTTATCGTTACGTATCGCCACCGTCATCGGATTAGGCGCTTCATTAGGATTGATATGTCTCATCCGTCCTGTGAACGTGATGTTATTTGAAAATGATCTCGGGTCACTTTCACTGGCAATTTTGGCTGCCTCGATTTTCTTTACGACATTGGCGTTAACGCTTTCGGCGCTATTGCAAGGAATGGGACAGGAATGGACAGCGGTGGCGGGGGTGTGTATAGCAGTAGCAGGAAAAGCCGTCTGTAATTGGCTGTTGATCCCTTCATTCGGGACGGCCGGTGCGGCCGCTGCTACGACGTTGTCTTATGCGGCGATGTCATGTTTTTTGTATGTCATGCTTCGACGGAAGCTGCATGTCCGCTTTCCGAAGAAAACGTATTGGTATCCTGTGATAAAAGCAGCTGCAACGATGGTCGCGGTGTTGCAGTTATACACGCTGCTTGCGGAAACGTTGGGCTCCGGCCGCCTGTTCGCGGCCGGTGAAGCGGTGGCCGGGGTGCTGCTTGGCGGTGTGACGTATATTATAATAATCCTAAAAGGAAATGTATTCTCGCAACAAGAATTAACATTTTTCCCATTTGGCGATAAACTATGTTTATTATGGAAAACAGGTGATCGATGATGAATACGATTTATGTTTTCGGTTTAGGCGCTGGCGATATTGAACAATTGCCATTAGGCGTGTATCGGAAGCTGAAAACCGCTTCTCCGCTTTTTTTGCGAACGAAAGAACATCCGGTTGTCCATGCCCTGCAAGCGGAGGGAGTTTCCTTTACGTCATTTGATGCCATTTACGAGAAACATGAACGGTTTGAAGACGTATACGAAGAAATGGCGGCTATTTTACTGGAACAGGCGCAAAAAAACGATGTATTTTACGCCGTTCCCGGCCATCCGCTTGTAGCGGAAAAGACCGTGCAGCTTTTGCTGGAAGCGGAACGGCGCAAGCAATGCCGCGTCGTCATTGAGGGAGGCCAAAGCTTTTTAGATGCTTTGTTTACGACGTTAAAGATTGACCCGATCGAAGGGTTTCAGCTTATTGACGCCACCTCGTTTCAAGGGGATGAATGGCAATTAACAAATCATACGATTTTTTGCCAAGTGTATGATTCGTTTATTGCCTCTGAAGTGAAATTGACATTAATGGAACAGCTTCCGGACGACTATCCTGTCTATATTGTAACGGCGGCGGGAAGCAAAGAGGAGAAAGTGATGGAAGTTCCATTATACGAACTTGACCGTGCCACGGTATTAAACAATTTAACAAGCGTATATGTTCCGCCTGTTCGCGAGGAAACGATGCTTTATCACCGTTTTGAAACGCTGCGGCGTGTGATTGCGACATTGCGGGGGCCGAACGGCTGCCCGTGGGATCGCAAACAAACGCATGAATCGCTCAAACGGTATTTGCTTGAAGAAACATATGAACTGTTTGAAGCGATCGATGAAAACGACGATGAACATATGGTTGAGGAACTTGGCGACGTGCTTTTGCAAGTCATGCTTCATGCGCAAATTGGCGAAGATGAAGGAATGTTTTCCATTGATGATGTCATCCGCGGAATTACCGAAAAAATGATTCGCCGCCATCCGCATGTATTCGGTGACGTCACTGTTGAAAATGCAGAACAGGTTGTAGAAAATTGGCAGCGGATAAAAGAAAAAGAAAAGCAAGACCGCGCTGATTCCTTGCTTGATGATGTACCGAAAAGTTTGCCAAATATTTTAAAAGCGTACGAATTCCAAAAAAAGGCGGCAAAAGTAGGTTTCGATTGGGACGATGTCAAGCCAATGTGGGAAAAAGTAGAAGAAGAAATGGCTGAATTTAAACGGGAGGCACTAGGAGAAAAAACGGTTCGTTCTCGTCTCATTAGTGAATTTGGCGATATTTTATTTGCGCTTATCAATGTTGCCCGCTATTACGGCATCAATCCAGAGGAAGCGCTGCATGCAACGAACCAAAAATTTTACCGGCGCTTTTCCTATATCGAAGAACAGGCGCGGAAAAACGGCGTAGCGCTTACGTCACTGTCGCTTGCAGAGTTAGACCGTTTTTGGGAAGAAGCAAAAGAAAAAGGATGGTAAAGGAGAGGGCATATATGCGTTTAGATAAATTTTTAAAAGTTTCTCGTCTGATTAAACGCCGCACATTAGCGAAAGAAGTAGCAGACCAAGGGCGTATTACGATTAACGGCGCTGTTGCGAAAGCAAGCTCAACAGTGAGAGTGGGCGATGAATTAACGATTCAATTTGGGCAGAAGAAGCTGACGGTGAAAGTGACTGATTTGAAGGAAACCACAAAAAAAGAGGAAGCGGCGAATTTATATGAAGTGATTCGGGAAGAACGGATCGACGCTGGAACGGAGGAATAGCGCCCGCTTCCGTTTGTGCGCAAGGCTTGTTCTAAAATTTCCCCCGCATTCATACATATGATACAAATGCGGATAGGAAAAACTAGATTTCAATATGAATTGCGGGGGATGAACATGAGCCAACATTATGATTTTGGAGGCAACACAAACAAAGGTCCTGTCCAAGAACATGATGTCATTATGCGGGGGAGAAGGCTTCTTGACATTACGGGAGTCAAACAAGTGGAAAGCTTTGATAATGAGGAATTTTTGCTGGAAACAGTGATGGGCTTTTTGTCGATCCGCGGGCAAAATTTGCAAATGAAAAACTTAGACGTGGATAAAGGGGTCGTTTCCATTAAAGGGAGAATTTTTGACCTTGTGTATTTAGATGACCATCAGGAGAAGGCTAAAGGATTCTTTAGCAAGTTGTTCAAATGAGTGTGACAACGCAGCTGGCGACAATGCTGGCGATGATTGGGATGGGCAGCTGGCTTGGTGCCGCGCTGGATACGTATAATCGCTTTTTACAGCGGCAGAACCGCAAGCATTGGGTCGTGTTTATCAATGACGTTTTGTTTTGGATTGTGCAAGGACTTATCATTTTTTACGTTTTGCTGCTCGTCAATGAAGGCGAGCTGCGCTTTTACATTTTTTTAGCGGTTTTATGCGGATATGCCGCTTATCAAAGTTTGTTTCGTATGATATATTTAAGGGTGCTCGAATGGGTGATTTCGCTCGCGGTGCGGCTGTACCGCTTTTTCATCCGCTTATGCTATTACTTGATTGTTCGGCCGGTTCAGCTGCTTTTGCAAACATTACTCATGCTTTCGCTTTTTATATGGAATGTGTTTCTCTTTGTTCTTCGCATTTTGTACCAATGTGTTAAGATATTGTTTGCTCCGGTCCGCTGGATCGGTTTTATGGTTTGGCGAAGAATTCCGCAAAATTGGAAAGAGACGCTGAAAAATTTTTTCCGCTATTTAGCAGGAATTATCCGCCCGGTGAAGAATATGATTGTCAAATGGGTGCTAAAATGGCGAAAATAAGGGTGGAGGTGTGAAAAGATGAACGTACCGCATAGAACCAATGTAACAAAGCTGCAATCTTCATACATATCCGCTCAGGAAGAAAAGAGGACGAAAGCGTCAAAAAGACGGAAGATCGCTATCGTTCGCTTTGCATTTTTTGGCATTTTATTAGCGGCGTTATCTTCGATATTTTTTTATACCCTCCACTCGCAATCGCAAGACATTGAAGCAAAATTAGCGGATAAAAAGCGGATGGAACAGCAGTTAGACAAGCTCGAAAAGCAGCAAAAACAGCTGGAAGAAGAAATAAAAAAATTGCATGATGACGAATATATCGCCGAATTGGCAAGGAAAAAATATTATTTGTCAAAGGAAGGAGAAATTATTTTTGTTGTCCCCGAAAAGAACTCGCCCCCTTATGATGCCGGTAAATTTGGGCATTGACCTTATTGACACTTGTTTTTTCCGTTCGTTATAATAAAGGAAATAATTTTGAAGTTTTTAAGGAGGAGCACTTTTTTTATGTCAATTGAAGTAGGCAGCAAGTTACAAGGCAAAGTAACGGGGATTACAAAATTCGGAGCGTTTGTGGAGCTGCCAGAAGGTGTAACTGGGCTAGTTCATATTAGTGAGGTAGCGGATAATTACGTGAAGGATATTAACGATCATCTGAAAGTTGGCGATGTCGTTCACGTCAAAGTGATTAATGTCGAGAAAGACGGGAGAATAGGTCTATCCATAAAAAAAGCAAAAGACACGCAGCCTTCGCAGCGCTCACGGTATAAGGCTAACGACCGAGCCGCAAAAGACAGTTTGGAACAAAAAATCAGCCGTTTTCTCAAAGAAAGCGAAGACCGGCTGGCTTCCCTCAGACGTCATATGGAATCGAAACGGGGAGGTCGTGGTGCAAGACGTGGGTAACTTGCTGCTGAATGAATGTCGCGATGGATAAAAAGCGTCTATCTTCATGATAGATGCTTTTTCTTATTTTCGGCGGCTATATCGGAAGATGGTTGGAATGAAGTTCCCGATTGGTGAAAAAAGAAATAACATAAAGAGGATTGGATTTCCGAAAATCTAAGTTCGCTGGACGGAAAGCGGAATTTTGTGCAATAACTATATTTTTGGCCGCTTTTTTCGGATGAAAGCGCCATGTCCGCGCTGCTGGCGATGAGCGGCGGGACAAATGAGGCAGCCAGTCAGGCTGCCGCGATCCTATTTGGTGCGCGTTTTCGCCGGGGCGGATAGATAATAGAGAAAAACTATTGACAATTATATGTTTAATCATTATCATAGATGATGTTGTTGCGTGGCGGCGTAGCTCAGCTGGCTAGAGCGTACGGTTCATACCCGTGAGGTCGGGGGTTCGATTCCCTCCGCCGCTATCAAAAAACGGCCCGTTGGTCAAGTGGTTAAGACACCGCCCTTTCACGGCGGTAACACGGGTTCGAATCCCGTACGGGTCACTAAAACGAGGATGTTTCGATAAGAAACATCCTCGTTTTTTTTGTACATGTTTGCGGGCTTATGGCATGTCATCAAGAAATACGTCGAACGGTTTTTTTGATCGCTTTTCTTTTTTTGACAAATTTTTGACAATGAACACTATATAATAGGGGCACAAGAAAAGCAAAGGAGTGGGTCGGAATGGAAAGAGTAGAAAGAAGATGGATGAATCGAATTTCGGAAATGTCTATTAATGAGACGCAAGCGGTGTTGTCGCGATGGGTGCGCCACGTGAAATTGCGAATCGGGCACTTATTTATTCACAAAGGGTTTCTTCTTTTTATTATTGGTTTTTTGCTTGGACGAGCCCTTATTTTATCCAAGCTAACTCCGTTTGCTTTGCCGTTCTTTGCCGCTGTTTACATGTTGCGCCGCGATAAGGCGGCATTAGCATTTGTTGCGTTGCTTGCGGGTTCGCTTACCCTGTCATTGACGACAACGTTATTTATTTTTATCGGCATCTTCAGTTTTCTTATTGTCAACGCCTTTTTGCGAAAGTTTTTTAGTGAATCGATCAAAATCGTGCCTTTGATCATATTTTGTTTATCATTTTTCGCAAAATTGGCAATTCTGCGTTATTTTTTGAAAAACGAGACGTTATATGAAGCGGTGATGGCGTTTGTCGAAGCAGGGCTCGCATTTGTACTGACCCTTATTTTTATCCAAAGTATTCCGCTGCTGGCAGTTCGTAAACATAAACAAGCGCTGCGCGCGGAAGAAATTATTTCACTTATTATTTTAATTGCGTCCATGTTGACGGGGATGATCGGTTGGACGTTTTATGGACTTTCACTTGAACATGTGATGTCTCGCTATCTCGTGTTAATTTTTGCGCTCGTGGCGGGGGCGACGATTGGCCCTACCGTCGGAGTGGTGACAGGGCTTATTTTAAGTTTGGCGAACGTCGGTAATTTGTACGAAATGAGCTTGTTGGCGTTTGCCGGCCTTTTAGGAGGTTTGCTTAAGGAAGGAAAGAAAGCCGGCGCCTCTTTCGGGCTGCTTGTCGCGACATTGCTGATCGGTTTATATGGAAATGGTAAGGCGGAAATTGTCCCGACGGTGATGGAGTCGTGCTTGGCGATTATTTTATTTATATGTACACCTCGTTCATTAACGGAAACAATCGCAAAACATATCCCCGGTACTGTAGAATATGCCAATGAACAGCAGCAATATGCCAGAAAAATTCGCGATGTGACGGCACAGCGCGTTTCGCAATTTTCCCACGTGTTTCAGGCGCTGGCCAATAGCTTTTCGACAGACAGCTTCACTTCTTCGGAAGATTACAATGAGCGGGAGATTGATTATTTTTTAAGCGACATTGCGGGAAAAACGTGCCAAACTTGCTTTAAAAAAGAGCAATGCTGGTCCGCCCATTTTGATACAACATATGAATATATGAAGAAAATAATGCTAGAAGCGGATGCGGGAAAATTAGAACATAACCGCAAACTATTGCGGGAATGGGACCGCCATTGCGTAAAAGCGAACAAAGTAGTCGGCATGATTGAAAAAGATGTAACACTTTATCGGGCAAATCGCAAAGTGCGCAAACAAATGAATGAAAGCAGAAAGATGGTTGCCGAACAACTGTTAGGTGTCTCACAGGTGATGGAAGATTTTGCAAAGGAAATTCAGCGTGAACGCGAAAATCATTATTTACAGGAGGAACAAATTTTTCACGCCTTGCAGGAGTTTGGGATTGAAATCGGCCATATTGACATTTACAGCTTGGAAAAAGGAAATATCGATATTGAGATGAGCGTTCCATATTGCGAAGGCCGCGGCGAATGTGAAAAATTGATTGCGCCAATGCTGTCGGATATTTTAGGAGAAACGATCGTGGTAAAACGGGAAGAATGCGCTGTTTACCCGAACGGCTATTGCCGGGTGGCATTCGGTTCGGCGAGAGCGTTCGTCGTCGAAACGGGCGTGGCGTTTGCGGCGAAAGGAGGCGGGCTTGTTTCAGGGGATAGCTATTCAATGATTGAACTTGGAACAGGAAAGTATGCGATTGCGATCAGCGATGGAATGGGAAACGGAGAACGCGCACACCACGAAAGCAATGAGACGCTGCGTCTTTTGCAAAAGATTTTGCAGACAGGGATGGATGAATCGATCGCCATAAAATCCGTCAATTCCATTTTATCATTGCGGACGACGGAAGATATGTTTTCCACGCTAGATTTAGCCATGATTGATTTGCAAAACGCCGTAACAAAATTTTTAAAAATCGGCTCCGCGCCGAGCTTTATCAAACGCGGCGATAAAGTCATGAAAATCGAGGCGAGCAATTTGCCGATCGGAATCATTAAAGAAGTGGAATTTGAGATTGTCAGTGAACAATTAAAGGCGGGCGATTTGCTTATTATGATGAGCGACGGGGTGTTCGAAGGGCCGCCGCACGTGGAAAATCATGATCTATGGATGAAGCGGAAAATTAAAGAATTGAAAACGAACGACCCGCAGGCAGTGGCGGATTTAATCATGGAGGAAGTAATCCGAAGCCGTTCCGGGAGAATTGAAGACGACATGACGGTAGTCGTTGCGAAAATCAATCATAATACGCCAAAATGGGCGACGATTCCAGCCTATATGTATACAAAAAAAGCGCAATAATGTATAAAATCCCTCCCCTCCGGCGATGCTTGTAATACATTAGCTGAGGAGGGGATGAAAACATGAGCAGAGGAACGTTGCGGCAAATTTTGCTGATTACAGACGGGTGTTCCAATCATGGCGAAGATCCGATTGCGATGGCTGCTTTGGCGAAAGAGCAAGGGATTACGGTGAATGTAATCGGTGTTCTCGACCAAGATACGATTGATGAAAGCGGGTTGCGTGAAATTGAAGGGATCGCTTTATCGGGAGGTGGGATTAGCCAAGTCGTTTATGCCAAACAATTGTCTCAAACGGTGCAAATGGTGACGAGAAAAGCGATGACGCAAACGCTTCAAGGTGTCGTGAATAAAGAATTGAAGCAAATATTAGGATCGGATGTGTCGCTGGAAAATTTACCCCCGGAAAAACGAGGCGAGGTGATGGAAGTCGTCGACGAGCTTGGGGAAACAGTGGAATTAGAAGTTTTAATATTAATAGATACGAGCGGAAGTATGAAAACGAAACTGCCGACGGTAAAAGAAGCGTTGCTTGATTTGTCTCTCAGCCTTAATGCGCGCATCGGCGATAATCGTTTTGCCGTATTTGTATTCCCGGGAAAACGGGGAAATGTCGAAAAGATTGTAGATTGGACGCCGGAAATAGAGGAGCTTTCCACCGTTTTCCCAAAATTGACATCGGGAGGTTTGACGCCGACTGGGCCAGCCTTGCGCGAAGCACTAACGTATTTTGAAAGAAAGCGCTCATTAAGGAGTCTGATTCGCGATGATGAATCATACTTTGAAGGGTCTATGTAACCTTCCGGCAGGGACGGTCATTACTGGAAAGTGGCACCATCAGTCGTATAAACTGCTAAAACCGCTTGGACATGGAGCGAATGGGGCCGTTTATTTGGCGGAAAGCGCGAAGGGAATTGTCGCGTTGAAATTGAGCGACAATAGCGAAGCAGTGACATCGGAAGTCAATGTATTACGTCGGTTTTCCAAGGTCCAGGGAGTTGCCCTTGGACCTTCTTTGCTAGATGTCGATGACTGGGCGGCTCCTTTGATGAAGAAACATATTTCTTTTTACGTGATGGAATATATAAGAGGGGAAGATTTTTCCACATTTATTCGCAAACACGGAAAAGAATGGGTGGCCATTCTGTTGTTGCAACTTTTATCTGTGCTCGACAAACTTCATCAAGAAGGATGGGTGTTCGGTGATTTGAAGCCGGAAAATTTGCTAATCACAGGCCCGCCGCCGACGGTCCGTCTTCTTGACGTGGGAGGGACAACTTTACAAGGAAGAGCGGTTAAAGAGTTTACCGAACTTTATGATCGCGGCTACTGGGGGTTAGGATCACGGAAAGCAGAACCTTCGTATGATTTGTTTGCTGTGGCGATCATCATGATCCAGTCTTGCTGCCCGATCAAGTTAGAACGAAAGGGAGATGGGCGACGGCAGCTAATTTCCATCATTCAGGCAGATGTTATGTTGCGGAAATATCAGACGGTATTAATGAAGGCGATTGACGGGAAGTATAAAAGAGCTTCCGAAATGAAGCAAGACTTGTTGGCCGCGATTGGTCGCCCTGATCATTCCCATTCCAAGCAGCGGGCCTCCCAAAAAACAGTTCAGAAATCACGGCGAAGCAAACAAAGAAAACGCGGAAAAGCGAGAGGGGTGTTGGAAACGGCGCTGATCATTGCCGTACTTTTATGCGCTTACGCGGTGTATGTATATCATCAAGTGCTTCCTTGACAAATTTTTGTCGCGATAGCGCTTATTTATTGATAAAATATGGGCGGGATTTTTGAGAAAATATCGCAATAATGGTACGATGAAAATAAGAATTACGCGATAAAAGAGGGTTTCTCCGAATGATTGCGGAAGTTTGCGAATTTATCAAAAAACATGAACTGCTCACACCGGATTCGACGGTCATTGTTGGGGTGTCGGGAGGTCCAGATTCGCTGGCGTTATTGCATTTTTTTTGGTCGATCCGGCAAAAATGGAATATCACGTTGATCGCCGCTCATGTCGACCATATGTTTCGCGGAAAACAGTCGGAAGAAGACATGAATTTTGTGAAACATTTTTGCCAAACGCGCGGTATTATATGTGAGGCGGCGCAAATTGATGTTCCCGCATTCCAGCGTCAGCACAAATTAGGTGTGCAGGAAGCGGCGCGCCAATGCCGTTACCGTTTTTTCGGCGAGCTGATGGAAAAGTATAAAGCGGATTATTTAGCTTTAGGCCACCATGGCGATGACCAGGTCGAAACGATTTTAATGCGGCTTGTGCGCGGCAGCACAAGCAAGGGTTATGCCGGCATTCCGGTAAAGCGTCCGTTTCATGGAGGATATATTATCCGCCCATTTTTGGCGATCAGCCGCGCCCATATTGATGCGTATTGCGAAAAACATCAAATCACGCCGCGCCACGACGCTAGTAATGATAAAGATGATTATACGAGAAATCGGTTTCGCCATCATGTCATTCCGTTTTTGAAAAAGGAAAACCCGCGTCTCCACGAGCGTTTTCAATCGTATAGCGAAATGGCGATAGAAGATGAGTTGTTTTTAGAGGAATTAGCGGAAGACGCGATAAAGAAGGTAATAAAAAAACAAGAGGATGCGATTGCATTAAAGATTAAGCCGTTTCAGGCGATGCCGAAGCCTTTACAAAGAAGAGGGATTCAACTAATATTGAACTATCTTTATAAAGAAATCCCTTCTTCCCTTTCTTCTGTACATATCCATAATTTGTTGGCGTTTTTGAGTCGCAGCCATCCTTCCGGAAGGTTAGACTTGCCGCACGGTTTGAAAGTCGTCCGTTCTTATGACTGTTGCTTGCTAACATTTCGAAAAGAAAAAGAAGACGTGAGTTATGCATTCAAACTGGATATTCCAGCTGTATTGCCCCTCCCAAACAATCACGTAATCATTAGTGAAAATTGGGAACACTATCCGAAAGAACTGAGAGGAAATGATGTATTCATTATTGATCCAGAAGCAGTTCGTTTCCCGCTGCGGGTGCGAACACGCCGCGCTGGCGACCGAATGACGTTGAAAGGGACAAAAGGGACAAAGAAAATTAAGGAAATTTTCATCGAAGCGAAAATCCCTTTATCCGAAAGAGAACGCTGGCCCATCGTTGAAGATGGGGAAGGAAATATTTTATGGGTTCCAAAGTTGAAAAAATCAAATTTTGAAGCAACAGATGTTACAAAAGCGCACTATATTGTATTACACTATAAAGAGCAATGAACAGCTAGGAGGAAAAAAGATGGGGATGAAAGATGACATTCAAAAAATATTAATTACCGAACAACAAATTCAGGAAAAAGTAAAGGAATTAGGCAAACTGTTGACAGAAGAATATGAAGGGCGTTTTCCGTTGGCGGTCGGCGTTTTAAAAGGAGCAATGCCGTTTATGGCGGATTTGTTAAAGCATATCGATACATATTTGGAAATGGATTTTATGGATGTATCGAGTTATGGGAATGCCACAGTGTCATCCGGCGAAGTGAAAATTTTAAAGGATTTAAATACGTCTGTGGAAGGGCGCGACATTTTAATTATTGAGGATATCATCGACAGCGGCTTAACGTTAAGTTATTTGGTCGATTTATTCCGCTACCGAAAAGCTAACTCCATTAAAATCGTTACATTATTAGATAAACCTTCTGGGCGTAAAGCAAACATTCAGGCAGATTATACCGGGTTTATTGTTCCTGACGAGTTTGTCGTCGGTTATGGGTTAGACTATTGCGAAAAATACCGCAATCTTCCTTATATCGGAGTGTTGAAACCAGAAGTGTACAATAAATAAATTTGCTTTTCAAGCTGCTAACGAATTGTTTGTATTTATACAATTTTCTATGATACTATTGATTATAGTGTGTTTCATATGGGAGGAGGCAAGAAATGAATCGGATCTTCCGAAATACAATATTTTATTTATTGATTTTTCTCGTCGTCATCGGTGTGGTTAGCTTCTTCAATGGAAGCAATCAACGGACGGAGCCGATGACATACGATGCGTTTATAACTCATTTGGAAAATGGTGATGTGAAATCATTTTCCATGAAGCCGGAGCGCGGCGTATATGAAATAAGAGGGCAGCTCAAATCGTACAGCGAGGATCAATACTTTTCCACTTATGTCATGAACAGCGATACGGTGTTGAACCGCATTGATGCCGCAGCGCAGCGGACGAGAGTGGAAGTAATGCCAGCGGATGAGACGAGCGGATGGGTTACCTTTTTCACCTCGATCATCCCGTTTGTGATTATTTTAATCTTGTTTTTCTTCTTGTTGAACCAAGCGCAAGGCGGCGGCAGCCGGGTAATGAACTTTGGGAAAAGCCGGGCGAAATTATACACGGACGACAAACGAAAAGTTCGTTTCCGTGATGTTGCCGGTGCTGATGAAGAAAAACAAGAGCTTGTCGAAATTGTTGAGTTTTTAAAAGATCCGCGGAAGTTTGTTGAGCTTGGTGCCCGCATTCCAAAAGGAGTGCTTCTTGTCGGGCCTCCTGGGACGGGGAAAACGTTGCTCGCGCGCGCGGTTGCTGGAGAAGCTGGCGTGCCGTTTTTCTCCATCAGCGGTTCGGACTTTGTGGAAATGTTCGTTGGTGTCGGTGCATCGCGTGTGCGCGACTTGTTTGAAACGGCGAAAAAGAACGCGCCTTGTATCATATTTATTGACGAAATTGACGCGGTTGGCCGGCAACGCGGCGCAGGTCTTGGCGGCGGACATGATGAACGCGAGCAAACGCTCAACCAATTGCTTGTCGAGATGGATGGTTTCAGCGGCAATGAAGGAATTATCATTATCGCTGCGACAAACCGCCCAGATATTTTAGACCCAGCGTTGTTGCGTCCGGGCCGTTTTGACCGGCAAATTACGGTAGACCGTCCGGATGTGAAAGGCCGTGAAGCGGTATTGCGCGTTCATGCCCGCAATAAGCCGCTTGATGAGTCCGTTGATTTAAAAACGATTGCGATGCGTACACCGGGCTTTTCCGGGGCGGATTTGGAAAACTTGCTGAACGAGGCGGCGCTCGTTGCGGCTCGACGGAATAAAAAGAAAATTGACATGAGCGACATTGATGAGGCGACAGACCGCGTCATTGCCGGGCCGGCAAAGAAAAGCCGCGTCATTTCGGAAAAAGAGCGGCGCATTGTGGCGTACCATGAAGCAGGGCATACCGTCATTGGCATGGTGCTCGATGACGCGGAAATGGTGCACAAAGTGACGATCGTTCCGCGTGGCCAAGCGGGGGGCTATGCGGTGATGCTTCCGAAAGAAGATCGTTATTTTATGACAAAGCCGGAACTAATGGACAAAATTACTGGCCTATTAGGCGGGCGCGTCGCGGAAGAAATTGTCTTTAATGAAGTGAGCACAGGCGCGCATAACGATTTTCAACGTGCAACGAACATTGCTCGCCGCATGGTTACCGAGTTTGGGATGAGCGAGAAGCTTGGTCCGTTGCAATTCGGGCAGCCGAGCGGGCAAGTCTTTTTAGGCCGCGACTTGCACAATGAGCAAAATTACAGCGATAAAATCGCGTATGAAATCGATTTGGAAATTCAACGGATTATTAAAGAATGTTATGAAAAAGCGAAAAACATTTTAACACAATATAGAGACAAACTGGAGTTAATCGCCACTACGCTTCTTGAAGTGGAAACATTGGATGCGGAACAAATTAAACATTTATTCGAACACGGCACATTGCCAAACCGCGATGCAAGCAATGGCAATAACGATAATGGCGATCAGGACAGTGATGTCAAAATAAATATTCAAAAGAAAGATGAGTGAGATGTCTCTTTAAAGGGGCATCTTTTTTTATCAGATAAGCGACAAGATATGATATGATGAAGAAAGTAACATATGGTGAAAAGTGGGGATGAATGATGATTTTTGTCTTAGACGTCGGCAATACCAATACGGTGTTGGGGGTATATGATGGAGATGAATTAAAACATCATTGGCGCATCGAAACGAGCCGCGGCAAAACGGAAGATGAATACGGCATGTTGATCAAGGCGTTATTGAACCATGTCGGACTTCAGTTTTCCGATATTGATGGCATTATTATTTCTTCGGTTGTGCCGCCGATTATGTTTGCGCTTGAGCGAATGTGCTTAAAATATTTCCATATTAAGCCGATTATCGTCGGCCCAGGAATTAAAACAGGCCTCGACATTAAATATGACAACCCGCGGGAAGTAGGCGCGGACCGCATCGTCAACGCGGTTGCCGGCATTCACTTATATGGCAGCCCCCTTATCATTGTCGATTTTGGCACGGCGACAACGTATTGTTATATTAACGAACATAAACAATATATGGGAGGGGCGATTGCTCCGGGAATTATGATTTCAACGGAGGCGCTGTTTGCACGAGCCGCGAAATTGCCGCGCATTGAAATCGCCCGACCGGATGATATTATCGGGAAAAATACCGTCAGCGCGATGCAAGCTGGAATTTTATACGGATACGTCGGGCAGGTGGAAGGCATTGTCGCGCGGATGAAAGCAAAAAGCCCTGTTCCGCCAAAAGTGATAGCGACAGGAGGATTGGCTTCTTTAATTGCCAGCGAATCCGATGTTATCGATATTGTCGATCCATTTTTGACGTTAACGGGCTTGAAAATTTTATATGAGAAAAACGTTGATAAAAAATAATGAAAGGTTGAGTTAGTATGTCAGACTACTTAGTAAAGGCTTTAGCTTATGATGGACAAGTAAGAGCGTATGCTGCTCGAACAACAGATACAGTAAGCGAGGCGCAGCGCCGCCATCAAACATGGCCGACTGCTTCCGCGGCGCTTGGCCGGGCTATTACGGCGGGAGTCATGATGGGAGCCATGTTAAAGGGTGATGATAAATTAACGATTAAAATTGATGGCGGCGGTCCGATTGGCACCATCCTCGTCGACAGCAATGCGAAGGGAGAGGTGCGTGGGTACGTAACAAATCCACACGTCCACTTTGATTTAAACGAACATGGGAAATTGGACGTCGCCAAAGCGGTAGGCACAAACGGCATGTTAACGGTCGTAAAAGATTTAGGGCTGCGCGATTTTTTCACAGGGCAAGTGCCGATTGTCTCAGGAGAACTTGGTGAAGATTTTACGTATTATTTTGCTTCTTCTGAGCAAGTTCCATCTTCTGTCGGCGTCGGTGTGCTTGTCAATCCCGATAACACGATCTTGGCGGCGGGAGGCTTTATCATCCAGCTGATGCCGGGAACGGAAGAGAAGACAATTGATGAGATTGAAAAACGCTTGCGGACTATTCCACCTGTCTCGAA
The DNA here is from genome assembly GCF_001295365.1 of Parageobacillus thermoglucosidasius. Classification (GTDB taxonomy): domain Bacteria; phylum Bacillota; class Bacilli; order Bacillales; family Anoxybacillaceae; genus Parageobacillus; species Parageobacillus thermoglucosidasius. The sequence goes on along the minus strand of NZ_CP012712.1, from coordinate 536,433 downwards.
AATGGTAGAGAGTGGATTGACGCCAGAAGAGATTTTGGAAGAGTTGCTTGGAAAAGGAAATGTCAAAGTGCTAGAAACAATTCCAGTCGCGTTTGTTTGCCGCTGTTCGCGGGAGCGAATTGCGGATGCGTTGATCAGTTTAGGCGCGCAGGAAATTCAAGACATTATCGACAAAGAAGGGTATGCTGAAGCGTCATGCCATTTCTGCAATGAAACGTACCATTTCAGCAAAGAGGAACTCCAGCAGCTGAAACAGCTTGCTGATGCGAAAGAAGAATAAAAAGTTAAAAAAAATCAAAATGATTGACAATTAAGCCAATAATTGATACATTGGAGACAAATTCGATAAAATTAATCGGGATTAGGGGTGGAAACATGGCAAGAACAGTAAACTCCGTAACAGAATTGATCGGTGATACGCCGGCGGTGAAATTAAACCGCATTGTCGATGAAGACAGTGCCGATGTTTATCTTAAGCTTGAATTTATGAACCCGGGAAGCAGCGTCAAAGACCGGATTGCCTTGGCGATGATTGAAGCGGCGGAAAAAGAGGGAAAAATAAAGCCTGGCGACACGATTGTTGAGCCGACAAGCGGAAATACAGGAATTGGACTGGCCATGGTCGCAGCGGCAAAAGGATATAAAGCAATTTTAGTCATGCCGGATACGATGAGTTTAGAGCGCCGCAATTTATTGCGCGCATACGGCGCCGAATTAGTGCTAACACCGGGAAGCCAAGGGATGCGCGGCGCGATTGCCAAAGCAGAAGAATTGGTGAAAGAGCATGGTTATTTTATGCCGCAGCAATTTAAAAACGAGGCAAACCCGGAAATCCACCGGTTAACGACAGGAAAAGAAATTGTTGAGCAAATGGGCGACCAATTGGACGCATTTATTGCCGGCGTTGGTACTGGCGGAACGATTACTGGTGCGGGACAAGTCCTTCGCGAAAAATATCCAAACATTAAAATTTATGCGGTAGAGCCTGCTGATTCACCGGTATTATCGGGCGGAAAACCAGGTCCTCATAAAATTCAAGGAATCGGTGCCGGATTTGTGCCGGATATTTTAGATACAAGCATTTATGATGGAGTCATTACCGTTACGACAGAAGAAGCGTTCGCCGCCGCCCGCCGCGCTGCCCGCGAAGAAGGCATTCTTGGCGGAATTTCCTCTGGCGCCGCTATTCATGCTGCATTAAAAATCGCTAAACAGCTTGGCAAAGGGAAAAAAGTGTTGGCGATCATCCCAAGTAACGGTGAACGCTACTTAAGCACTCCGCTTTACCAATTCGATGAATAATCATGCGATTTCGACAGGGAGAAGGTCCCTGTCGAAATTTATTTTTGTAATGATATGTTTTGCGACTCATTGTACAATAAGAATATGCAATGGCTAAATAAAGGGAGTGATATCGCTGTGCGGAAATGGGGAAATAGAAAGAGGCGAACGCTTCCTTACTCGAACCGTGATTGGTTTCGGCAATATAAGGCACTTGCTGCTCATGAGCCGTACCATGTTTTGCTAGAAAGCGGTCAAGGCGGACGCTACAGCATTATCGGTTTAACTCCTGCGGGTGTCATTCAAGCGAAAGAAAATCAGCTCTTTATTTCTTATCACGGTGAAACGAAGTGGTATGAAGGGAATCCGCTATTATCGCTCAAGCAATGGTTCGCGCAATTTCCGCTTCACTTTTCCAAAAGTGAATTGCCTTTTCAAGGCGGGGCGATTGGCTATATCAGCTATGATTGTGCAAGATATATTGAAAAAATCCCTTCATATGCACAAGACGATTTGCAGCTTCCATCGATGTACTTTCTGATTTTTGATGACGTATTCGTGTACGATCACCAAAAGCAGTTGCTCCATATGATTGTTCATTACGCGGACGGCGAAGAACTGGAAGCGGAACGGCGCCTTTCTTTTTATGAGTCACGTTGGTTAGAAGCGGAGCAATGCGAAGGCGAATGGATGTTTCAAAAACAAGACGCCAATCCATCGGTGTCGATGACAAAAGCGGATTTTGTCGAAGCGGTCCAAAAAGTTCAGCAATATATTGCCCAAGGCGACGTGTTTCAAGTGAATTTATCCGTGCGGCAATCGAAGCCGCTGTTGACACATCCATTTCATATTTATGAGCAGCTGCGCGTCATTAATCCGTCTCCATACATGGCGTACATCCACTTTCCGGAATTTCAAATTGTCAGCGGATCGCCTGAATTGCTTGTCAAAAAACGGGGGGATGACATTAGCACAAGGCCGATTGCCGGAACGCGCTCACGCGGAAAGACGGAGGAAGAAGACAAATGGCTGGCAACCAAGCTGCTTTCTAGCGAAAAAGAAATAGCGGAACATGCGATGCTCGTCGATTTAGAGCGCAATGATCTGGGGCGTGTATGCCAATATGGCACGGTAAAAGTAGATGAATGGATGACCATCGAACGTTATTCCCACGTTATGCATATCGTGTCCCATGTGTCAGGAAAATTAAAGCAAGGAAAAGATGCGTTTGATGTCATACAGGCGATGTTTCCTGGCGGCACGATTACCGGAGCTCCAAAAGTGCGGACAATGGAGATTATCGAAGAGCTTGAGCCGGTGCGGCGCGGCATATATACCGGTTCCATCGGATGGATTAGTTTTGATGGAGATATGGAATTTAACATTGCGATTCGCACGATGATTGCCAAAGATGGAATCGCACATGTGCAAGCGGGAGCCGGGATTGTCATTGATTCCCATCCTGAACATGAATATCGCGAATGTTTGAAAAAGGCGGCGGCCCTTTGGAAAGCAAAAGAGCTGAGCGAAGCGGAGAAATCATTAAGAGTATGAGGTGAGACAAGGTGATTTTGATGATTGATAATTACGATTCGTTTACATACAATTTAGTTCAATATTTAGGGGTATTAGGCGAAGAATTAGTTGTAAAACGAAATGATGAAATTACGGTGAAGGAAATAGAGACATTAAATCCTGATTTTTTGATGATCTCCCCTGGTCCTTGCACGCCGAATGAAGCTGGCGTCAGTATAGAAGCGATCGAATATTTTGCAGGAAAAATTCCGGTTTTTGGGGTTTGCCTCGGCCACCAGGCGATTGCGCAAGCATTCGGCGGAAAAGTCGTTCGCGCTGACCGTTTAATGCACGGAAAAACATCGCAAATTTTCCATGACGGAAAAACCATTTTCACTAACATTCCTAGCCCGTTTACGGCTACTCGTTACCATTCTCTTATCGTTGAAAAAGAGACGTTGCCAGATTGCTTCGAAATTTCTGCATGGACGGAAGAAAACGAAATTATGGCGATTCGCCATAAAACATTGCCAGTCGAAGGGGTTCAGTTTCATCCGGAGTCGATTATGACAAGCCATGGAATGAAGCTGCTGGAGAACTTTATCCAAACGTATAAAAGGGTTCGGTGACCGTATGTATATATATGTCAACGGAGAAGTTGTCCATAAAGATGAAGCGCGCATTTCGCCGTTTGACCATGGTTTTTTATACGGACTTGGTGTATTTGAAACATTTCGCACGTACGACGGCCATCCGTTTTTGCTAGATGACCATTTGGAGCGGTTAAACCGCAGTTTGCGGGAGATGAATATCGCCAAGTCCTTTACTCGCCGTGAAGTGATGGAAATCCTTCATCGTCTCTTGGAAGCAAATCGATTACAAAACGCTTATGTCCGCTTAAATGTTTCAGCAGGCATCGGGGATATCGGCTTGCAAACAAGCGAGTACGACCAACCGACAGTCATTATGTACATGAAGCCGCTTTTCTCTTCTTTTTCCAGAGGCAAAATTGGCATAGTTTTAAAAACGAGACGAAACACTCCGGAGGGAAAAGAACGGCTTAAGTCTCATCATTATTTGAACAATATAATAGGCAAAAGGGAAATCGGCACTCGCCCCGACGTGGAAGGTATTTTTTTGAATGAACAAGGATATGTTGCCGAGGGGATTGTCTCTAATATTTTTTGGGTAAAAAACGGTGTGGTATACACTCCAGCGATTCACGCGGGAATTTTAAACGGAGTGACAAGACAATTTGTGATTGCGCTGTTGAACGCGCTGAAAATCGAATGCCAAGAAGGTTTTTATCCACTTGATCATCTGCAACGAGCGGACGAAATATTTGTGACCAATTCTATTCAAGAAATCGTCCCTATTTATCAAATGGACGGCCGTGCTTATCAAGGTGCCGATGGGCCGGTCACTTCATTATTGCAGAAGCATTACAAGCATTTCACATCGTTTTTATGGACAAAATACGAGTTAGCAGAAAGGATGGAATGAGCGATGGCTACAACAAGTGCAACCCCTTTTGTGCTGCGCTGCGGGGATTACGAGCTGGATTTGCGAAAAAAAACAATGGTCATGGGGATTGTCAACGTAACGCCGGATTCTTTCTCTGACGGCGGACGGTTTTATGATCTCGACCGCGCGGTGGAGCACGCAAAGCAACTTGTTGCCGATGGTGCGGACATTATTGATATTGGCGGGGAATCGACCCGGCCAGGTGCTGAGAAAGTATCGCTTGAGGAAGAGCTGCGGCGGGTAATTCCTGTGGTGAAAGCGGTCGCTCAAGAAATCAATGTCCCTATTTCCATTGATACGTATAAAGCGGAAGTCGCCAAACAAGCGATCGAAGCGGGAGCGCACATCATTAACGATGTATGGGGGGCAAAAGCAGACGAGAAAATGGCGGAAGTCGCCGCTTTTTATGATGTTCCGATTATTTTAATGCATAATCGCCATGATCTTCAGTACCGTGATTTAATTTCCGATATGATTTCTGATTTAATGGAAAGTGTCGCCATCGTAAAACGCGCAGGCGTGAAAGACGAAAACATTATTTTAGATCCGGGGATCGGATTTGCGAAAACATTGGAGCATAATCTGGAAATTATGCGCCGTTTAGATGAATTTGCCAAACTAGGATATCCGCTCTTGCTTGGCACGTCACGGAAACGGTTTATCGGCCATGTCCTTGATTTACCGGTTGATGAACGAGTCGAAGGGACAGGAGCGACCGTATGCTTGGGAATCGCAAAGGGAGCTCATATCGTCCGCGTTCACGATGTATTGCCAATTGCGCGAATGGTGAAAATGATGGATGCAATGCTTGGAAAAGGAGTGGCGAACGATCGATAAAATTTATCTTCACCGCATGGAATTTTATGGATATCACGGCGTGCTTCCAGAAGAAAACGTGCTTGGGCAGCGCTTTATTGTCGACGCTATCCTTGAGACGGATTTGCAAAAGGCTGGAAAAAGCGATCAGTTAAATGATACGATTAATTATGCAGAAGTGTACGATATTTGCCGAAATGTCGTCGAAAAACGGAGATTTTCGTTAATCGAAGCAGTGGCAGAAACGATTGCTGAGCAAATTTTATCTTCTTTTCCAACTGTTGCTCGTTGCACGATAAAAGTGACAAAGCCAAATCCGCCCATTAAGGGCCATTATGAATCTGTCGCAGTAGAAATTGTAAGGGGTCGTTAAATGGAAAATCACGCATACATCGCACTTGGTTCTAATATCGGTGATCGCTTCTTTTATTTGCGGGAAGCTGTCAAAATGTTGGATAGTCATCAACAAATTTCCGTCGCTGCTGCTTCATCTATTTATGAAACCGAACCAGTCGGCTATATCCATCAAAATAAGTTTTTAAATATGGTCGTCAAAATTTATACTTCTCTTTCTCCTTTTGCATTGCTAGATGTTACACAAAAAATCGAACAAAATTTTGGGAGAAAAAGGGAAATGCGTTGGGGGCCGCGAACGTTGGACCTTGACATTTTATTATATAATCACGAAAATATTGAAACAGAACAACTTATCATTCCTCATCCGCGTATGACAGAGCGTGCGTTTGTGATGATTCCATTGTTGGAATTAAATCGCGATATCCATATTCCGAATGTCACTCAATGTCTATTGCACCTTGTAGATCGACTACCTGACAAAGAAGGAGTTCGTGTATGGAAGCAGAAAAATGGGGAAGACGTATTCGCGCTTTTCGAAAGCTAAAAGGATATACGCAAGAAAGGCTGGCAAAAGAACTTGGCATATCTGTGTCGATTTTAGGAGAAATTGAACGAGGAAATCGTTTACCGACAGAGGAATTAGTGCAGCAAATTGCCGAGCGGTTGAATATATCTGTCGAAGAGCTTGCGCCGCATTCAGAAGCCGGGAAATAAGAAAGGAGGTAGACCGATGTTTAAAATCGGCGATGTGGAAATTAAAAACCGCGTTGTCCTTGCGCCAATGGCTGGTGTGTGCAATTCGGCATTCCGCCTTACTGTGAAAGAGTTTGGAGCAGGGCTTGTTTGCGCGGAAATGGTAAGTGATAAAGGAATTGTGTACAATAACGAAAAAACGCTGAACATGTTATATATTGATGAGCGTGAAAAACCGCTAAGTTTGCAAATTTTTGGCGGGGAGAAAGAAACGCTTGTCGAGGCGGCAAAATTTGTCGATAAACATACGAACGCTGATATCATTGATATCAATATGGGATGCCCTGTTCCAAAAGTTACAAAATGTGATGCAGGGGCAAAATGGCTTTTAGATCCTAATAAAATTTATGACGTTGTTGCCGCGATTGTAGACGCAGTCGAAAAACCGGTAACGGTAAAAATGCGAATCGGTTGGGATGAAAATCATATTTACGCAGTGGAAAATGCGCAAGCTGTAGAGCGTGCCGGCGGTAAGGCGGTAGCGGTTCACGGAAGAACGAGAGTGCAAATGTACGAAGGCAAAGCGGACTGGAATATTATTAAACAAGTTAAAGAAGCCGTCAATATCCCTGTCATTGGAAACGGGGATGTAAAGACGCCGCAAGACGCAAAACGGATGCTTGAAGAAACAGGCGTGGACGGCGTGATGATTGGGCGCGCCGCTCTCGGAAACCCGTGGATGATTTACCGGACAGTTCGTTATTTAGAAACAGGGGAATTAATTCCAGAACCGACAGTAAGAGAAAAAATTGAAGTATGCCTTTTGCATTTAGACCGCCTCATTGCGCTGAAAGGCGAGCATATCGCGGTAAAAGAAATGCGCAAGCATGCAGCATGGTATTTAAAAGGAGTGCGCGGTAACGCAAAAATCCGCAATGCGATTAATGAATGTGAAACTCGTGAACAGCTTGCCGCCCTTTTACTCAATTTTGCCGAAGAGGTAGAAAGCAAAGAACAAATGAATGCACAGGCTGTGTAAATGGGCAATAAAATGATAGCAGTTATTTGCTGCCAGCCTTCGCTGGCAGTATTTTTCATAAAAACTTTTTAAATGGAGTGAAGTTTATATGAGTCATGAAGAACTTAACGATCAATTGCGAGTCCGCAGGGAAAAATTACATAAATTAAGAGAAATGGGAATTGATCCGTTTGGCAAACGGTTTGAACGAACACATAAAGCACAAGAACTGTTTGATTTATACGGTGATTTATCAAAAGAAGAACTGGAAGAAAAACAAATAAAAGTTGCTGTTGCCGGGCGCATTATGACAAAACGGGGCAAAGGTAAAGCGGGATTCGCCCATATTCAAGACGTCACTGGCCAAATTCAAATTTACGTTCGTGAAGATGCGGTCGGCCCAGAACAATACGAGCTTTTCAAAACTTCTGATTTAGGCGATATTATCGGTGTTTGCGGAACGGTATTTAAAACAAAAGTCGGGGAGCTGTCCATTAAAGTATCCTCTTATGAATTTTTAACAAAAGCGCTGCGCCCGCTTCCGGAAAAATACCATGGGCTAAAAGACATCGAACAGCGTTACCGACAACGGTATTTAGATTTAATTATGAATCCGGACAGCAAAAATACGTTTATCACACGCAGCCGGATTATTCAATCGATGCGCCGTTACTTAGATAGCCATGGCTATTTAGAAGTCGAAACGCCGATGATGCACAACATTGCCGGAGGAGCGGCGGCTCGTCCGTTTATCACTCACCATAACGCGTTGGATATGCCGTTATATATGCGGATCGCGATCGAGCTTCATTTGAAACGTTTAATTGTCGGCGGATTAGAAAAAGTTTATGAGATAGGCCGTGTGTTCCGTAATGAAGGAGTTTCTACACGCCATAACCCAGAATTTACGATGCTTGAGCTGTACGAAGCGTACGCGGATTTCCGCGATATTATGACATTGACGGAAAACTTAATTGCCCACATCGCCCAAGAAGTGTTAGGGACGACAAAAATCCAGTATGGAGAGCATAAGGTTGATTTAACTCCTGAATGGAAACGACTTCATATGGTAGATGCGATTAAAGAATATGTGGGCGTCGATTTTTGGAAACAAATGAGCGATGAAGAAGCTAGGGAATTGGCAAAAGAGCATGGTGTGGAAATAGCCCCGCATATGACGTTTGGCCATATTGTGAATGAGTTTTTTGAGCAGAAAGTAGAGGACAAGCTTATTCAGCCAACATTTATTTATGGACATCCGGTGGAAATCTCGCCGTTAGCGAAGAAAAATCCAGACGATCCGCGCTTTACAGACCGCTTTGAATTGTTTATCGTCGGTCGTGAGCATGCAAATGCATTTACCGAATTAAATGATCCGATTGACCAGCGTGAGCGCTTTGAAGCACAGCTGAAAGAGCGGGAGCAGGGAAATGACGAAGCCCACGAGATGGACGAAGACTTCATCGAAGCGCTTGAATATGGAATGCCACCAACGGGTGGTTTGGGCATTGGTGTTGACCGACTTGTTATGCTATTGACAAATTCACCGTCTATTCGTGATGTGTTGCTATTTCCACAAATGCGTAACAAATAAAATCATGTCCCCTATGTCCGAAAGGATCATAGGGGACATAAAAATTTTTTAAATAAAGTAGTTGACTTTTATACACATAATTGTTATATTAAATTACGTCGCTTTTGAAAAAACTATTGACATCAAATATTTTAA